>NZ_JBNJOG010000002.1:0-543767 GCF_050113695.1 Vibrio sp. TRT 17S01 | reverse complement strand
AGCAGGGCTACAATCGTTATCAAAGTGCTATTTTGGTTTACTGGAAGCTCGCAGGGAAAGAAGTTGAGAACCAACATCTGGTGTATTTAGAAAAGCAAATCACCCGAGAGGAACTCGATAACCTCAATGACGATTGGTTAGCTCAGCATGGTATTAAGCTGGACATCAAAGAGCTGCTTTCAGCACCCAAGCAGCCTGTCGCCGAAAGACAAACCACTCAACCAGAGAAAATGGATAAAGCAGAGAGCAAACCAGAAACGCATACCGTTGCTACAGACTTAGATACCCATCAACGTGAGACGTGGGGAGCAATAGCTGAGCAATATGGTTTGTCAGCCAAACAGCTCCTTGATTTGAATCCGCAATACAATGCTGACCCAATGTCGTTGAAAGTCGGGGATACACTTATCGTTAAGGCTGTCGAGCAAGCACAGAGCTCTCCGGAAAAAGAAACTGCCTTACCTCCGCTTACTCCTGGCACTTACAGTTGCTTAGCGAATACTCATTATGCACACTCGGATGCTTTCATATCGGGAACTCAGTTTAAGGCGATAAACAGCGATAGTCTGTTCGAGAAAGAGTTGCCCGTCACGAATTTAACCACCATCACCACGGCTTCTAAAGCAACCGATTATGGTAAGGTGGCGCTGCTGGCGACTTCGGCCCATACAGCGACGACGAACCTAGGTATCTTAAGTACCAGTACGACGAATACAATGGGCGCGTGGTCAATATCAGGAGAAGCACTCGCGGGTTTTGCTCGAATGGGGGGCTTTCTCGCTGCGGCCTTATGGCCTTCTCAGCTTGGTGATGGAACTTTGGAGGGCGCCAGTGATGACACGACGACGATGCGTGTACGCTTCAATATGTACACGGACGAAAATGGTAAACAGCAAGTTGTGGGTATCAAAACGGGTGAGGGTAGTGCCTATGGTGACCGCGTTGCGAAGCGCGTAGCGGTGCAACAAGGGCAACACTTTGTTGCGGAGTTGGATAACGGTATTAGTATTACGTGGACACCGGATGGTTCAACGGATGTACTGACACCTGATACTGTATTGCCCGAAAATGATCAGCTTGATGTTCACAATATCTGGGTTCGTCCTATCGAAGAGCATGAACAAGAGATAGGTACAGCGCTCTATCCCGAGGAAGAGCTTGCTGAGTATATTGTGACTTTCCCTGCGGATACAGGGCTCCCTCCTCTCTACCTAGTCTTCCGAAAAACTGCGCGTGATGAATCTGGGGTAGTAACGGGTAGTGGTGAAGATATAACAGGGATATGGTTAGAGAAAGCAGGAGAAGGGCTTGGTGCTCCTATTCCATCTCAGGTTGCTGATAAGCTTAGAGGTAAAGAGTTCAGTAGTTTTGATGCGTTTAGAGAAGCGTTTTGGAGTGCGGTTGCAGAAGATTCGTCTCTTTTAAGTCAATTTAGTCGCTCTAATCAAAGACTAATTAATAGGGGGTGTGCTCCATTCACATTCCCAGAAGAGCAAGTTGGTGGAAGACAAAGATATGAAGTCCACCACAAAGAAGAAATACAGCACGGTGGCAAAGTATACGATGTAGAGAATCTATGCGTTGTGACACCTAAAAGACATATAGATATACATAGGGGATCGTAATATGGAATTGAAAGACCAACTGCAAGACTATACTGAATCCGAGTTTTATCGATTACTTGAAGATTTTTTTGAAGACACTGATACCAATGATTTACCAAATACTGAATACGATAAGCATATCTCGAAGTTAGCAGAACATTTTGCAAATATCGTTGACCATCCTGAAGGAAATGGGTTGATATTCCATCCAGCTATTGGAAGAGAAGACTCACCTCGTGGTGTTATCGAAGAAATAAAGATTTGGTATAAAGCACAGGGAAAACAGTGTTTTAAGAATTAAGTCGCTTTTTAACAGATAACATATACCTTCAAACTGGTGCATTGAGACAAAAAAAGAATGGGGAGCGTGATGGCTCCCCATTGTCATTTTTTATCGCTACTGTTGGCATTACTTTTCTTTGACGGCTTCGCAACCTTCAGGAATTGTGATGCTCGATACGTCCTTACCTGCTTGTTGCGCCGCTTTCACATCCATTTTGTACTGAGTGCACTTGCCAACACTGACATTGATTGCCCCCGAATCTGCGGATGGATTGCCACCTAACGTTCCACCAGCGAAGGCCGTGGTGGTTGTTAAGGTAATCGCCGTGATAATGAATAAACATGATTTGTTCATAGTCGTTTCTCTCTAGTGAGTTAAATTTGAGGTGTGCTGATTTCAGCGTGTTCACGCATGAACTGCTCTAGATTGAAATCAGTGGGATAGATAAAAGAAAACGTCGATACACTGGCCTCATCAATCAAAGGCAAGGCTAGGGTGCGTATCGTGGGTTGACCGGATAGACGAAAAAGCAGCAAGAGCGCGTCACATTGAACCGAGAGTCCCAGTGGTTCGATGAGCGCTTTCTCTTGCTGCAAAACTTGACTCGATATGTTGAGCATACGGTTGTTGAGCAATGCCGTGTGTACCGCATTCAGTACTTGCCGCTGCTCATTACTCCACTCACGAATATTGGGCAGTGCTACATGGATTTTGGCTAACCATGCTTGCTCTTTTGAATGCGCTGAACCCTTGTGGAGTAAGGGTTTGTCTCTCTCCGAGGAGCGACCTTGTCCATAATTCAGTGCATCGGGAACAAGCGGTAGTAAGTACTTATTCGTCAGTTGCCAATAAAGCATCTCCTGCTTGTTGAGCTTCAGTAATTGCTCTGAAGTTTTCCGATAAACATGAGGCATGCTCATCGAATCACACTCCACGTTAAACACGTCCACAATGATTTCATCGAGATAGCGTTTAATGCTGCGCGTGGTACGGTGGATATCGAGTAGGGCTAACTGCTGCTGCAACTCCCTAACGGTAATCCATCGGTGTTGAGGAATAAGCATCAGCGTGTGCAGCAAAGCGGATAACCCTTCAATGCTGGTTTTATTGCTCATGACTACACTCTCAATACATCAAAGCTCCAAGACCGGAGGTGGACATTTAATGTCGGGAGAGTAGAGGTGAGTCAGACACATAATGTCCAACGGTGAAAACAGCATCAATCGGCAACACGAAAGCGTGAGCCGATTAACATTAACGAGGCTTATGCTTATCACTGAACTCGGCAATCGCTACCAATACACCAATCAACAGCACCACCAGAAAACCTAACGTCGTCAGAGTTCCGATAGCGCCAAAGAAAGGAGAGAGGGTAAACAAAGTGATAAGAGCGGTGACAAGCTTAATGGTGTTAAGGAGAAGGGAAGTCATGAGCTATTGCGGGGTGACGGCTATCTCGTTGTAAGCGTCCGTATCGACATAAGCAAGAAAGTTACACTCCCACAACTGGTACAACTCTTTGGCATCACGGCTACCCTGCATTGGCAGCCAACCACGATAAGCCACAAAGAACTGTCCAACCCGAAAATCAAAATCTAAATTTCGCTCTAGCTCTGGGTAATGGTTCCCCATATAGGCAAAGTCAGTGATGTACTCAATGCTCCATTCTCCTGTTGAGGTGTGGCAAATCGCAATCTCAACCGGATGAAAACCACCATCATCCGCGCTGTAACTTTTATCTCGAAAGTTAAACACCAGATAACGGCTGGTGGCGAGAGTTTCATTGCCCAGCAAATGAGTGGTCAACTGCTCACTTAACAGCTTATGCAGTTGCTTCGATACAGGTAGTGATGATGCTGTGAAGGTTAATTTGGACATAGTGAGTCCTCCTTGTTTCAGGATTCAAATAAGAAATGAGAGATTAGGATTTAGTGGAGCGTACTGAGCATCGTCAACTGCACGTCATCAAAGACGTTTGTGGAGAGGTGACGAGCAAAGGCTTTCATCCATACTGAGAGCAGCTCTTGGACTTCTGGGTGGGATAAATCCGTGCTCCCCACATCGGGCTGATAGCACCAGCGATTAGTAAGGTGAAAGTACAACTCAGGTTCAACAGATGCACTTTTATCATCAGGGTAAGAGAAGCTAGCAAAGAAGACCACCAGCCAAGGGCTTGATACAGATTCTCGTTTTAGCTGCACTTCAATGGGGTGCAAGCCTTGTCGATGTCGGTAGTAACTCATTTGGCGGCAGTTCAATACGAGTCGTTTGGCGTTTTCTGGGATAGTGCACCGATTAAGAAGTGCTTCCAGTGACGCATGTAACGCATCGTCAATGCACTGCTCTCCATAATGTTGTTCAATCATAACCACCCCCTTTCAGCAAATGAGGTGCAGGTCTCGCCTGTCACGATGTGGTCCAATACACGCACATCCACCAGCGCGAGCGCGTCTTTAAGTCTTTCGGTAATCCGTCTGTCAGCTTGGGAGGGTGTTGAGTCTCCAGATGGATGGTTATGCGTGAATATCACCGCTGCGGCATTCACGTCTAGCACCGCTTTCACAACTTCACGCGGGTAGATGCTGGCCGCATCCACCGTTCCATGAAAAAGCTCTTTAAACTCAATCAATCGGTTTTGGTTATCCAGTAGCAATAAGGCAAATACTTCACGTTCATAGCTACCTAGCTTACAGCGGACGTACTCTTTAGTGGCTTCAGGTTTAGTTAGGGCATCACCACGCACGTAGCGTGTTGCCAGTATCTCAGCCGCATGTTCTAAGATTTCATTTTCCTGATAGCGTTGCTGCTTTTGGTAATCGGACGTTTTGGGATTCATTTCAGGCTCCTGTCGGAATCAATGATGGGGTTTCACATTGATGACATATGCCTGAAGGTTTTTGGGTTGGATGGTAGTCATTCTCTATGCAAAGTGTAGAGAAAATGTATGAGCGAAATGCAAATTACATCAGATGGTTAGTTTGCGCCTGTTAGTCATGTGAGATATATTTTAGCCTGTTAAGTTATATGATGAACAGCTCAAAAGCAGCAGGATACACTACTTGAACATTAAGAATAGAGGGTCATTCTACACTCCGAAAGTGATATCTGAATGGTTAACAGATAGAGCGAAAAAGTACTCATTCGAAGAAAAACGAAATGTGATCAATGTACTTGAGCCAAGTTGTGGTGATGGTGTTTTTGTTAAAGAAATTGAGTCTTCATTTCAGCGTGGAAATTATTACCTCGATGCAATTGAAATTGAGCCTCAAGCATTGGATAGCGTGCATGTAAGTAACAATGATTTTATCACTCTCATTAACGACGACTTTCTGTTCTGGGAGGCATCTAAGAAGTATGATTTAGTTATTGGTAACCCCCCATATATTGCAAGAAAACGGCTGAATAAAGAACAGACACAGAAGTGTAAGTCTATACACGTTGAAAATGGCTTAGCTGACAAGGAAATTTCTAATATATGGACGTCGTTTGTTGTTAAATCCTCATCAATGTTGTCTGAACAAGGGGTTTTGGCGTTTGTGTTGCCTACAGAACTACTTCAAGTTAATTATGCAAAGGAAATAAGAAAGTACTTATTGGATGAATTTCATCGATTGGAAATCATCTCCTTCAAGTCTTTAGCATTTGAGGATATAGAGCAGGATACAGTAATTTTAATTGCGTATAAAAACAATAGATTAGAAGGTGGTTTGTTTTTTGCTGAAGTATCAGACACTAAACAATTAAGTCATCAAAATCTTAATTTCCTTTGTCATCATGGAGATCATAATGCCAAATGGTCATCTTATATATTAACTGAAGATGAGATGACATTTATTGATGAAGTTGCAAAAAAGTGTAATAAAGTATCTCATTATTGTAAGTCTGTAGCAGGTATAGTAACAGCAGCAAATTCATTTTTCATATTGACAAGTGATGAAATGAAGTCTTTAAATTTGGATAAATACACAAAGAAGATTGTCCAAAAAGGGATGCTTGTTAATGGTAAGATTGAAATAACACCTCAAATGTATGATGAGATTTCTATTAGTGGTAAGCCATGTTACTTGATGGATTTAAATGGAGTCTCAGAATCAGACTTTTCTAAAGAGCTTACAAATTACTTATTAAGTGGTGTCGATCTTGGCATTCCTGATAGGTATAAATGCAAGCTTAGAGAAAGGTGGTTTGATGTTCCCACTATATGGAAGAGCGAAGGAGTTTTTTTTAAAAGAGGCCACCTTTATCCAAAGCTAATGGTTAACCGAGCAGATGTGTATGTTACGGACTCTGCCTATAGAATAAAAATGAACGATGGGTATGATATAGAATCGTTGGTTTATTCGTTTTATAACTCTTTAACCTTATTATTTTCTGAGCTAAATGGTCGATACTATGGTGGAGGAGTCCTTGAACTGACCCCAAATGAGTTTAAAGGGCTTCCATTACCTTATTTAAAAGTAAAGAAGAAGGACTTTTTAAGTTTATCTAAAAAATTCTCTAAAAAGAAATGTATTGAAGAGATTATTAAAAAGAATAATAGAGATTTATTGTTGTCCATAGAAGGTTTGACAGAAAATGAATTGGAAATTATTCATAATTTGTATATCAAGGTCAAGCAACGAAGGTTAAGGATTAGTTAATGGTTTCTGTAAGAGATGAAAAGAGCTTTGTTGAGTTTAGAGTGTCAGCTAAAACTGCCAGATTAATAGGTAGAGAGAGTATTTCCTCTGCTGAAGGCGCTATTATAGAGCTAGTAAAAAATAGCTATGATGCTGATGCTCCTGAGTGCCAGATTTTTGTTATTAGTGAATACGAAAGTATCCCTGACTATCTCGACTTAGCAAGTTTTGAATCTCTTACTAACTCGATTGAAGAAAATGAAAAAGAACTTAAAAAGATTTTATTAACATCCTATACATACTCTGATATAGATCAAAGTTACGTTATTAATAGCAAAATTAACGCCACACAAAGAAGTCAACTGGAGTCAATTTTCCTAAAGAAAAACTTTATAGTTATAGCTGACAATGGCGAGGGAATGACATCTGATATAATTCGAAATCATTGGATGACTATCGGAACAGATGCTAAGGAAGTGGAAGCGGTATCTAGTAAAGGGCGCGTAAAATCTGGAGCCAAAGGTATCGGTAGGTTTGCTCTAGACAAACTTGGAAAAGTATGTGAAGTAAGAACTGCTAAAGAGAATAGCCAACCCTGTATTTGGAAGGTTAATTGGGATGACTTCGAAGGAAAGTCAACACTAGATCAAGTAAAGGCAACTCTGGAAGAAGTTGACTTTTCTTTTTCAGAAAGCTTGGAGAGCTTTACTAGTGTGAAAGAACACCTCTATAAGGAAGAAGTCAAATCTGGAACGATTATTTGTATTAGTGAGCTTAGGGAGTTTTGGCCTAAGAGCAAAATATCAAAGTTGTTTGAAAACTTGAAGTCGCTTCTTCCACCTTCTGAAGAAAGTGATTTTAAGATCTCTCTAAAGTCAAATATACATGATGGTTATGGAGAGCTTACCTATGATGACTACAATGAGTTTGATTGGAAACTATCGGCTGAAGTTATCAATGGAAGAGTGAAAATAACCTATTTCCCTTCGGAGTATGATAGAAATAATTTTGACTATGATTTTTTCAAAGAGAAAAGTTATTTAGACGAGCCTCTTTTCTCGAAAGACGAGTTTAATAAAGGGTTATATATAAGAGAATATGCATTAGATAAACTTATACCAACGCAAGATAGTAATTTAGAGTTCAAAAAGACTTTAGATAATTTAGGGGATTTGAGTTTTTCTGCATATTTTCTTAAGAAAACAACAACTTCTGAAGAGAAAGCAAAATACCATTATAGAAATATAAACTATGCTCTTAGAAATAAATGGTTGGATTTAAATGGTGGGGTAAAGATCTACAGAGATAATATGCGTGTAAGGCCTTATGGTTTAGGCTCCCATTTTGATTGGCTTAAGCTTGATGAACGAGCTGCTTCAAGTCCAGCTGCACCATTAAGAAAGGGGCAGTGGAGGGTTCGAGCTCATCAATTGGCTGGCGTTGCAAATATCTCAAGGCTTAATAATTTAGGTATATTAGATCAGACAAACCGAGAAGGCTTGATTGAAAATGATTATTTGGGAGTTTTCAAGAACGTATTAGTCTCTTTAGTTAAAGAGCTTGAATATCACCGTAGTTTTGTTGCTTATATACTAGATATTTTATACCGAAAGAAAAATAAAGAGCAAGAACTCTTAGAAAAATCTAAGGGAATTATTAAAGATCATAAACCTAAAGTTAAGTCTGAAAATGAAGCTCAGAGCGACTTATTTAATGACGATAGCCCAGATAGCACTGATGATGAAGAAAAAATAGATATTCTAGTACAACATGCAAAAATTCAAGATGAGAAAATTGATAATCTTACAGAAGAAAATAAATTGTTGCGAGTACTTGCTAGCTCTGGAGCTATGATTGCATCATTTGCTCATGACTTTAAAAAAATGAGTAATAACTTATCTTCTAGACATAAAAAATTAGTGTTGGCTTTAAATAAGTTGGAGATTGATACTTCAGGAGTACAATCAGCCATAAATCCTTTTTTGATGATAGAGGACATGGAAAGGCAAGATGATAAGCTTAATGCTTGGCTTAAGTTAACTCTTGATACGTTAAAACAAGACAGAAGAAAGAGTAAAGTCGTTGATCTTGATGATTATTTCTTTGTTCTAAATAAATTTTGGGAGGCACATTTATCTTCCAAAAATGCTAAGTTAAATTTTGAAGTGCCTGTAAATTCGAAAATTAAGTGCTTTGAAATTGAACTGGATGCTATTTTTAATAATTTAATCTCTAATTCTTACGAGGCATTCAAAAGGCTCGGATTTCAAGGTGATAAAATAATATCAATAAGTGTTGTAAGAGACAAAAATAATCTAGATATTATTTATAGTGATACAGGTCCGGGATTATCGGATTCTATATCAAGTTCAAGTAAAATTTTTGAGCCCTTGTTTACAACTAAAACAGATAGCCAAGGCAATACAATTGGTACAGGGCTTGGAATGTCTTTGGTAAAAGGTAGTGTTGAAGACTTAAATGGCACTGTTAATGTATTAACTAAGCCCGGGGAAAGCGGTTTTTCTCTAAAGTTATCATTACCAACCAAAATATAATCGTCAAGTTGAAGGTAATAAATTGAATATTGTATATATAGATGATGAACTTTCAGAAATTAATTCTTTTAAAAGTTCCATACTGCTTATTGATGATAAGGTTACTATAACAGGAATAACGCCATTATATACTCTAGAAGAGACATACGATTTAATCTTTGGTAGCAGAGAAGTAGATGCTATTGTTACGGACTATGAATTGTCTGATAGTTGTGATGTCTCTTTTACGGGTGCTGACTTAGCTAAGAAAATTATTGATTCACAGCCATTTCTTTCTTGTTTTGTATTGACTGCCTTTGAAGATAATGCTGTTAAATCTGATGCTGTTGACGTTTACCAAGTGTACTCAAAATCTGTTCTAGACAAACTAGATGATATTGGTTTAGAACATGAGGTCTCTTTTTACAACAAAATTCAGCATCAGGTTGAAAAGAATAAGCGCAAGCTTGTAACACTTACTAATGAGTATAAGCGTTTGATGTTGGATAGAGGTAGAGAGAGTTGGACTACAGAAAAGGAATCTAGGTTTATTGAGTTGGACAACTTGCTGGACTTGAATGCTGGAGGAAAAAAGATTTCTCCGTTAATTCGTCAACCAGATTATACAAAGCAGTTAGTTGATTTAATTAAGGTAACTAAAGATCTTCTAGGTGAATGTAAAGATGGAAATGATTCATAGAAAGAAACCCATGTACTCCCCAGAAGTTGTGGGAGACAGAAAGTATGGTTACCAAAAAGATAACCTTAAAAAAGACTTTCATGGGAGTTGTGGATATTGTGGGTCACCAGACCATATTTTTGGTGGCAGATCTGGTTTCCAAATAGACCATTTTGCTCCTCAGAGTAAATTTCCGGAACTCACCAATATATACACTAACCTTGTTTACTCATGCCCAATATGCAATCGTGGAAAATCCTCTAAATGGCCTTCCGATAGCCCAGTTCAATCAATAAAGGGAGAAGAAGGCTTTATTCACCCTTGTTCAAACGACTACAACGAGCATTTGTATAGAAACGAGGATGGCTCAATAGCTGCGAATAGCGCTGTAGGTAACTACATGATTCAAGAAATGAAGTTGTATTTATTGCGGCACCAAGTTATTTGGGTTCGGGAGGAGTTGAGAGAGCTAATTCTAGAAGTTAGGAAAAAGATTAACCAATCATCAGAGCTTGGTGCTAAATATAATGAACTAACGGCTGCTTTCTTTGAGTATGATGAGATATTACGAGCGAACATTGATCAAAGATAGTTGTTATAGAGTCACAACTAATATTGCTGAGATTTGAGTTAGTTTCTATGTTTTGTTTCCCATTACAGTGCGACGATGATCTTTTATGTATATCCATATTAGGATAAAGCCAATTTGGCCCCGAAGCGCCTGAAATTTTCTTCGGGGATGACCTTGTAATTTTATCCGACTAGCTGCAATCCCTTCTTAGCAACCAATGAGACATTTCCCTCTGCACAAACGGTAATGTGCTCACTCCACCAGCACATGAGCGTCCTACGCTGTTCTAGGTACTCTGCACGGTTGTATGCCTTCCTAACGTCATTTCTGTCAACATGAGCTAATGCGGCCTCTATAACATCAGGATTAAAACCTTGCTCGTTTAGAGTGGTACTTGCTAAAGCCCGTAACCCGTGAGAGACCAGCTCCCCATCAAACCCCATTCTTTTTAAGGCCATATTAGCAGACTGGCTGTTTACATGACTTTTCGGGTTTTTGTTACTTGGAAAAATGTAATCTCTATGATTACTAATAGGTTTCATGATCTCCAAAAGCGCCAATGTTTGTTCTGTGAGCGGGATAGTGTGAGGGCGCTTCATCTTCATTCTTTCTTCAGGAACAATCCAAACCTTATTTTCGAAATCAATGTCTTGCCAACGGGCTGTTGCGCTTTCAATTGGCCTTGTCATTGTATGTAATTGCCATTCAAGTAAGCAGCGAGTAGATAGCGTAATGTTCGCATTTGCGATAGCTTGCATTAACTCAGGCAATCTTTCTGGTCTGATGGTTGCCATATGCTTACGCTTAGGTGCTGGAAATAGTTTGGTTATATCTGCCAGATAGTTAACTTCTATATGCCCAGAGGCTACGGCAAGGCGCATTACTTCGTTAATGATGCGACAGAGTCTTTTTACTGTTTCTAACGTTCCTTGAGCTTTTACAGGAGCAAGAATGTCTAGTACCAGTTTAGGCTTAATATCCTGAATGGGAACATTAGCTAGTTTGGGAAGGATATGCTTCTCAAGTGCTCGATATGCTTTTTCAGCTGTTTCTGGTTTCACACTTTCTTTTTTCAGCTCCAGCCACTTATCAGCAAGTTTGCCAAAGGTATTCTCAAGCTCAGCTCTTTCCATTAAGAGCTGTTCATCTTTATGTTGCTTAGGATCAATGTTGTGAGCGATTAGCTTTTTTGCATCAGCTCTTCTTTTTCTTGCTTCAGCAAGAGGTACGTCCGGATAACTACCGAAACTGATGTTTGTTCTTTTTTTCGTAATGGGGTGGGTGTATTTCAGAATCCATAGCTTTGTACCATTGGTTTTTATACGCAATTGAAGTCCATCACCATCAGAGAGGGTGTATTCTTTGTCGGATTCTTTAGCTTGTTTGACTTGAGTATTCGTTAAAGGGACAACTCTTTTTGCCATGATGTACCACCAATATTGTCGATTCTTAGCCGTTGGTACATTCGATGGTACATTAAAACGTGGATGTTACAAGATGAGCATAGACTGCTATAGACAAGGATTGATTACTAAGTGTTGATTTTACTAGGGTAGATAGACGTCGGTAGATATGTGTAGAAGAGAAAGTGGTGGCCCCTCGCAGACTTGAACTGCGGACCAATCGATTATGAGTCGACTGCTCTAACCACTGAGCTAAGGGGCCAACGTAGGGTGAAGATTATAGGGGAAGCCCTTGGTGCTGTCTAGCCACTATAGGGGGTAATTACGCTTAGTTTTTATCCACTTAAACTATAGAGATACAAAAAAGGTGAGCTTTTGCTCACCTTTTTATTATTTATCGCATGGTTTACTCATCAAGGAAGCTGCGTAGTGTTTCTGAGCGACTTGGATGACGTAGTTTACGTAGTGCTTTCGCTTCAATCTGACGGATACGTTCACGCGTTACATCAAACTGTTTACCCACTTCTTCTAGCGTGTGGTCGGTATTCATGTCGATACCAAAACGCATGCGAAGTACTTTTGCTTCACGAGGCGTTAAGCCTGCAAGTACATCACGTGTTGCGCCTTTTAGGCTCGTTGATGTTGCAGAGTCAAGTGGTAGCTCAAGCGTTGTATCTTCAATAAAATCACCTAGATGCGAATCTTCGTCATCACCGATTGGTGTTTCCATTGAGATTGGCTCTTTCGCGATTTTCAGCACTTTACGGATTTTGTCTTCTGGCATTTGCATGCGCTCAGCCAACTCTTCCGGTAGCGGTTCACGACCCATCTCTTGAAGCATCTGACGAGAGATACGATTCAATTTGTTGATGGTTTCAATCATGTGAACAGGGATACGAATCGTACGCGCTTGGTCAGCAATTGAACGAGTGATCGCCTGACGGATCCACCATGTCGCATAAGTAGAGAACTTGTAACCACGGCGGTATTCGAACTTATCTACGGCTTTCATCAGACCGATGTTACCTTCTTGGATAAGGTCCAAGAATTGTAGGCCACGGTTGGTGTATTTCTTCGCGATAGAGATAACCAGACGCAAGTTCGCTTCAACCATCTCTTTCTTCGCTCGGCGTGCTTTCGCTTCACCGATAGACATGCGACGGCTGATGTCTTTGATACTTTGAACGGTTAGAGAAGTCTCTTCTTCAATCGCTTTTAACTTAGCAATTGAACGACGGATATCGTCTTGGCTTGCGCGGATTTTATCTGCATAAGGCTTATCAGACGCTAAGATTTCGTCTAACCATGCCTCTGAAGACTCATTGCCTGTAAAGAGAGCGATGAAAGATTTCTTCGGCATTTTTCCGTATTCAACGGAAGCTTTCATGATCAAACGTTCTTGCGTGCGAACGCGTTCCATGGAAGTACGTAGTTCATTAACCAAGTAGTCAAACTGCTTTGGTGTTAAACGGAATTCTTTGAAGACTTCCAGCACCTGATCTTGTGCAGCTGATGCTTTCGCACTTTCACGGCCATGCTCGTTAAGCGCAAGCTGGTAGTTTTGGAAACCATTACGTAAGTCGGTGAATTTTTCCAGCGCTAGCTCAGGGTCGATACCTGTATCTTCTTCCTCTTCGCTATCGTCTGAGTCATCATCTTCTTTATCTGCGTCTTCTTCATCTTCGTCAGCAAGTTCAGACTCAGCTAACTCTGAGCCGATATGCGTTGCCGTTGGTGCAGTTGTTTCTTCTGCATCAGGGTCAACAAAACCAGTGATCAAGTCGGTTAGACGAAGCTCTTCAGCTTGAACTTTATCAAACTGTTCAAGAATGTAAGGAATCGTACCAGGGTATTCCGCGACAGCGTTTTGAACTTGGTTAATACCATCTTCAATACGCTTAGCAATATCAATTTCGCCTTCACGGGTTAATAGTTCTACAGTACCCATTTCACGCATATACATGCGAACTGGGTCAGTAGTGCGACCGATTTCACTCTCTACACTTGAAAGTGCGGCTGCTGCGGCTTCTGCGGCATCTTCATCGGTAATTGTATCGTCATCGTTCAGGGCTAGATCATCAGCATCCGGTGCAGTTTCTACTACACGAATACCCATATCGTTGATCATCTGAATGATATCTTCGACCTGCTCGGAATCTACGATTTCTGCTGGCAGGTGGTCGTTTACTTCGGCATAGGTCAGATAGCCTTGTTCTTTGCCTTTAATGACAAGAGTTTTTAGCTGTGACTGCGGATTTTGATCCATAGACGGTATCCAACTTAGTATCTGGTGAAGGAATTAGTATGCGAGTTGCAAACCACACATAGTAACAAATTAATTGGTTGCTGACTATTCAATCAGGGTTACGCTTTCAAATCTAACATTAATGCTAGTAGCTCCCTCTTTTCATCGGTTGATAAACCGACGCTTCTTTCTTTGGCCTGCAGGTTCTCAATTTGTTTCTCGACGCATTGGGCAAGTATTTTGTCCAATGAATCTAAAAAGATGTCTTGTTCATTGTCGTCATCGAGTGGGATTTCCCATCCAGCGAGACGAGACAGAAGGGCTTCATTGCTTCTGTTGCGCCAGTTTTCTAGTAACTGGCCGGTGTTTATATTGGGGTGCTGTTGACAATATTCAAGCACCTCAACAAATAAACTTAATCCAGGCACTGTTAACTCCCTCACACTTGAGAGGTCCGGTACCATTTGAGCATAGCTCGGATTCTGAATAAGCAAAGCGATTACTTCACGCATTGGTGTGCGTTTGATCTCTTTATGCGGTTGAGGTCGAGCTTCCGCATTATTTTTCAAAAGAGAGTTTAGAAACTTTTGTAGTTGAAAGTCACTCCAGCCCGTCCCTAACGTTATTTCTTTCCATAAATATGCTTGTAAAGATGGGTCTGTAGTTTTGTTTAATAATGGTGCTGCATTTGTAGCGACGTATGTACCCCAACGTCTAGGATCAGTATCTGGTGCATCTTTCTTGATTTCACTTAACAAGAAGTCAATCAGTGAATCTGCTGTCTCTATCTTTTTCTCAAAAGCTTCTTTACCATATTTTCTAACAAAGCTATCTGGGTCTTCACCATCTGGTAAAAAAAGGACCTTTAGTATTTTGTTGGCATTGAGAAATGCTAATGCATTTTCCATTGCCCGTCTTGCTGCTTCTTTTCCCGCACGGTCACCATCGTAGCAACAGACAATAGTATTAGTCTGGCGGAATAGCTGACGAACATGATCATCAGTTGTGGATGTTCCAAGTGATGCAACAGCGTAATCTATTCCGTATTGTGCGAGCGCAACTACATCCATGTACCCTTCAACAACTAAAATTTTGTTTGGTTCTCGATGAGCTTGGATAACCTCATAAAGACCATATAACTCTTTGCCCTTATGGAAGATAGGAGTTTCCGGTGAGTTTAGGTATTTTGGGGTGCCATCACCAAGCACTCGACCACCAAAGCCAATGACTCGGCCGCGTCGGTCGCGTATTGGAAACATGACGCGTCCACGAAAACGATCGTAGCGGTTACCTTTATCATTTTCGATCAACATACCACCTGAGACTAACATGTCCTGTGCTTGTTTTTGTTGACCAAAATTTTTCCGGACTAAGTCCCACTCATCAGCAACGTAACCAATGCCAAATTTCTGCACAATTTCCCCAGAAAGCCCACGTTCTTTGAGGTAATCAATAGCAACCTTGCTGTTGGCTAACTTGAGTTGGTTACGATAAAACTGCGCAATACTGCCCATTAAATCGTATAGATTGCGTTTTTGTTCGGTATTGGCTCGTGGTTGATTGTTAAAATTGCCACTGCCACCACTTCGTTGTTCTCGTGGTACGTCTAGGCCTAATAACGACGCGAGCTCTTCGATCGCTTCCACAAATTCCAAGCGCTCAAACTCGATCATAAAATCAATGGCATTACCATGAGCACCACAACCAAAACAGTGATAGAACTGTTTCTCTTGGCTCACGCTAAAGGAAGGCGTTTTTTCGTTATGGAAAGGACAGCAGGCGCTGTAGTTTTTACCTTTTTTCTTAAGTTTTACGCGTGCGTCAATAATATCGACGATATCAAGTCGAGCGAGGAGGTCATCAATGAAACTGCGAGGGATGTGTCCTGCCATAAAACCTTAGAAAAATGTACTAACTGAAACAAAAAGGTAGATACAAACAAGCCGTGCATTCCGAAGGATAGCACGGCTTGTTGTAATAAGGTTGGGAGTTTAAGCCAGTTTAGCGCGAACTAAACCACTTACTTTACCCATATCTGCACGCCCTTGAATCTGAGGCTTAAGCACACCCATCACTTTACCCATGTCTTGCATGCCAGCCGCGCCAGATTCAGTAATTGCATTTTCAATCAATGCAGCAACTTCATCGTCAGTCAGCGGTTGAGGCATAAAGTCCTCAAGTACAGCGATTTCAGCTTGCTCAGCATCTGCTAAATCTTGACGATTTGCAGCTTCAAATTGAGCGACAGAGTCGCGACGTTGTTTAACCATTTTGGTCAGTACAGCAAGAATGTCATCATCAGTCAGAGTGATCTGCTCATCAACTTCACGTTGCTTAATTGCCGAAAGGGCTAAACGAATAGTGCCAAGGCGCGTTTTGTCCTTGGCTTTCATCGCTAATTTTTGCTCTTCTTTGAGCGTATCAATAAGAGCCATAACTATAATCCTTTAGGACTTAGTTATTAGTACAGGCGAACGCGACGAGCGTTTTCGCGAGCTAGCTTCTTAGCGTGACGCTTTTGAGCTGCTGCTTTAGCGCGTTTGCGAACTGTAGTTGGTTTTTCGTAGTGCTCACGACGACGCACTTCAGAAAGGATACCTGCTTTTTCGCAAGAGCGCTTGAAACGACGTAGTGCAACGTCGAACGGTTCGTTTTCACGTACTTTAACTACTGGCATATGCCTTTCACCTCAGGGGTTAATTCGTTAACGCTGATTTCTAAGTCCCAAGCTCTAGTGCTCGGTCTATAATCAGCTTGATCAAAAATGGTGCGGAATTTTAATCCGATCACAATGGCTTTGTAAAGCCTTTTGTCGATTATATACCCGAGTAACTTTTACTCGCCAGTTTGAACATGATTTGTTTGCAAGGCGAACTCGGGGTAAGATTGCGCCCAATTTAAAAGACAGGACAGAACCACTCAGGGTAAAGCATGCGTATTATCGGTATTGAAACTTCTTGTGATGAAACAGGCATTGCCATCTATGACGATGAGAAGGGGCTACTTTCTCATAAGTTATACAGTCAGGTGAAGTTGCATGCAGACTACGGTGGTGTCGTGCCAGAGTTGGCCTCTCGTGATCATGTGAAGAAAACCATTCCGCTGATCAAAGCGGCGATGGCTGAGGCCCAGTTGACGCCACAAGATATTGATGGTGTGGCTTATACAGCAGGTCCTGGTCTTGTTGGTGCATTATTAGTTGGTGCCACTATTGGTCGCAGTCTTGCTTACGCATGGAACGTACCTGCCGTCGCCGTTCATCATATGGAAGGGCACCTGCTTGCGCCGATGTTAGAAGATAACCCACCACCGTTCCCATTTGTTGCGGTTTTGGTTTCAGGT
This sequence comes from Vibrio sp. TRT 17S01, assembly GCF_050113695.1. Taxonomy (NCBI): domain Bacteria; kingdom Pseudomonadati; phylum Pseudomonadota; class Gammaproteobacteria; order Vibrionales; family Vibrionaceae; genus Vibrio; species Vibrio sp. TRT 17S01. The sequence goes on along the minus strand of NZ_JBNJOG010000002.1, from coordinate 526,487 downwards.
GGCCATTCGATGATGGTGGAAGTGAAAGGGATTGGCGAATATAAAATCCTTGGTGAATCCATTGATGATGCAGCGGGTGAAGCGTTTGATAAAACAGCTAAGCTGATGGGGTTGGATTATCCCGGTGGTCCTATGCTTTCTAAACTCGCTGAAAAAGGAACGCCTGGACGTTTTAAATTCCCGCGTCCAATGACGGATCGTCCAGGGCTTGATATGAGCTTTTCTGGTTTAAAAACTTTTACTGCTAATACCATTGCGGCAAATGGTGATGATGAACAAACCCGTGCCGATATCGCTTATGCTTTTGAAGAAGCTGTTTGTGCCACATTAGCAATTAAATGCAAGCGTGCGTTAGAGCAAACGGGTTTTAAACGCATTGTGATTGCCGGTGGTGTAAGTGCTAACCGACGCCTACGTGCTGATCTAGAACAGCTCGCCAAAAAGATTGGTGGCGAAGTTTATTACCCACGCACAGAATTTTGTACCGATAATGGTGCAATGATCGCTTATGCAGGTATGCAACGCCTGAAAAATGGTGAGTTAGCAGATCTATCTGTTCAAGCAACCCCGCGTTGGCCAATTGATCAGCTAGAGCCTATAGCGTAAAAATTGAATTATAGAATCAGCCGCTCAAATGAGCGGCTTTTTTATCGCTGTTCAGAGTTGCCAGAAGAGTGATAAATGGTATGGTTTCATTTTATAAAACTGGATTATGGATAACAGTCGTATGAACAAATTTGTCGTCGATGGTCGTGAAATGGCGTATCAGGATGTAGGCCAAGGACCGGTCATTGTATTTGGTCACAGTTATTTGTGGGACGCTAAAATGTGGGCTCCCCAAGTTGAGGTATTAAGCCAGTTTTACCGATGTATTGTTCCGGATTTATGGGCTCATGGTGAATCTGACTTTGCTCCGGTGCAAACGCGTTCATTACAAGATTACGCGGATCATATTCTCGCGCTGATGGATAGCTTGGACATCGAACAATTTTCTATTGTTGGTTTATCCGTGGGAGGGATGTGGGGCAGTGAAGTTGCGGTAAAAGCGCCAGCTCGCGTTCAATCCTTAGTATTAATGGATACGTTTGTTGGTCTAGAGCCTGAAGTTACTCATAAAAAATATTTTGCCATGTTGGAAGCGATCTCTGCGGCTCAATTGGTTCCTGAACCTGTTGTTGAGGCGGTCACGCCACTATTTTTTGCGCGAAATGCGCAGCAAGACTCCCCTCAATTGGTTGAAGGTTTTCGTCAACACCTTGCTCAATTAAAAGGAGAGCAAGCTGTGGAAGTAGCGAGAATCGGACGAATGGTCTTTGGTCGCCGGGATTTAATTGAAGAGGTCGAAAAGTTGGCTTTGCCTGTTCTCATTGCCGTTGGACAAGAAGATATTCCCCGTCCGGTGTTGGAGTCGTATCTGATGCATGATTGCATTTCAGGTTCTGAACTCATGGAGATCCCTAAAGCGGGCCATATATCCAACCTAGAACAAGTAGATTGTGTCACCAATATGCTGACTCAGTTTCTGAGCAAGGTTTATTCCAATTGATATAAATAAGGCCTCATTTACGAGGCCTTATTTAATCCATTCTTTTTCTCACCCACTTTAGGCTCTGTACCATCAATTAAGCGTTTAATATTTTGATGGTGACGTAACACTATTAAGCAACAGAGCATGGCGACGGGGAGGGTATATTGAGGTTTGATAAGCCAAGTATAGAGTGGTGCTAGCAGTACAGTTACAATGGCGGCCAGTGATGAATAGCGAAAAGTGAATGCGACGATAAGCCATGTCAGCAGTAGCGCTGCAGTTAAGTCTAGGCCTATTGGAGCAATGGCACCGAGTGCAGTTGCAACGCCTTTTCCCCCTTTAAAGTGAAAAAAGATGGGATACATATGACCAAGGCAGGCGGCGATAGCAACAACACCCAGTACAACGGCATCAATATTTAAAAAGTAGCCGCTCCAAACCGGTATGGTGCCTTTTAACATATCGCACAATAAAACCGAGGCTGCGGCTTTTCTTCCCCCAATGCGCAATACGTTGGTTGCTCCGGGGTTATTGGAACCGACGCCACGAGGGTCAGGTAAGCGCAAAAGACGGCAGATCAACACCGCACTGGAGATCGAGCCCAGAAGATAGGCAAAAATGATCATAACAAGTGCAAGTGGCGTCATAGAAGCGTTACTCGTGTGAAACAGATGTTAGTCAAGCAAGTAATTGATATCATACCGTGCTTATATGCCCAAGTAACCACCAATATGCATGAATACGTTCAGCCTCGGTAGGTAAGGGATAAAACGATGAAATAAATCGTTTACTCGTAGAGATAGTACGACTTTTTACTTAAATTAGGTATCCGACCTGTATAGGAAAGGACAGTAGTAGCAATGGATAAAGTATTTATAGACCAATTAGAAGTGATCACGACAATTGGCGTGTATGACTGGGAACAAGAGATTAAGCAAAAGCTGGTGCTTGATATTGAAATGGCTCATGACAATCGTCCTGCTGGTCACAGTGATGATGTGCAAGATGCATTGGACTATGCGCAAGTAAGCCAAGCCATATTATCTCATATTGAGGGCGGTCGCTTTTTACTGGTTGAACGTGTTGCTGAAGAAGTTGCTCAATTGATCATGACTCAATTTGCCGTTCCTTGGATTCGTATTCGATTGACCAAACCAGGAGCCGTGCCACAAGCGAAAGGCGTTGGCGTGATCATTGAACGAGGTCAATTATGATCACAACCTATATTGGGGTTGGGTCGAATATTGAACGAAAGAAGCACGTTGAAATTGCATTAAAAGAGCTTTGTCAACTAGGTCAAGAGCTAAAACTGTCTACCATTTATGAATGTGAGCCAGTTGGTTTCAAAAGTGATGCGTTTTACAATCTTGTCGTAGAAATGAAAACCCGTTTGGAATTGAGAGATTTTTCACAGGCCCTACGTACAATAGAGCGCGCATGGGGACGGGAAGAGAATGCTCAGAAGTTTCAACCTCGAACCATTGATCTTGATATCATTTTGTTTGGGGACATGGTTTCAGAAAATTCTCCGGAAATCCCCAGGAGCGATATCTACAAATATCCCTTTGTTATTCAACCACTTTATGAGTTGTGTCCTGAACGGATCATCCCTAAGGATGGACGTACGGTGCAACAAATTTGGCAGAATACAAAGCAATTGGATTCGCTAATCCCTGTCGAACTCTGGTTCGATATTAACGCTTAATGAGTTTGTAATGAGTTATTTTGAAGCATTTATACTGGCTTTAATCCAAGGCCTGACTGAATTTTTACCTATTTCTAGTTCTGCACATCTGATCTTGCCGTCAGCAATATTAGGTTGGGCCGATCAGGGGTTAGCATTTGACGTTGCTGTGCATGTGGGCACGTTAGCAGCAGTCATGATTTATTTCCGCAAAGAGGTGGTAACACTTCTCAGTGCATTTTTAGGCTCTATTTTTAAAGGTGATCGCAGCAAAGAAGCCAAGTTAGCTTGGATGATCATCATTGCTACGATCCCAGCGTGTATCTTTGGCCTAGTGATGAAAGACTTCATCGAATTATACTTGCGTAGTGCATGGGTGATTGCGGTGACCACGATTGTTTTTGGTCTGTTGCTTTGGTACGTCGATAAAAACGCTAAGTTGGCGGATGATGAATATCAGGCCGACTGGAAAAAAGCGTTATTCATTGGCTTGGCTCAAGCTGCTGCGATAATCCCAGGTACATCCCGCTCTGGTGCAACGATTACAGCGGCGCTATACCTAGGCTTTACTCGTGAAGCAGCTGCACGTTTCTCATTTCTTATGTCAATTCCTATTATCTTGCTTGCTGGTGGTTATCTTGGTCTAGAGCTTGTGACAAGTGGTGAACCGATCCATTTTGGCTTTTTGATGACGGGTATTCTGACCTCTTTTGTCAGCGCATACCTTTGTATTCACTTCTTCTTGAAGATGATTTCTAGAATGGGTATGACGCCATTTGTTATTTATCGCCTAATTCTAGGTGTTGGTCTTTTTGCTTACCTTGCACTGAGCTAACACAACAAGCCTAATTTAGGATGAATGAGTCACTGGCAATGAGATTGTCCAGTGACTTTTTTGTTTAAAAGCAGGTTAATTCTTATATCCTGTCAGAACTTTATAAGACCACATATCTCTACCTCGCCTGAAAAGCTGCGATGTGGTATATATGTGGTCTTGCTTTATTCCTCTTCTAATAAATATTATGCGACTGTTTGCCTTGACCTTATTGTTACTTCTCGGTTGGCTACAATACACATTGTGGCTCGGAAAAAATGGTATCTCTGACTTCCAAGCCGTCACCACCGATACTGAGGTTCAAAATCAGGTGAATACCAACCTCAAAGAGCGTAATGATAAGATGTTTGCAGAAATTGATGATTTACGTCAGGGGCTAGATGCCATTGAGGAGCGTGCTCGTCATGAACTTGGAATGGTTAAAGAAGGGGAAACTTTCTATCGCCTCATTGATGAGGATGCAAAATAAATGACGCAACCTGCTTCTTCTCTTTATGCCGTCGTTCCTGCTGCTGGTGTCGGTAGCCGTATGAAGGCAGATCGTCCCAAGCAATATTTAATGATTGATGGGATGACTATCTTAGAGCATACAGTGCGCCGCTTACTTGCTCATCCTAGGATTGAAAAGGTGGTGGTTGCCGTGACAGATGGTGACCCATATTTTGCTGAACTTCCTTTAGCGACAGATCCTGACGTCATTCGTGTTTCCGGTGGAAAAGAGCGCGCTGGCTCCGTTCTTTCTGCATTACAATACATAAAGCAGAATCGTTTAGCGCAATGGGTGATGGTGCATGATGCTGCCAGACCATGCGTAAAACACAAAGATTTAAATACATTGATTGACGTCTCTCAAGCTCATCCTGTCGGCGGTATTTTAGCGTCCCCGGTAAGAGATACGATGAAGCGGGCTGATGGCAATAAGAATATTGATCACACGGTTGATCGGGAAGCGCTGTGGCATGCACTCACTCCACAAATGTTTAGAGCAGAACTACTAACACAAGCACTTGAGAGCGCATTGAATGCAGGAGCGGTTATCACTGATGAAGCTTCTGCTATCGAGTGGACAGGGAAATCACCCGCACTTGTTCAAGGTGACTCCGACAATATAAAAATAACTCAGCCTGAAGATTTAGCGTTAGCAGAGTTCTATCTTAAGAGAAATAAGGAATCCTCATGATACGAATAGGCCATGGCTTTGATGTCCATAAATTTGGTGGTGAAGGCCCAGTGATCATCGGTGGTGTTGCTGTTCCATATGAACAAGGGTTAATTGCTCACTCCGATGGTGATGTTGCTCTGCATGCATTGTGTGACGCGCTACTTGGTGCGATTGCGGCGGGCGATATTGGACGCCATTTCCCAGATACTGATGATGAGTGGAAAGGCGCGAATAGCCGAGATTTATTACGTGATGTTTATCGCCGCGTTAAAGAGCAAGGTTATGTACTCGGGAATGCCGATGTAACGATTATGGCTCAGGCTCCGAAAATGGCACCGCACATTGAAGCGATGTGTCAGGCTATAGCTGATGATCTAGAGACAGATTTGGCGAATGTGAACGTCAAAGCGACAACCACGGAACGTTTAGGGTTTACAGGCCGTAAAGAAGGCATTGCTTCGGAAGCCGTTGTCTTGCTGCAAAAGCGCCAAACTACCGTTTAATTATATTGAGAACATTATGTCAGATATGTTGTCTTCATTGGCTTATTTGAACAGTAAGCCCGTTGCTCAAGGCAAGCTAAAAGCTCAGCCTGAACATTTTAAAGTGAATGAAATACTGGGTTATGAACTAGAAGGTCAAGGCGAGCACTTGATGGTTCGCATTCGTAAAACCGGTGAAAATACCAGCTTTGTCGCCAATGAATTAGCAAAAGCATGTGGTGTAAAGTCAAAAGATGTCAGCTGGGCTGGGCTTAAAGATCGCCATGCCGTAACCGAACAGTGGCTGAGTGTTCATCTTCCTAAGGGAGAAACACCAGATTTTACTCAGTTTCTTGCAAGTTATCCTTCTATCGAGATCTTACAGACAACCAGACACAATAAAAAACTGCGTCCAGGCGATTTATGGGGTAACCAGTTTGAAGTGACATTGTCTGAAGTTACCGATGTTGATGATGTGCTTAGCCGACTAGAGACGATTAGCCAAAAAGGTGTTCCGAACTATTTTGGTAATCAACGTTTTGGCCGAGATGGTAATAATGTTGAGGAAGCAAGGCGTTGGGGGCGGGAGAATGTTCGTACCCGTAACCAAAACAAACGTAGTTTATATTTGTCTGCCGCTCGCTCTTGGATTTTTAACCACATTGTTTCTGCACGTATTGAGCAAGGTGATTTCAACCATTTTATCGAAGGTGATATTGCGTTGAACAATGGTGAGGTGCTCAATGTAACTCAAGAAAGTCTGTCTGATTTTAATGCTAAATTGGGTAATGGTGAGCTTCAGATTACCGCGGCACTGGCGGGGGATAATGCCTTACCGACACAAGGAGAGGCATTAATATTAGAGCAGCCTCACTTGGATGCAGAACCGGATCTAATGGCTTTGATCCGTGGTAACCGGATGCGTCATGAACGCAGGGCTATTGCTCTCTATTCGAAGGATCTGAACTGGACGGTTGATGGCCAAAACATCACCTTGTCATTTTCATTAACTTCTGGAAACTTTGCGACAGCGATCGTACGTGAATTAATGGAAGAAATTGTAGTAGAACGCGAATACTAATATGAATGGACGCTCTTTAAAGATCTTAATCAGTAATGATGACGGTGTGTATGCGGAAGGGATTCGAACATTAGCAAAAGAGCTAGAATCCATTGCTGAAGTGGTGATTGTGGCTCCGGATCGAAATCGCTCCGGGGCTTCAAACTCTCTCACGCTAGAACAGCCTCTGCGTGTTAGTGAGATAGAACCCAATGTTTATTCGGTTCAAGGGACACCAACCGATTGTGTCCATTTTGCTTTAAATGAACTGCTAAAAGATGATTTACCGGACCTAGTGCTATCGGGAATTAATCACGGTGCAAACCTAGGCGACGATGTGCTCTACTCTGGAACGGTTGCAGCGGCAATGGAAGGGCATTTTCTCGGTGTACAATCGATCGCTTTTTCATTGGTGGGTAAGAAGCACTTTGCAACGGCTGCGACGGTTGCAAAAGAGATCGTGCTCCAGCACTTGCGTAATCCAATCCCAACCAATCGACTTTTGAATATAAATATCCCTGATTTACCCGAAGAGGCGCTTATGGAGACAAGTGTTACTCGATTGGGTGCTCGACATCACGCGGAAGAAATGATTAAGCAGCAAGATCCCAGAGGCCATGATATTTATTGGTTGGGACCTCCCGGCAAGGAACAAGATGCGGGAGAAGGGACAGACTTCTATGCAGTAGAAAGGGGCTCGGTGTCGGTTACGCCACTGCAAGTCGATCTAACCGCACATGAGTCGCTAAGAAGTATGGATAACTGGTTGAAGGATAAATAAGATGACAAAACCACATGCCGACAAATTAATAGAGTTTCTTGTCGCTAGTGGCATCAAAGATCAAGAAGTGCTGAATGCGATTTATGCACTTCCTCGTGAGTTTTTCGTTTCTCAAGCGATGCGGCATCAAGCGTATGACAACAACGCGTTGCCTATTGGACTTGGGCAGACGATCTCACAACCGTACATCGTAGCAAAAATGACAGAAAATCTGGAACTTACACGAAAGAGTAAAGTCCTAGAAGTCGGCACGGGTTCGGGGTACCAGACTGCGGTCTTATCGCAACTGGTTGAACATGTGTATTCACTGGAACGTATTAAATCATTGCAATGGGAGGCGAAGCGTCGTCTTAAGCAATTGGATATTTATAATGTTTCGACAAAGCATGGTGATGGCTGGCAAGGTTGGCAAGGGAAAGCGCCTTTTGATGCGATTATCGTGACAGCGGCCGCTAACAAAGTTCCTTCTGCGCTTCTTGAGCAGCTAAGTGAAGGTGGTGTGATGGTGATTCCTGTAGGGACCGAGGATCAACAATTACTGAAAATTACTCGCCATGGAGGTGAGTATCAGTCTGAACTTATTGAAATGGTACGATTTGTTCCCCTTATTGAAGGTGATCTCGCTTAAATTATGTCTTTAAAGCTTTATTCACTCATTATATTCGCATTATGTAGCACTCTGCTTGGCTGTGCTGCACATTCCCCTGCGCCAGTTTCTGGGTTGAAGAAAGATTATGACTCTATCCCTCGTGGTAGCTATCGAGGTAGTTTCTACCAAGTGGAAAAAGGCGATACGCTATACTTTATAGCTTACGTCACAGATAAAGATGTAAAAGAGATCATTCGTTACAATAAGTTGCAGCCACCTTATACCATTTATCCAGGACAAAAATTAAGATTATGGCGTCCTGCCTATAAGCCGCCTGCATACGGTGGAACAGGGGCTGGGCCAGCAACAGGGGCTGTAGCGTCGACAACCACTGCTGTTGCCGCGACAACCGTGACCAAACCGAGTAAAAGCTCAAATCAAAAGGTTACAGCATCGAGTTCGAAAAATAACCAAAAAGTGGTGAAGAAAGATCCGCCAAAGAAGGTTGATCAATCGAAACCAAAGGAGTATGTTGAGGCTACTGGTAAACAAAATGTTAACAAAACAGTCAGTACTTCAAAACCAAATAATAATAAAGTTTCCAAATGGTTGTGGCCAACAAAAGGGAGAGTGATCAAAAACTTTTCTGCTGGAGACCAAGGGAATAAAGGCATCGACATCGCAGGACAGCGAGGTCAGTCAATAGTCTCAACAGCAGGTGGCACCGTTGTTTATTCGGGTAACGCACTGCGTGGTTACGGTAACCTTGTCATAATAAAACATAACGACAATTACCTCAGTGCATATGCGCATAATGATCGGTTGCTCGTACACGAAGGACAGAGTGTAAAAGCAGGCCAAAAAATTGCGACCATGGGTAGTTCAGGCTCCAATAGTGTTCGCTTACACTTTGAAATTCGCTATCAGGGTAAGTCGGTGAATCCAAAACGCTACTTACCGTAACAATTTACTTGTTAAGAGTAATATAGCGACATTAAAGAGTAGTAATGTCTTGCTAGCTCGCCAGGGGGAGGCGCTATGAGTATCAGCAATACAGCAACTAAAGTCGAAGAGTTCGATATCGATCAGCAAACAATGGAATCGTTTTCTGCCGGTAACGGATCGTCTGTTGAAGAAAGTGTTCAAACATCTACAAATAAAGAAGAGTTCGAGGTTTCCGCAAAAAGCTTGGATGCCACTCAACTCTATCTCGGTGAAATCGGTTTTTCTCCTTTATTAACAGCTGAAGAAGAAGTGCTTTATGCACGCCGCGCGTTGCGTGGTGATGAAGCTGCGCGTAAAAGAATGATTGAGAGTAACTTACGTCTGGTCGTTAAAATATCACGCCGTTATAGCAATCGTGGCCTTGCACTGCTCGATTTAATCGAAGAAGGCAACTTAGGTTTGATTCGTGCGGTTGAGAAGTTTGACCCTGAGCGCGGTTTCCGTTTTTCTACGTATGCTACGTGGTGGATTCGTCAAACAATAGAGCGTGCTTTGATGAATCAGACTCGCACCATCCGCTTGCCAATTCATGTTGTAAAAGAGCTCAATATTTATTTGCGTACGGCACGTGAATTATCTCAAAAGCTCGATCATGAACCGACGGCAGAAGAAATCGCCAATCAATTAGATAAACCCGTTGATGATGTCAGTAAGATGCTGCGTCTGAATGAACGTATCAGCTCTGTTGATACTCCGATTGGTGGTGATGGCGAAAAAGCGTTGCTGGATATCATTCCTGATGCGAAATATTCTGATCCAGAAGTATCGACGCAAGATGATGATATTAAAGACTCATTGATTCATTGGTTAGATGAACTCAATCCTAAGCAGAAAGAGGTGTTAGCTCGGCGTTTTGGATTGTTAGGCTATGAGCCATCGACACTTGAAGAAGTGGGTCGAGAGATCAACCTGACGCGTGAGCGCGTTCGTCAAATCCAAGTTGAAGGACTTAGAAGGTTACGTGAGATCCTGATCAAGCAAGGCCTAAGTATGGAAAACTTGTTTAGTATTGAAGATGACTAGATCCGTAAGGTTCGTTAAAGAAAAAAGCCTTGGTGTTACCAAGGCTTTTTTTAATTCTTATTGGATAATGGAAACACCTTAACCAGTTTGATTCGATTCTCTTCTAGTTCGACAATTTCCATTGGATGTCCCGCGACTTGAACACTCAGGTGACTTTCTGGGATATCTTCTAAATGTTCAAGGATCAAGCCATTCAATGTTCTTGGGCCATCAGTAGGCAAATCCCATTTTAATCCTTTGTTAATGTCGCGAATATTTGCGCTGCCTTCGATCAGGAAGCTGCCATCACTTTGTGGTGTAATTTCATCCGACAAGCTAGGGGCAATGGAGGTTGTAAACTCGCCAACGATTTCCTCTAGGATATCTTCAAGCGTAATTAAACCAATGATGTCGCCATACTCATCAACAATAAGGCCTATTCGCTCTTTATTTCGCTGAAACTTAAGCAGTTGAACATTTAAAGGTGTGCCTTCAGGAATAAAGTAGACTTCATCAGCGGCACGAAGCAGCGTTTCTTTGTTGAATTCATTCTTTTCCAGCATTAAGCGTGATGCCTCACGCAAACGAAGCATTCCAACAACTTCGTCAATTTGATCTCGGTAAAGAACAACACGCCCGTGTGGAGAGTGTGTCAGTTGGCGCACAATCGACTTCCAATCATCATTGATGTCGATACCAGTAATTTCATTCCTTGGGATCATGATGTCGTTGACTGTCACGTGTTCCAAGTCAAGGATTGAAATCAACATATCTTGGTGGCGCGTTGGGATCAGGCTACCGGCTTCATTTACCACGGTGCGGAGTTCTTCTGAGCTGAGGTGGTCATCATCACCATGTTTCGCTTTGATTCCCAGTAATCGAATAAACCCGTTGGTAATAAAGTTAACGAAAATAACCAGAGGAGATAACAGCTTCATTAAAACAGTTAGGACGATACTACTGGCGTATGACACTCGCTCAGGGTATAGCGCTGCCAATGTTTTTGGGGTGACTTCTGCAAAAACCAGTACTACAAGCGTGAGGGCACCAGTGGCGATTGCAACACCAAGATCGCCGTACAGACGCATGCCTAAAATGGTGGCAATGGCAGAAGCTAAAATATTGACTAGGTTGTTACCGATAAGAATAAGGCCGATAAGACGATCGGGGCGATCTAGCAGCTTTTCAACTCGCTTTGCACCTTTATGGCCAGTATTGGCAAGGTGTTTTAAGCGGTAACGGTTCAGAGCCATCATCCCTGTTTCTGAGCCTGAAAAATATCCTGAAATTACAATCAGACACGCGAGTAGCGCAAATAAGATACCCGTTGATATGTCATCCAAAGCTTAATGTTTCCTTTTGAAGTTCTGGTTAATTTATGACCTAACTCTCTAGTTAAGTCAATAAGGCGAGTATTGTAGAAGAAAGGTGCATTGCATGCACCTTATCAGGCGTCTCAGTTTAGAATAATTTCGCGAACAAACCGGCTACCAAAGTAGGCAAGGGTGAGTAATGTGGCTCCAGCGACCGCAAACCAAGTGACTTTCTTTCCTCGCCATCCCTTTTGATAATGACCCCAAAGTAAAATGGAATAGACGATCCAAGCGATAAAAGAGAGGATTCCTTTATGCGCTTTACCCTGCGCAAACATATCTTGAACAAAAACAAAGCCTGTTAGCAGTGTTCCTGTTAGCAATAGATTACCTATCAAAATGATCTTAAATAATTGCCGCTCAACCATCATTAAAGGTGGCAGGTTAGGGTTAATTGCTAGCGCTTTCTTTGCCTTTAATTTGTGGTCCAACCAAGCTAATTGCAGTGCATACAATGCCCCGATTGTCAGTGTTGAATAAGAGAACAACGCCAGTGATATATGGATCAATAACTTAGGGTCATTTTCCAAATGGGTAATAAAGGTACTTGGTAAGAATGCGGCGGCAGAGAGGTTTAGTGCAGAAAAACTGTAGACCACCGGGAGCAAAAACCAGATCCGAGTTTTGAGCATGGCCACGCTCATAACCAGAGAGATAATAAAGCTGATCAGAGAGGCGACATTGAGAATACTCAGGTTTTGTCCTGAACTTTCAAAAATTAGATCACTTAATAGCCAAGCGTGAAAAGCAAGGGCCAGCACCGCACTGACAAAAACGGTCTTCGAGCGAATACCTGTCTGGTGAACCAGTCCCGGGATAATGGTTGCTATTGCCAAAACATATAAGATGGTAGCAACAACAGCGATTAAGTTGTCCATTGTTCTCTAAAAGCTGGTGGTTAATTGACGAATTATACCCTGCATCAACGGCTTGGGCTATGGAATTACCGCGCTAATTGTGAGAGTTGAGATATCAAATTTCATCTGAACTTTGTCATGTCTACTTTGGCTAAGGTATACTCACTTTAATTTATCGCCGAATCTTGCGAAGAGTAAAAGATGTTTGAGAATTTAACGGATCGCTTATCCCGCACGCTGAAAAATATCAGCGGTAAGGGACGTCTTACGGAAGACAATATTAAAGAGACCTTGCGTGAAGTACGCATGGCGTTGCTGGAAGCGGACGTTGCGCTGCCAGTTGTTCGAGATTTCATTAAGCGTGTCAAAGAAAGCGCAGTTGGTGTTGAGGTTTCCAAGTCTCTAACGCCTGGCCAAGAGTTTATTAAGATTGTTCAGACCGAACTTGAAGCGGTGATGGGCGAATCGAATGAAGCGCTGAACCTCGCGGCACAACCACCTGCAGTTATTTTGATGGCGGGTCTACAAGGTGCAGGTAAAACCACTTCTGTAGGTAAACTATCGAAACTACTCACCGAGCGAGACAAAAAGAAAGTCTTAGTTGTTTCTGCTGACGTTTACCGCCCAGCGGCAATCAAGCAGCTAGAGACACTTGCTAGTGATGTAGGTGTTGATTTCTTCCCTTCTTCGCCAGATCAAAAACCAATTGATATTGCGAATGCTGCTATCGACCATGCGAAGAAGAAGTTTTACGACGTTCTCATTGTGGATACTGCTGGTCGTTTAGCGGTTGATGAAGAGATGATGGCGGAGATCCAAGCACTTCACACCGCTATCACGCCAGTAGAAACCCTATTCGTGGTTGATGCGATGACGGGGCAAGATGCTGCAAATACAGCGAAAGCATTTGGTGATGCCCTTCCATTGACGGGTGTGATCTTAACCAAAGTCGATGGTGATGCACGTGGTGGTGCCGCACTATCGGTTCGTCATATCACGGGTAAGCCAATCAAATTCCTCGGTGTGGGTGAGAAAACCGACGCACTAGAACCATTCCACCCTGATCGTGTTGCATCACGGATTCTTGGAATGGGTGATGTTCTATCACTGATTGAAGATCTTCAACGTAATGTTGACCAAGAAAAAGCCGAGAAGCTGGCTAAGAAATTCAAAGAGAAGAAAGGCTTTGACCTAGAAGACTTCCGTGAACAGCTTGGTCAAATGCAAAACATGGGTGGCATGATGGGAATGATGGATAAGCTTCCAGGAATGTCCCAACTCCCTGCTGATGTCAAAGATAAAGTCGATGACAAAATGTTTAAGCAGATGGAAGCCATCATTAACTCTATGACGATGAAAGAGCGTCAGCGCCCAGAACTCATCAAAGGTTCACGTAAAAAGCGTATTGCTGCTGGTTCAGGTACTCAGGTTCAAGATGTAAACCGTTTACTTAAGCAGTTCACTCAAATGCAAAAAATGATGAAGAAAATGCAAAAGGGTGGCATGAAAGGCATGATGCGTAATATGCAAGGCATGATGGGTGGTATGGGCGGCATGGGTGGCGGATTTAATCCATTTGGTCGCTAAGTTGTATCTAAATGAAAGGGCCTGAAACTTCAGGCTCTTTTTCGTTGAAGAAACACCGAATTAAAATTTAAGGGTTGGTAGAAACTTTATTTTCAACCTGTTAGCTAGGTCACAAACGAATATCCCTATTTATGTTGGTGAAAAAATAGCTAAAACCCTTGCATTGCCTCGGAATAAGAGTAAAATTCCGGAGCTTTATTTTGGCACGAGACCCCAAACTGTTTAGTGATAAATGGTTTCTGGGGTTAATTTTATTTTTGAGAAAGCAAAGAGGACGACATGGTAACCATTCGTTTGGCACGTCACGGCGCTAAAAAGCGTCCATTTTATCAAATCGTAGTAGCGGACAGCCGTAACGCTGCAACTGGCCGTTTCATCGAGAAAGTTGGTTTCTTCAACCCAACTGCTAAAGGTCAAGAAGAAGGTCTACGTCTAGACCTAGATCGCGTTAACCACTGGGTTGGTCAAGGCGCATCTCTATCTGACCGCGTTGCTAAGCTAGTTAAAGACGCTCAAAAAGCGGCTTAATTCTTAATTTAAGAAGTAGAAATTAGCTTATGTCGATGAAAGGTAAAGAAACGATGAGCGGCGACAAGATTGTTGTAGGCAAGCTTGGTGCTACTTATGGCATTCGTGGCTGGCTTAAAGTTTTTTCCTACACAGACAATGCTGAAAGCATATTTGATTACAGCCCTTGGTTTATTAACCAAAAGGGTTCGTGGGTTGAGTACAAAGTAGAAAGCTGGAAGCGCCATAACAAAGGTATGGTGGCTAAGCTGGAAGGTCTGGATATTCGCGAAGACGCGCATTTACTGACGAACTTTGAAATCGCTATTGACCCTGCGGCACTGCCTGAACTGTCAGAAGATGAATTCTACTGGCGCGAATTGTTTGGTATGCAAGTGGTAACCACGAAAGGTTACGATCTAGGTGTTGTTACAGACATGCTAGAAACTGGCTCAAACGATGTTTTGGTTGTGAAAGCAAATCTAAAAGATGCTTTCGGGCAAAAGGAACGACTAATCCCGTTTCTTGAAGAGCAAGTGATCACTAAGGTTGATCGTGAAGCTCAACGGATCGAAGTTGACTGGGATCCTGGATTCTAAACTCCAAAGCTACAGAGCGAGATACACATGTGGGTTGGCGTAATAAGCCTTTTTCCTGAAATGTTCCGTTCTGTTACTGATTTCGGAGTAACAGGTCAAGCGGTTAAAAAAGGTCTTTTGTCGATTGAGACTTGGAATCCTCGAGATTTTACTCACGACAAACATCGCACTGTTGATGATAGACCTTACGGTGGTGGCCCTGGCATGTTAATGATGGTTCAGCCTTTGCGTGATGCCATTCATACTGCAAAAGAAGCCTCACCGGGTAAGACGAAAGTCATTTACCTATCTCCT
Organism: Vibrio sp. TRT 17S01; assembly: GCF_050113695.1. Lineage (NCBI taxonomy): Bacteria > Pseudomonadati > Pseudomonadota > Gammaproteobacteria > Vibrionales > Vibrionaceae > Vibrio > Vibrio sp. TRT 17S01. Next base: position 511,142 of record NZ_JBNJOG010000002.1, on the reverse strand, counting down.
CAAGGTCGTAAGCTCGACCAGAAAGGGGTTGAAGAACTGGCAACAAATGAGAATTTACTGCTTATTTGTGGCCGTTATGAAGGGGTAGATGAGCGCATCATTCAATCTGAAGTCGACGAAGAATGGTCGATCGGGGATTTTGTGATGACGGGTGGTGAGATACCAGCCATGACGTTAATCGATTCTGTCTCTCGGTTTATTCCGGGTGTACTAGGGGATTTTGCGTCAGCAGAAGAAGATTCTTTTGCCAATGGCTTGTTAGATTGCCCTCACTATACGCGTCCTGAAGTGTTGGATGACAAACAAGTACCAGCGGTACTGATGTCAGGTAACCACAAGGACATTCGTCAATGGCGACTTAAACAGTCGCTGGGCCGAACTTGGCAAAGAAGACCAGAGCTCCTGGAAAACCTAGCTCTGACTGACGAACAGGAACAATTACTTGCTGAGTTCATTAAAGAACATAACGCAAAGTAACCTATTTTATTTAGTATCAGTTTATTCTAGGAATTTAAAAATGAGTAACATCATCAAAGCTCTTGAGCAAGAGCAAATGAAACAAGACCTACCTAAGTTTGCACCAGGTGACACTGTTGTTGTTCAGGTTAAGGTTAAAGAAGGCGAGCGTTCACGTCTACAGGCTTTCGAAGGCGTTGTAATTGCAATCCGTAACCGTGGTCTTCACTCTGCTTTCACTGTACGTAAGATCTCTAACGGTGAAGGTGTTGAGCGTACGTTCCAAACTCACTCTCCAGTTGTTGATAGCATCGAAGTTAAACGCCGTGGTGCAGTACGTCGTGCCAAACTGTACTACCTACGTGAGCGTTCTGGTAAGTCTGCTCGTATCAAAGAGAAACTTGCTAAGAAGTAATGCTATAACTAGCGTTCTCATAGTAAAACGGGGTCGATTCATCGACCCCGTTTTTTTATGCACATCATTTTAAATGAATTATTTCAGTACGATTCTTCAGACCAGCCATCACTGTCTGACATGTCTGGGGCGCCCGGTATCGTATTCTCTTCATCTGCCCACTCACCAAAATCAATCATCTGACACTGTTTGCTACAAAACGGTCGATGAGGGCTTTGCTCTCCCCACTCAACATCAGCATTGCATTGTGGGCATTGAACTATGGTCAGTTTTTTTGTCATTGTGAAAACCTAAAATTTACTTCAGAAGGGTATTGTCTGTGTTGCAGTGAGAGAGCGCAAGTGGATTAATATCAACAGCAAACCGCCAATTCAAACTCGATATCGTGTGAACAAGCTTGCCCGGTAGAAAACTCAATAAACTTAATCGCAAAACGGTTTTTATGTCCGGAAATCATAGGATAAACCCCATATTGGAGTGGGATATCGAGTCTTAAGATATTAGCTTCTTCTGCATCGCTTTGGTAAAAACCAGAATGTGCATATTGGTGTTTAAAATGTCCGGTTTCACGAGACAGCTTGAGCCATAGATCGAGAGCGTTGGATAACGGCAGCAAGGTACTTAACCAGCGTTGAGTATCTGCATTCTTCTTTTCGATAGGGAGATGAAGCCAATGATGTAGTGCAGGAAGATCGAAGCAGCATGCGCCACCAGGTAAATTAAATCGCTGGCGAATTGAGCCGAGGAAACGATCCTCTTTTAAACTCTGACCGAAACGTTCAGCAGCCATTAAACCCGCATGAGTTTGATCCACTTCATTGAGTATGCCACGAAGCATTTCTTGATCAACGCCTTCGACATTGAGCCAACTTCGATATGTGAGTCGTTGCTTTTCAATATCTTTAGCTAGTTCACTTTTGAGCTGGATCTGCTCAAAAATTTCCAGAAGATCAAATAAGGAACGAAAAAATAGCAGGTGCTGAAGTTCATCGCGAAATTGCGCTGATGTATTTAGTTGTTGCAGCAGCGACTCAACACGAAGATAGATCCGAGTTTTTTCGTTAAGTGGATGTTCAAAAAAGTGGGTGGTCATTCAGTTATGCCCTACATTGATCTTCTTTTATTCTCACAGATTTGCACTGCTTATGGCTAGGTACTTTTTATGTAAATCTGTGATTAAAGGCAAAAGTTGACGGTTTTTTGCATCATTTTTAATCACATCATTTGCGATGGCTAAACGCTCAGTTCGACTCGCTTGTGCTGCAAGGATGGCTTCTGCTTGCTGCCTTGAGATATTGTCACGTTGCATCGTACGATTAATCTGAGTTTGCTCATCGACATCTACGACTAATACGCGATCAGCCATATGTTGAAGGTTATTCTCTGCCATTAACGGAATGATCAGTAATGCATAAGGAGAGCGAACTTGACTTAACGCTAGCTGCATTTGCTCTCTTATCATGGGATGTAATAAGGCATCTAACCACGCTTTTTCCTTTGGATTCGAAAAGATCTTCTCACGTAGTGCTGCGCGGTTTAATGTGCCAACTTCCGTTAAGATCGCAGTCCCATATCGCTTGGCAATCTGTTGCAAGCCTTTACTTCCGGGTTCGACAACCTGACGAGCAATAATATCGGCATCAACTAACTCAATATCAAAATGTTCGTGAAATAAGTTGGCAATGGTTGTTTTTCCACTGGCGATACCGCCCGTTAGGCCGATGACGTAGGCCATATCAAATTCCTATAAATGAGGACAAGTACCAATTCATGATACTCTCTCCCCACATCATACTGAGCCAGCCAGCTATCGCAAGGTAAGGGCCAAATGGAAAGGCTTTATCGATGCCTTTTTTTTGCATTCGTAATTGTATCAGGCCAAAAAATAGCCCAACCAAAGAAGAAAGCAGAATGATCATTGGTAAGTATTGCCAACCAAGCCAAGCTCCTAGGGCTGCGAGAAGTTTAAAGTCACCATATCCCATGCCTTCTTTACCTGTGAGTAACTTAAAAAGCCAATAGACACTCCACAAGGCAAGGTAGCCTGCCATTGCACCAATAACTGCATCTTGAAGCGATACCGGGCTTACCTCAAAGAGAGCTAATGCCAGCCCTGACCATACTAAAGGAAGAGTTAACTGATCGGGCAGTAACATAGTATCAAAATCAATAAAGGTCGCGCTGATTAACACAAACGTGAAAAAAATAAGAGCGATGGCATAGCCACTAAAAGGAAAGTTTAAAGCGATGGTGCAACACAGGATTGCGGTTAGCAACTCTACAAAAGGGTAGCGCGCAGAAATTTTAGCCTGGCAATGGTGACAACGGCCTTTGAGTACTAACCAGCTCAATACGGGAATATTATCAATGATACGTAGTTTGTTTTGACAAGATGGACATGCTGAGCGTGGCACACTCAAGTTGTAAGTCCCTTGTGGTGGCTGGATTTTATATTCAGGGAAGCTCTCGGCACAATCTTGTCGCCACTCTCGTTCCATCATAATTGGCAAGCGATGGATTACGACGTTGAGAAAACTGCCGACAATCAGACCAAACAGGCTAGCGAATATAGGAAAAAGCCAAGGGTAGTATTCAAATAATTCCGTTGAGAACATGTAAAGCACCTAAAAAAAGAGCAAGCACTCCGGCTTGCTCAAAGACGTTAGTGATGATTTTATCCCAATACACTCATTAAGTTAAAGATTGGTAAGTACATTGCGACAACCAGCCCGCCGACAACAATGCCCAAAAACACGATGATTAAGGGTTCTAGTATTTTTCCGAGGTTATCAACGGTGTTGTCTATTTCAAACTCGTAGATGGTGGCGACCTTATTTAACATATCATCTAAACGGCCAGACTCTTCGCCTATCATGATCATTTGCAGCACCATCTCGGGGAATGTTTCTGTATTACGCATAGCGATATACATTGGCATGCCGGCGGCGGTATCGCGATAGACTTCATCGATGGCATGTTGATAGTGCGTGTTGTTGGCGGTTTTGGCTGAGGTTTTTAAGCTGGTTAAGATTGGAATACCAGCACTAAAGCTCGTTGCAAGCGTTCGGCTGAATTTTGCGATTGAGGCTTTAGACATGACGGCACCAATGATCGGGATACGAAGGCTAAGTCGACTACTGTGAAGTTTGGCTCGAAACGATTTTTTGCGCATCGTTTTGACAACCAAAACAATCAGGAAGATGGCCACTACAACCATCCAACTATAGGCTTGAACCCAATGAGAAAGTTTGAGCACTTGCTGAGTAAACCAAGGAAGCTCTGCCCCAAATCCTTTAAACATCGCCTCGAATTCGGGAATGACCATGGTCAGCATCAAGTAGGACACTCCCAATGCAACAAGAACCACCATGCTGGGATAAATTAATGCCTTAATTACTTTGGCTCTAAGTTGTTCCGATTTTTCGCGATAAGTTGCAATACGCTCAAAAACTTCGGGTAGGTTACCGGATTGTTCGCCGGTAGCGACTAAATCAATATACAGTGTATCGAAATGTGAGCTGGCGGTGCGCATGGCTTTAGACAGTGGCGTTCCGGCTTCAACCCCTTTGGTGATCTGAGACAAAATTGACTTCATTTCGGCTTTTTTATGGTTATCTCCGACCAGTTTTAAAGCTTGTACCAGAGGAACGCCTGTGACCAGCATTGTGGCGAGTTGTCGGGTCAAAATTGTGATGTCTTTGCCTTTGACGCGCTGTGTCGCCTTCGTGATAAAAGACACCCCGGTTTTTTTGAGCTTTTTCACTTGAATGTGTTGCTCTTTGAGTTTGTCTCTTACTTCAATTTCACTAAAGGCCAACATATTACCGGAGGCAAGTTTGCCGGTACTGTTTATGCCTTTCCAGCGATAGCTTTTTAGTTGTACTTGAGGTCTGCTTCTCATAAGTTGTTCCCAACGGTGAGAGGATGGTTATAAGTAGAGTACACGCTGCAATTCAGCGTAACTGGTGATGCCTTGCTTTAATTTTTCAATGCCAGACTCTTTGAGTGTCTGCATCCCTTGTGACTGAGCAAGGCCTTCAATTTGTTGGATATTAGCCCCTTGAATGATGGCTTGGGCGAGCTTGTTATTAAACGCCATCACTTCGTAGATACCGACTCGGCCAGAGTAACCGCTATTACAATCGCTGCAGCCTTCACCATTCGCTTGGAAAATTGGAGTATCTGGTGCGAGGTTTAATTGCTTTAGCACCACATCGGGGGCGTGATACGACAACTTGCATTGAGGACAAAGTTTTCGCGCAAGGCGCTGAGCAATGATCAAACTCAGTGATGAAGCGATGTTGAACGGGGCAATTCCCATATTACCTAATCGAATCACAGTTTCTGCCGCTGAATTTGTATGGAGTGTTGACAGAACTAAGTGACCTGTTTGAGCCGCTTTGACTGCAATTTCTGCGGTTTCGAGATCGCGAATTTCGCCCACCATCACAATGTCAGGATCCTGACGTAAGAAGGCACGCAAAGCCTCGGCAAAACCAAAACCAATTTGTGGTTGAACTTGAACTTGGTTGATGCCACGAATGTTGATCTCTACCGGATCTTCTGCGGTTGAAATGTTGACTTCATCAGTATTGAGTATGCGCAAGCCTGTATAGAGTGAAACCGTTTTTCCGCTTCCGGTAGGGCCTGTCATTAAGATCATTCCCTGCGGTTTTTTCAGGGCGTTGAGATAAAGTTGTTTTTGCGTGTCGTTGTAGCCAAGCTTGTTGATATCAAGATTGGCAGCGCTGCTGTCGAGTAGTCGCAGAACGATTTTTTCACCCCATAATGTGGGGAGCGTAGAAACACGCATATCAATTGCGGTTTCCGCATTGAGACGAAGTTTGATCCGCCCATCTTGAGGCAGTCGACGCTCAGCAATGTCGAGTTTTGAGAGGATCTTAATCCGGGCTGAAAGGCGGCGGCTTAAATGGTGTGAAGGTTGCTGAGTTTCAATCAAAATCCCATCACAGCGTAGTCGTACCCGGTAGCTGTCTTCATACGGTTCAAAATGGATATCGGATGCGCCTTTACGTACGGCATCAAGAAGAATTTGGTTAATATACCGACTGACTGGCGCTTCATCTTTACTGAGATCTTCTAACCCGCCGATTTCATCATCACTGACATCAACTAACTCTGCTAGTTCGTTTTCATTGATGTCTTTGACATTTGATGAGCCTCCGTTAATGGTACGGCCATACAGTTTACGTACCGCCCCTTGAAGGTCTTTGCAGTTTGCCAGCACTAGCTCAATTTGTAGCCCTGTTGCAAAGCGAAATTCGTCTTCCACTTCTAAATTCGTGGGATCACAAATGGCCAGTGTGAGAGTTTGCCCTTGTTGTTCTATCGGAAGGGCGAGGTGACGAGTAATGAGTTCACGTAGTGATAATTGCTGGCATAGCGGCGTATAGTCGTATTGAGTGATTTTTTTCTCTGGAAAACCGAAAATTCGGCACAGTTCAATGGTCAATGCCTGACTGTCGATGATGTCAAGATCGACTAATGCTTCAGGGACGGACATCCCCGAAGCATTGATATGTTCTTCCACTTGTGGTTCTTGCTCCGTGCTAAGAATATTCGCTTGGCGCAAGATAGAAGGAAGGTTGGTTAGCATTTATTAGTAAGTAGTAGTACAGCTATTTGGACGTGAGTCAGCAGGTACGTTTTTACTAGCACATGTCCAGCCTGTAGTATTGTTTTTGGAGTAACGTACTGAAGCAGACTTACCTTTCAGACTACCTTCGGTAAAAGAGAATGTTGCTGTACCACCACTTGTACCTACTGCTGCTAATGCAATAGAACCCAGTGAGTTCATCGTTGCTGTTCCGCCAACAAGGTTTGCATTATTTGGGAAAGTTCCTCCGTTCTCTTGTTGGTACATATCAATATTCGTTAACAAACCACGTAACGTAGCAGATGCTGAAGCCACTTCGGTTTTCTGAACATAGTTTTGGTAGGCAGGTATAGCTACTGCGGATAAAACACCGATAATCGCCACTACGATCATCAATTCAATTAACGTAAAACCTTTTTGTTTACGAGTTTGTTTTGTTTGCATCTCTGACTCTCCATTCATTGCAACTCAACAGTAGCGAGAGAATATAAGTTGCTGATATGCAGATGAATTCACTCGGAAATACTCCGCGAGTCAGTTATGAAAATCAATGTGGAATTTTCATTCAACAGACAAATTATTTCGAGCCTCAACAAAAATCTGACACGATTGTAAGGAAAAAGAGACAAAAAAAAGGAGACTATGTCTCCCTTTAATTATTGAAAAAATAAGAACTTAGTTCCAGATTAAAACGAGAAAATTCGTTATGGCTTCGTTCTTTTATTTACTATTTAAAACGCATGGAGAGATCCATGGCTTTTAGATGTTTGGTTAGGGCGCCAACAGAAATGTAATCCACGCCTGTTTCTGCAAATTCACGAATTGTTGCTAAAGTGACATTGCCAGAATTTTCTAATGCTGCTCGACCAGCATTAATTTTCACCGCTTCACGCATCATATCGGTAGTGAAGTTATCCAGCATGATGATATCGGCACCAGCATCAATAGCTTGTTGAAGTTCATCAAGGCTCTCTGTCTCAACTTCAACGGGTTTACCTGGGTTCAATGATTTAGCCGTACTGATGGCTTGCGCTATACCACCGCAAGCAATGATGTGGTTCTCTTTAATCAAGTGTGCATCGAAAACACCAATACGATGGTTATAGCCACCGCCACATGCCACGGCATATTTGAGTGCGCTGCGTAGGCCTGGAATGGTTTTACGCGTATCCAATAGGCGACACTTTGTTCCCTCTAGCTGTTTGGCGTATTCTGCTGTCGTGGTTGCGCAGCCCGATAGGGTTTGAATGAAGTTCATGGCATTGCGCTCACCTGTTAGTAGCATACGTGCTGAGCCTGACAGTGTGCAAAGAACTTGGTTTGGTTCAACCACATCACCATCTTGAACATGCCATTCAATTTTCACTTGGCTGCCATTTTCTTGTGCTGCCAATTGCTTAAACACTTCATCTGCCCATGCTTGACCACAAAAAACACCATGTTCGCGAGTAATAATGGTGGCGATGTTATGGGCATCGGCTGGGATCAGACTTGCTGTGATATCAGCGGCAGGGTTAAGCGTTCCACCCAAATCTTCTTTAAGCGTGTCAGCAACCGCACGAGTAATTTCAAGTGGGAGTTGCTGCTTCAAATAATCGAGACGTTCTTGGCTGTTATGTGTGTTTTTCATCGCAAATCTAATACGCAGTTGAACAGAGGTGGGCATGATACGCTGACTGCGGATGAAATTCAGCCATTAATCTCGCATTTCATTGCCAAAGGGATAAAATCAGAGAGTTAGTTAAGTTAATGAGCAGCAATATGATTGATGACCAAGGTTGGTATCGCCTCGCACGACATGTACCATCTCCATTTTATGACCAAAGAAGCGATAATGAAGATATCTCTTTGCTGGTGGTTCACAACATCAGTTTGCCGCCCGGCCAATTTGGTGGGCCTTATATTGAGCAGTTTTTTACAGGCAAATTGAATCCGGATGCGCATCCTTTTTTTAAAGTGATTCATAAAATGGGGGTGTCGGCTCATTGCCTTATTCGCCGAGATGGGGAAGTGGTGCAGTTTGTGCCTTTTCAAGCGAGAGCGTGGCATGCAGGTGTTTCTAGTTTTGCTGGACGGGAAAAGTGCAATGATTATTCGATTGGAATTGAGCTGGAAGGGGATGATTTTACTGCCTACACCGCGGCACAATATGATGTGTTAATCGAGTTAACGCGAGTAATTCAGCACCGTTACCCGATGATCACTCCTGCTCGAATTACTGGACATCAGTATATAGCCCCGCTACGTAAAACTGATCCGGGGCTCGTCTTTGATTGGGTTCGCTTTAAAAAAGGGGTGTGTTCCTAGAGAAAAGCGCTCGGGGATTGAGCTTAGAGCGTTTCTTGATACTCGATGAGCACCTGCTCAACCCAAGTAGCGATGCGTTCATCACTAAGTTCGTATTGGGAGTCTTCGTCTAGTGCCAAGCCAACGAAAAGGCTGCCGTCCGCCGTGAGAGCCTTGGAGGCTTCAAACTCATAGTGTTCGTCATTTGGCCAATAACCAATGACCTTTGCGCCCGCTTTGATGACTTCATCATGAAGCATACCCATGGCATCAAGATACCACTCTCCGTAACCTTCTTGATCGCCTAGGCCAAAAAGAGCAACAGTTTTGCCTTTAAGTGATAATTCACTGACCTGATCCCATAGCTCGTTCCAGTCTTCTTGTATTTCGCCAAAGTCCCACGTTGAAATTCCGAGGATCAACAAATCGTAGTCATTCATTAAGCTCAGATCTGACGTTTTGACATTATGAATATCGAGCAGCTCTTCACCGATGATGGCACGTATTTTTTCTGCTGCCATTTCGGTATAGCAGGTGGTTGAACCGTAAAATAAACCGATTTTCATCTCTGTTACATCGCTATTATTGGAATCAGGGTTGGGAATTCTAACCACAAATGACACAAGAATGCAGTGATTATCTGTATAAAACGATTTTTTTATGGCTTTGTTTTTATGCCTCCCTTACATTGGCGAAGAATTAAATATCAGAGGTTTGTCGTGTCTGAAATGAATTCGCCCGATCATGGGCTGATTGAACAATTTCTCGATACTATGTGGATGGAACGTGGTTTGTCTGAAAACACGTTAGCATCTTATCGTAATGATCTAGTGAAGCTACTGCAGTGGATGACGGAGCATAATTATCGTCTGGACTTCATTAGCCTGTCTGGGTTACAGGAGTATCAAACTTGGTTGGTGGATGCTGGATACAAACAAACATCCAGAGCTAGAATGTTGTCTGCGATCCGTCGTTTATTTCAATATTTGCATCGGGAAAAATTGCGCGCGGATGATCCTAGTGCGCTGTTAGTTAGTCCTAAGTTACCTAAACGACTGCCTAAGGATCTGACGGAAGCGCAGGTTGAAGCGCTGCTGGATGCGCCGGATCCTAATGATCCGATGGAGTTGCGTGATAAAGCCATGTTGGAATTACTTTATGCTACGGGCCTTCGTGTTACTGAACTTGTTAGCTTAACCATGGAAAACATGAGCTTACGCCAAGGCGTTGTTCGCGTTATGGGTAAAGGCGGAAAAGAGCGTTTGGTCCCAATGGGAGAAAATGCCATTGAATGGATTGAAACTTTTCTGCATGAAGGGCGGTCAATATTGCTTGGTGAGCAAACATCTGATGTGGTGTTTCCGAGTAAACGCGCTCGTCAAATGACGCGGCAGACTTTTTGGCATCGTATTAAGCATTATGCCGTTTTGGCGGGGATCGATAGTGAACAGCTTTCTCCTCACGTATTGAGGCATGCTTTTGCCACCCATTTATTGAATTATGGGGCGGACTTACGTGTGGTGCAGATGCTATTGGGGCATAGTGACTTATCGACAACACAAATTTATACTCATGTAGCCACCGAAAGGCTTAAACAAATTCATAGCGAGCACCACCCAAGGGCTTGATAAGGAAGAAATTAATGAGCGTACTACGCCGACTACCCATATTGGCATTACCACTTTTTGTCGCCGCTTGTAATGCTGACGATACGAACCAAGAACAAGTTAAAGCAACAGCAGCACCAGTCGCAACGCAGGCAACCGAATTTAATAAAGAAGAGCTGATTGAGCGTTTTAGCAAATTACGCTTAAACGTCGAGGATGTGATCCCTTCAGAGATCGAAGGGTTGGTTGAAGTGCAAACTTCCGGTGGCCCATTATACGCGTCACCTGATGGTAAGTTCTTTATTGCGGGGACACTCTTTAGTTTAGCTGATGATGGTCAGTATGTTGATGTAGTAGCTAAACGTCAGGCGCCACTTAATGTCGAGAAGCTTGCCAAACTGCAAGACAGTATGATTGAGTTCAAAGCAGATAATGAGAAATACGTGGTCACGGTATTTACTGACATTACATGTGGCTATTGTGTACGCTTGCATAGCGAAATGAAAGAATACAATGACCTAGGTATCACAATTCGTTACCTTGCATTTCCACGCCAAGGTGGCGTAAGCCCTGTCGCGGATCAAATGGCTGCAATTTGGTGTTCATCGGAGCCAAAATCTGCAATGCATGATGCGAAAATTAACCGTGTTATGCCGGAGAAAGGTGAGAACTTTGCGCAATGCCAGAGCACTATTAAGCAGCACTATCAGCTAGGTAAAGAGCTTGGTATTAGTGGAACGCCAGCAATTTTCCTCCCTAATGGCGAGATGGTTGGTGGTTACCTACCTCCTGAGAAATTGCTAGAACGTTTGCAATCCATCCAATAAATTCTCATCATGGGCCTCATTGAAGGCCCTTTTTTAATGATTATGATTGAAATTCAACGTCGCCCAGAAGCCGATTTAACTACGCTTCCAGATAGTATCCCTCCGTTACTCAAACGCATTTACATCAATCGCGGTATCAATAATGTCGAGCAGCTCGAAAAGGCTGCTAAGGCGCTGCATTCCTATCAAAAGCTTGGGGGCATAGACGCTGCGGTGACGTTGCTGTTTGATGCTTTACAGCAAAACAAACGCATTATTGTGGTTGGCGACTTTGATGCCGATGGTGCAACCAGCTCTGCCTTGTCTGTGCTTGCTTTACGTATGCTTGGTTCCAATAATGTGGATTATTTGGTGCCAAACCGATTCGAAGATGGATATGGCCTAAGCCCGGAAGTGGTCGATCAAGCGATTGAGATTGGCGCAGAAGTGATTATGACGGTGGATAATGGTGTCTCTTCAATTGAAGGGGTTCGTTATGCAAAAGAGCAGGGGTTAACCGTTCTGGTGACGGATCATCACCTTCCTGGGCATGAGTTGCCACCAGTGGATGCCATGGTGAATCCAAATCTGCATAGTTGTGATTTTCCTTCTAAAGCCTTGGCTGGTGTTGGTGTTGCTTTTTACTTGATGATGGCACTTTGTGTTTATATGCGCAAAATAGGTTGGTTTGCCGAGCAAGGCATGCCGGAGCCTAAATTGATGGAACTGATTGACTTAGTTGCTTTGGGTACCGTTGCTGATGTAGTGCCTCTGGATGAAAATAATCGCATTTTGGTACACCAAGGGCTGCAGCGTATTCGCGCGGGTAAGGCTCGTCCGGGCATTCAAGCTCTGATTGAAGTGGCAAAGCGCGATGCTCGCCGCTTAGTTGCTTCTGATTTCGGATTCGCGCTAGGCCCAAGGATCAATGCCGCAGGCCGTTTAGATGATATGTCCTTTGGTGTTGAACTTTTGATGAGTAATAACATTCATGCTGCGCGAAGAATGGCGAGTGAACTGGACGGTTTAAATCAAACTCGTAAAGAGATTGAAGAAGGCATGAAGCAAGAGGCGATGGCGATTTGTGAGCGTCTGCAGTTTGGTGAGAACGACATGCCGCATGGATTGGTGTTGTTTCAACGTGATTGGCACCAAGGCGTCATCGGTATCTTAGCTTCCCGCATTAAGGATAAATTTCATCGTCCTGTGATTGCGTTCGCCGATGGCGGCGAAGGTTCAATCAAAGGGTCATGCCGCTCGATCCCTGGTTTGCATATGCGCGATACGTTAGATCGTATAGATACGCAAAACCCCGGCTTGATCATTAAATTTGGTGGTCATGCGATGGCTGCAGGTTTGACGATCTTAGAGAAAGATTTTGAGCGTTTTACACAGCTATTTAACCAAGCGGTGAAACAAGATCTTGATGAAGCGCTATTGAAAGGCGTCATCCTTTCTGATGGCGAGCTAAAACCAGAAGAATTTTCGATGACGGTTGCAGAAATGCTTCGTGCTGGTGGCCCATGGGGGCAAGCATTTCCAGAGCCTGTTTTTGATGGTGAATTCAAAGTGTTGCATCAGAAACTGGTGGGGGAAAAGCATCTTAAGTTGATGTTGGAGCCACTTTTTAAAGGTCATCCAACGAACATTATGATTGATGGTATTGCCTTTAATGTTGATTTACGCCGCTGGCCAGATGCTTCAGTCAAAACTGTACGCCTTGCTTACAAACTCGATATTAATGAGTTTCGTGGTAATCAGTCATTGCAGTTAATGATTGAGCATATAGAAGCTCGCTAGCTGGATACAATGCGTATTGCTTGAGCCAATGTTGTTTACAAAACTGAGACTCAACATAGAGATATCAATGAGTTCAATAAAGCCGACTCTTTTGTAGTCGGTTTTCTTTTGCCTGTCACAAAATTTTCACCTTGCCATCTTCTCCTATCCACATTGATAAGTAATTCGTCATTTTTCTTTAAAAAATGCTAATTAATGTGATATCTGGCCCGATAATCTCTTGTCTGTTTATATTTTGTAATTGGTAATACCAATTACTTTGCTGTTTTAATCAACTATTGTTATCAAAGTGTTGAGCTGTGGCTCATTCTATGATTTGGGTCAATTTTTGGCTGGACACTGACGTTTTAATTATGTTAATTTCAGCCCCATCTTAAAATTGGTATTACCAATTACCAGCAAAGAGTAAAAGAACAATAAATTATGGCTTATCAAAGGATTCGTCAGCCAAAGCTCTCAGATGTTATCGAGCAAGAATTAGAACGGTTGATTGTAGAAGGAACATTGTCTCCGGGGCAGCAGTTGCCACCAGAGCGCGAACTGGCAAAGCAGTTTGATGTTTCTCGCCCTTCGATTCGTGAAGCTATTCAACGCTTGGAAGCAAAAAAACTTCTTACTCGCCGACAAGGTGGTGGGACGTTTGTTAGTGAGAACATCTGGACAAGCTTTTCTGATCCTCTGCTAAATTTATTGTCTAGCCACTCGGAAACTCAGCTGGATCTACTGGAAACGCGTCATGCGATGGAAGGTATTTCGGCGTATTTTGCTGCTTTACGTGGTACCGACGAAGATTTTGCTCGTATTCAAGCGTGCTTGAAAACAATCAGTAGCGCTCAAGATAATAAGAACATTGACGGTGAAGCTACTGCGGTCATGCAGTTTCTGATCGCTTTGACGGAAGCGGCACATAACGTGGTTCTTCTTCACATTGTTCGAAGCTTGGCGCCTCTGCTAGAGCAAAATATCTTACAGAATTTAAAGCTCTTACATCGCCGCGATGAAGTGGTGGAGAAAGTAAGTAAACACCGAGCCAATATTGTTGAAGCGATCGTTTCTGGTCAGCCTGAACAGGCGCGTGAAATGTGTCATTCACATTTGGCTTATATTGAAGAAACATTGTTGGATTTGACTCGTGAAGAGTCTCGACGAGAGCGTTCTTTGCGTCGAATTCAGCAAGGTAACGATTCATAAAGAAGCGTTACTTAAGTAACTAGATCCAACCAACAGAAGGATAGATCGCCATGTCTGACATGAAGCATGACGTAGATGCACTGGAAACTCAAGATTGGCTACAAGCCCTTGAATCCGTTGTTCGTGAAGAAGGTGTAGAACGTGCTCAGTTTCTATTAGAAACCGTTCTAGAAAAAGCACGTCTAGACGGCGTTGATATGCCAACTGGCATCAACACAAACTACATCAACACTATTCCAGCAGCACAAGAACCAGCTTACCCTGGTGACGTAACTCTTGAGCGTCGTATTCGTTCGATTATTCGCTGGAACGCAATCATGATCGTATTGCGTGCTTCTAAGAAAGACCTAGACCTAGGTGGTCATATGGCTTCTTACCAGTCAGCTGCAGCGTTCTACGAAGTTTGTTTCAACCACTTCTTCCGTGCTCCAAACGAGACGGACGGTGGCGATCTAGTTTACTACCAAGGTCACATCTCACCGGGTATCTACTCTCGTGCATTCGTTGAAGGTCGTCTAACTGAAGAGCAGCTAGATAACTTCCGTCAAGAAGTAGACGGTAAAGGTGTTCCTTCATACCCACACCCTAAGTTGATGCCTGAGTTCTGGCAATTTCCAACAGTATCTATGGGTCTTGGTCCTATCTCCGCTATTTACCAAGCACGTTTCCTTAAGTACCTAGAAGGCCGTGGCCTTAAAGATACTTCTGCTCAACGTGTCTACGCTTTCCTAGGCGACGGTGAGATGGATGAGCCAGAATCACGTGGTGCAATTTCTTTCGCTGCTCGTGAGAAGCTAGACAACCTATGTTTCCTAATCAACTGTAACCTACAGCGTCTAGATGGCCCTGTAATGGGTAACGGTAAGATCATTCAAGAGCTTGAAGGTCTATTCAAAGGTGCAGGTTGGAACGTAGTTAAAGTTATCTGGGGTAACAACTGGGATGCACTACTAGCTAAAGATACGACTGGTAAGCTACTACAGCTTATGAACGAAACGATCGATGGCGACTACCAAACATTCAAATCTAAAGATGGCGCATACGTACGTGAGCACTTCTTTGGTAAGTACCCTGAGACTGCTGCACTAGTTGCAGACATGACTGACGACCAAATCTTCGAATTGAAGCGTGGTGGTCACGATTCTTCTAAGCTGTTTGCTGCATTTAACAATGCAAAAGAAACAAACGGCAAGCCAACAGTAATCCTAGCTAAGACTGTTAAAGGTTACGGCATGGGGGAAGCGGCTGAAGGTAAGAACATCGCTCACGGTGTTAAGAAGATGGACATGACTCACGTACAATACTTACGTGATCGTCTAGGTCTACAAGACATTCTTTCTGATGAGAAAGTAGCTGAACTGCCTTACCTAAAACTGGAAGAAGGTTCTGCTGAGTACGAATACCTACATGCTCGTCGTAAAGCACTGAAAGGTTACACGCCACAGCGTCTACCTAAGTTCACACAAGAGTTCAAAGTACCAGAGCTAGAAGAGTTTGCTCCTCTACTTGGTGCTCAGAAGCGTGAAATCTCAACGACTATGGCTTACGTACGTACGTTGAACATCCTGCTTAAAGACAAGAACATCGGTAAGAACATCGTTCCTATCATCTGTGATGAAGCGCGTACGTTCGGTATGGAAGGTCTATTCCGTCAAGTGGGTATCTACAACCCAGACGGTCAAGAATACACACCTGAAGATAAAGGCATCGTTTCTTACTACAAAGAAGCAACATCAGGCCAAGTTCTTCAAGAAGGTATCAACGAACTAGGTTCAATGGCATCTTGGGTTGCTGCTGCTACTTCTTACAGCACAAACGATCTGCCAATGATCCCGTTCTACATCTACTACTCAATGTTCGGTTTCCAACGTATTGGTGACATGGCATGGCTAGCAGGCGACCAACAAGCTCGTGGCTTCCTACTAGGTGCTACAGCTGGTCGTACAACACTGAACGGTGAAGGTCTACAGCACGAAGATGGTCACTCGCACATTCAAGCGAACACTATCCCGAACTGTATCTCTTACGACCCAACATTCGCTTACGAGCTAGCAGTAATCATGCAAGATGGTATCCGTCGTATGTACGGTCCTGAGCAAGAAAACATTTACTACTACCTAACAGTAATGAATGAAAACTACGCAATGCCAGCAATGCCAGAAGGCGCTGAAGAGGGCATCCGTAAAGGTATCTACAAGCTTGAGTCTCACGAAGGTGCTAAGGGTAAAGTTCAGCTAATGAGCTCTGGTACTATCATGAACGAAGTACGCAAAGCAGCAACTATCCTAAGTGAAGAGTACGGCATCGCATCTGACGTGTTCTCTGTAACTTCATTCAACGAGCTAACTCGTGATGGTCAAAATGCAGAGCGCTACAACATGCTTCACCCAGAAGCTGAAGCGAAAGTACCTTACATCACTACTGTTCTTGGTAACGAACCAGCAATCGCTGCGACGGATTACATGAAGAACTACGCTGAGCAAGTACGTGCATTCATGCCTACTGAATCTTACAAAGTTCTTGGTACTGACGGCTTCGGTCGCTCAGACAGCCGTGAAAACCTACGTCGTCACTTCGAAGTTAATGCAGGCTACGTGGTAGTTGCAGCACTAACTGAACTAGCGAAACGTGGTGATGTTGAGAAGTCTGTTGTTGCTGAAGCAATTGCTAAGTTCAACATCGACACTGAAAAAACAAACCCACTTTACGCTTAATACAGCGCTTAACTAGAAGGTAAATAAGCAATGGCAATCGAAATTAATGTACCTGACATCGGTGCGGATGAGGTTGAAGTTACTGAGATTCTTGTAAGCGTTGGCGACAAGGTTGAAGAAGAACAGTCTCTGATCACTGTTGAAGGCGACAAAGCTTCTATGGAAGTTCCAGCGTCTCAAGCAGGTATTGTTAAAGAAATCAAAGTAGCAGAAGGTGATTCTGTTACGACTGGTTCTCTTATCATGATTTTCGAAGCCGAGGGTGCAGCTGACGCTGCACCTGCTCCTGCGGCAGAAGCAGCTCCAGCAGCGGCTCCAGCTCCAGCAGCAGCGGCAGAGCTTAAAGAAGTTCACGTTCCTGATATCGGTGGTGACGAAGTCGAAGTTACTGAAATCATGGTTAAAGTTGGCGATGCAGTAGAAGAAGAGCAATCACTTCTAACTGTAGAAGGCGACAAAGCTTCTATGGAAGTACCAGCACCATTTGCAGGTACGGTTAAAGAGATCAAGATTGCTGAAGGTGATTCAGTAACAACTGGATCTCTTGTGATGGTATTCGAAGTAGCAGGTTCTGGTGCGCCAGTAGCAGCTGCTCCTGCAGTTGAAGCGGCTCCAGCAGCAGCTCCTGCGGCATCAGCAGAAAAAGAAGTTAACGTTCCAGATATCGGCGGTGACGAAGTAGAAGTTACTGAGATCATGGTTAAAGTTGGCGATACAGTAGAAGAAGAGCAATCTCTAATCACTGTTGAAGGCGACAAAGCTTCTATGGAAGTACCAGCACCATTTGCAGGTACAGTCAAAGAGATCAAGATTGCTGAAGGCGACAAAGTAACGACTGGCTCTCTAATCATGACTTTCGTTGTTGAAGGCGCAGCACCTGCTCCTGCAGCGGCTCCAGCTCAAGCGGCAGCACCTGCTCCAGCTGCACCTGCACCAAAAGCTGAAGCTCCAGCGGCGGCACCTGCAGCGAACGATTTCCAAGGCTCTGGTTTCGAAGAAAATAACGATTACGCACATGCGTCTCCAGTTGTTCGTCGTCTTGCTCGTGAATTTGGCGTTAACCTATCTAAGGTTAAAGGTACTGGTCGTAAGAGCCGTATCCTAAAAGAAGACGTTCAAGCTTACGTTAAAGATGCACTTAAGCGTCTTGAGTCTGGTGCTGTAGCATCTGGCAAAAGCGACGGTGCTGCTCTTGGTCTACTACCTTGGCCAAAAGTTGACTTCAGCAAGTTTGGTGAGACTGAAGTTCAGAAGCTTTCTAAGATCAAGAAGATCTCAGGTGCTAACCTACACCGTAACTGGGTAATGATCCCTCACGTTACACAGTGGGACAACGCTGACATCACTGAGCTAGAAGCATTCCGTAAAGAGCAGAACGCTATCGAAGCGAAGAAAGACACTGGTATGAAGATCACGCCACTTGTCTTCATCATGAAAGCAGCGGCTAAAGCGCTTGAAGCGTTCCCTGCGTTCAATTCTTCTCTATCTGAAGATGGCGAAAGCATCATTCTGAAGAAATACGTGAACATCGGTATCGCAGTAGATACGCCTAACGGCCTAGTTGTTCCTGTATTTAAAGACGTGAACAAGAAAGGCATCTACGAGCTATCTGAAGAGCTAATGGCTATCTCTAAGAAAGCACGTGCTGGTAAGCTAACTGCGGCTGACATGCAAGGCGGTTGTTTCACAATCTCAAGCCTTGGTGGTATCGGCGGCACAGCATTTACGCCAATCGTAAACGCGCCAGAAGTTGGTATCCTTGGTGTGTCTAAGTCTGAAATGAAACCTGTATGGAACGGTAAAGAATTCGAACCTCGCTTACAGCTTCCACTGTCTCTATCATACGACCACCGTGTGATCGATGGTGCTGAAGGGGCGCGCTTTATTACTTTCCTAAATGGTGCGTTATCAGACATTCGTCGTCTAGTTCTTTAATTCGGATTTAGATGATTTTAGAGGCGGCAACTGAGCCGCCTCTGTTAATAAAATAGCGATGATTTGCCAGCTATCCCTTACAAGAGTTGAGGGATTCTCAAGCGAATTGTCGTCTAGCTCACAGGCTAAATTGATTTACTTTTCACACCATTAACATCTCTGTAAACTGTTGGCGGTCTGAAAATAATGTTTAAAACAAACCACACGTAAAACAAATCGAATCAATACCTACTCAGCCTGTTAGGGATAATGACTACAAGAGGTCAAAATGAGCAAAGAAATTAAAGCCCAGGTAGTAGTACTTGGTGCCGGTCCTGCTGGTTACTCCGCTGCATTCCGTTGTGCAGACTTAGGTCTGGACACTGTTCTTATCGAGCGTTACAGCACTCTTGGTGGTGTGTGTCTAAATGTGGGTTGTATCCCATCAAAAGCACTTCTACACGTATCTAAAGTTATCGAAGAAGCAAAAGCGTTAGCAGAACACGGTATCGTATTCGGCGAACCTCAAACTGATATCGATAAAATCCGTAAGTGGAAAGAGAAAGTTATTAACCAATTGACTGGCGGTCTTGGCGGTATGGCGAAGATGCGTAAAGTAAACGTGGTTAATGGTTTTGGTAAATTCACTGGTCCTAACACGATTGAAGTGGAAGGCGAAGAAGGCAAAACTGTTGTTAACTTTGACAACGCGATCGTTGCTGCGGGCTCTCGTCCAATCAAGCTGCCATTTATTCCTCATGAAGATCCACGTATCTGGGACTCAACAGACGCGCTAGAGCTGAAAGAAGTTCCTGGAAAACTTCTGATCATGGGTGGTGGTATCATCGGCCTAGAAATGGGTACGGTTTATCACTCGCTAGGTTCTCAAATCGACGTTGTTGAAATGTTCGACCAAGTTATCCCAGCTGCGGATAAAGATATCGTGAAAGTGTACACTAAGCGTATCAAGAACAAGTTCAACCTAATGCTAGAAACCAAAGTAACGGCAGTTGAAGCGAAAGAAGATGGTATCTACGTTTCAATGGAAGGCAAGAAAGCACCAGCAGAAGCTGAGCGCTACGATGCTGTTCTTGTTGCTATCGGTCGTGTACCTAACGGCCAGCTTATCGACGGTGAGAAAGCGGGTCTAGAAATCGACGAGCGCGGCTTCATCAACGTTGATAAGCAGATGCGCACTAACGTGCCTCATATCTTTGCTATCGGCGATATCGTTGGTCAACCAATGCTTGCTCACAAAGGTGTGCATGAAGGTCACGTTGCTGCAGAAGTCATTGCGGGTAAGAAGCACTACTTCGATCCGAAAGTCATTCCTTCAATTGCTTACACTGAGCCAGAAGTGGCATGGGTTGGTAAGACTGAGAAAGAAGCAAAAGCGGAAGGCATCAACTACGAAGTAGCGACATTCCCATGGGCTGCGTCAGGTCGTGCAATCGCATCTGACTGCGCGGATGGTATGACGAAGCTTATCTTCGATAAAGAAACTCACCGTGTTATTGGTGGTGCTATCGTTGGTACGAACGGTGGTGAGCTACTAGGTGAAATCGGCCTTGCAATCGAAATGGGTTGTGATGCAGAAGATATAGCACTGACTATCCACGCTCACCCAACGTTACACGAATCAGTGGGCTTAGCGGCAGAAGTATTTGAAGGTACAATCACTGACCTACCAAATGCAAAAGCGAAGAAGAAAAAGTAGTTTTTCATCGATAGATAAATTAAAACCGCTGCATTGCAGCGGTTTTTTTATATCTGATTAAAAAAGCCAGCGAGATGCTGGCTTTAGATCAACAAGATCTTTTACTGCTCATGCTTGTAAATGCAAAGCATATCTAGGTAGCTTTGAGTGAGTTTCTCAATCGCTTTTTGGTTATGTACTCGGTTTGATTGAACAAACAATGAGTAGCAGATACCGTGGAAAAGCGTCGCAAGATCTGCAGGATCGTGCTCATCACACACTTCACCACGTTCTATTGCTTTGACAAACATATTTTGTACTAGAAGTTGGTTGGTACGGTTAGTCGTTACAAATAACGGCCAAACTTCATCACGTGTTGATGCACTCCATTCAAACCATACTTTTAACCAGTGGCAGTCATTGACGACAAGCTCAACCATCGCTGAGGTAAGATTTTGTAAATTCTCACGAGCAGGTAAGTCGAGGTCAATGTTGTCTGATAAGAAGTTAGAGAATTGACGAACTACATAATTGAGAACGTCGTCAACTAAGTCTTCTCGAGTTGGGAAGTAGTTAAATACCGTTGCAACTGAAACCTGAGCGATTTCAGCAATATCGGCGTGACCACCACGTCCAATTCCTCGACGAGCAAACACTTCTAATGAAATTTCCATCAGTTGTTGCTTACGTTTTTGTGGAGAAAGACGGGTTCGCGGTCTTTTAGCTATTGTGTCCATAATAGATTAATCCTTGCCAATTGAGTTGTTATAGTGGGCTTATGCCCTATTTAGTATTTTATTATTGTGCTTAAAGCTATATGAGTGTAATGGTGCATATTCGTCAGGTCAACGGTTTCCGATTAATTTATAATCACTTTTGTTAATAAGTAATTGCTTGATTGCTGTTCGATGTTGAAAAAAATGCGAACGGCTGTGTGGTTTTTTCATTGCTACAGGAATGATAGAATGCCGACCTAAACGATTACGTCATAGCTGAGTTATAGTCAGCTATTGTCCCTAGTAAAAACGAGATTGGTATGAAACATACAGTAGAAGTAATGATTTCTGAGCAAGAGGTCAGCAAACGAGTACAAGAGCTAGGTAAACAGATTACTGAGCACTATAAAGGTAGCGAAGATCTGGTCATGGTTGGCTTACTGCGCGGATCATTTGTATTTATGGCTGATTTGGCACGTGCAATCGATATTACTCACTGCGTTGATTTCATGACGGCATCGAGCTATGGCAATACAATGGAAAGTTCTCGCGATGTTCGCATCCTTAAAGATCTGGATGATGACATTAAAGGAAAAGACGTTCTATTGGTCGAAGATATTATCGATACCGGTAATACTTTGAATAAAGTTAAAGAAATCCTGAGCCTTCGTGAACCTAAGTCTATTGAAATTTGTACTCTACTCGATAAGCCATCTCGCCGTGAGGTTGAGGTCGATGTGAAGTGGATCGGTTTCGAAATTCCTGATGAGTTTGTTGTTGGTGTCGGTATTGATTACGCGCAAAAATATCGTCACTTACCATACATTGGTAAGGTTGTGCCGCAAGAATAAACTGAGTGCTTTAATAAAACGCCCGCTGTGTCAGCGGGCGTTTTTGTTTATATCGCGTCTAGCGACAGAGTAGTGTGCGTTCAGGATTTAAAATGGAATCCATTGCTTTTTGATAAGAGGTTTCTACCGTCTCTCTTGAGTTGGACCGCACGCCAAGATACTGCAATTTGCCATCACCAATTCCATATACGACACCGTGGATCTCGACTTCCTGCCCACGTTCCCATGCGTTTTGCATGATGGTTGAATTACCTAAGTTATAGACTTGCTCGGCGACGTTGATTTCTCCGAGTTTGTCTGCGCGATCGGCCTCTGGCATTTCGTCTAAGTAACTACGATGCTTAAAGTAGAGATCGCGTATATGAAGCAACCAGTTATTGATAAGACCTAATTGCGGGTTATCAATCGCGGCATTGACGCCACCACAGCCATAATGACCACAGACAATGACATGCTTCACTTTGAGGACGTCAACCGCGTACTGAACGACTGATAAGCAATTTAAGTCGGTATGGATGACTTGATTGGCTACATTACGGTGAACAAATAACTCTCCAGAATAGAGTCCAGTTAGTCTTTCGGCGGGAACGCGGCTGTCTGAGCAACCAATCCATAAAAAGCCAGGACTCTGGCCTTCTTCTAATTTACTGAAATATTCTGGGCTCTCTGCTTTGAGTGATTCAGACCACTTCGAATTGTTATCAAAAAGCTGTTTAATTTCCGGCATCTTACGGACCAATGATTAAAGAAAACTTGCACCACTATACACAATGTTACAATTTCTATCCCGGAAAAAGTGACCGATGTTGCACTCATCTGACGTGTTCTTGCACCAAAAAATCATAAACTTAGTCGATATACTAACGAATGGTTATAAGTAAGCAAAAAGCGATAAGATTAAACCTTATCGATGATGCATAACATTTGTTAAAGTTGTACGGTTTAATTGTTTAACAGCAGGGAGCAGTATGTTGTTTGGACGTCGTTTTGAAGACATCAACCTAAAAGGGGATGCATTTGGTGGTGTAACGACTGCCATTATCTCTTTGCCTTTAGCCTTAGCGTTTGGTGTGGCATCAGGGGCGGGAGCGGAAGCTGGCCTTTGGGGGGCGATTATGGTGGGCTTATTTGCTTCACTATTTGGTGGCTCCAATACCCTAATTTCTGAGCCCACCGGTCCAATGACGGTGATCATGACAGCGGTGTTAACCAGCATGATGGCGAAGTACCCAGAGACGGGTATGGCGATGACTTTTACTGTGGTTATGATGGCGGGGGCTTTTCAGGTTTTACTTGGAACGCTTAAGCTTGGAAAATACGTCACTTTGATGCCATATAGTGTAATTTCCGGCTTTATGTCGGGAATTGGGGTGATCCTCATAATCTTGCAGTTATCTCCTTTGCTTGGTCACCCAGCCCCTTCAGGAGGTGTGTTAGGCACTTTGTCTGCACTACCGGATACAATATCAAACCTGAAGTTTAGTGAACTGTTTTTAGGCCTATTGACATTAGGTATCTTATTCTTTTTCCCCAAACAATATCGTAAATATGTCCCAGCACAGTTAGTCGCGCTGGTAGCCGTGACATTACTGTCGGTTATTCTATTTGATGCTGAAGATATTCGCCGTATTGGTGAAATTCCAGCTGGCTTGCCTTCACTTGTGATTCCCCATATTGATCCAGCAATGTTCACTGAAATGGTGATTGATGCTTTGGTATTGGGCACGCTTGGGTGTATTGATACCTTATTAACTGCGGTAATTGGTGACTCGCTTACCCGTAAAGAGCATGATTCCGACAAAGAGCTGCGCGGCCAAGGTTTAGCCAACATGATTTCCGGTCTGTTTGGTGCGCTTCCTGGTGCAGGGGCAACCATGGGCACGGTAACGAATATCCAAGTTGGCGCACGTTCACCGTTGTCTGGTGTGATTCGGGCGTTGATTCTTGCGCTGGTGGTCTTGGTTGCAAGTGGTTTGACTGAACCTATTCCTATGGCTGTACTTGCGGGTATTGCTGTTTATGTAGGTTTCAATATTCTTGACTGGAGCTTTATCCAACGCGCGCACAAAGTCAGTTTCCCAGGTATGGCAGTAATGTATGGCGTTATGTTGCTGACGGTATTTGTGGATTTGATTGTGGCAGTTGGCTTAGGGGTATTTATCTCCAATATCATCATCATTGAACGTTTGAGCCGAGAGCAAGCAAGACAAGTGAAAGCGATTAGTGATGCAGATGAAGACGATGTGCCTTTAACGGACAGTGAGCGTGCCTTGTTGGATCGGGCGGATGGTAAGGTACTATTTTTCTACCTGTCTGGACCGATGATTTTCAGTGTATCGAAAGCCATTTCACGCCAACACAGCAGTATCGCGGACTATGAAGCGATGGTTCTTGATTTGACGGATGTGCCAATGATCGATGTGACCGTTGGTTTAGCACTTGAAAACGCAATTAAAGATGCATTGGATGCCAATTGTCGTGTCTATTTGTTGTGTCCAAATGAGCAAACACGCCAGCAACTGGAAAAGTTTCATGTATTGGATTTGGTTCCGGATGAAAATACTTACTCATTCCGTTATGAAGCTTTGAAAGCCGTTGTTCGCCATATGGGTGATGATGAGCATGAATTGAACGTCGTTTAGTTAGAAAATAGCATTATTCCCTTTATTGTACGCCGCAGGAAATCAGTCCTGCGGCGTATTTTTTTATCAATATTTCGAAAAAAGCCGAAAGGTTTGATTGTGTTCATCGTTATTCGACGATAAACTAATCCAAATCATTTCTCGTATTGATATTGACAATATATCTTGGCTTTTCTGTGGGTTCAAAGGGTATTGCGGTACGAGTATCCTCAATCCAAGTTATTGAATTCCCTTGGATGATAGAGTTAGCAAAACAAGCAAAATGGTAATGTGACGCAATGTATGCATTGGAAATAGAACAGCTTCGCAAAACGTATGCGGGTGGATTTGAAGCATTGAAAGGCATTAGCCTGAATGTTGAGAAAGGCGATTTTTATGCCTTACTCGGACCTAATGGGGCAGGTAAATCAACCACCATCGGGGTGATTTCTTCTTTAGTTAATAAGACTTCTGGCAAGGTAAAAGTGTTTGGTTTCGATATCGATACCGACTTGGAATTAGCGAAGCAGAATTTAGGGCTCGTTCCACAAGAGTTTAACTTTAACCAGTTTGAGACAGTAAAGCAGATCGTCATGCAGCAAGCGGGCTATTACGGCGTCTCTAAATCATTAGCGGAAGAAAGAGCAGAAAAGTATCTATCTAAACTCGATCTTTGGGAAAAACGCAATGAACGTGCACGAAATCTGTCAGGTGGCATGAAGCGTCGTTTAATGATTGCACGTGCGCTCATGCATGAGCCTCAACTGCTCATTCTCGATGAACCAACCGCTGGGGTTGATATTGAACTGCGCCGCTCTATGTGGGAGTTCCTCAAGGAAATTAACTCCGAGCAAGGCATCACCATCATTCTCACCACTCATTACCTTGAAGAAGCAGAAATGCTGTGTCGCAATATCGGTATCATCAACAAAGGTGAGCTGATAGAGAACACCACCATGAAGAGCTTGCTGAATAAATTGCAGGTGGAAACCTTCATCCTCGATCTTGAGGAAGGTGCACCAGAGCCGAAACTGGAAGGAGTGATTAAACAGCAGTTTAGTGTCGGTTCTTTGGAAATTGAAATAGAGAAGACTCAAGGGTTGAACGGCATTTTTACTCAGTTAACCGAGCAAGGAGTAAAGGTATTGTCGATGCGAAATAAAGCCAATCGATTAGAAGAGCTGTTTGTCAGCATCGTGAGAGAAGGGGGCGAATAACATGTATCAGTTGTATTGGACGGCTTTTCGCAGCTTGCTGGCTAAAGAGATCAACCGTTTTACGCGGATCTGGGTGCAAACTCTAGTTCCGCCAGCGATCACCATGACGTTGTATTTCATCATTTTCGGTAGCTTGATTGGTTCCAGAATCGGTGAGATGAATGGCTTTAGTTATATGGAATATATCGTTCCGGGTTTGATTATGATGTCAGTGATCACCAATTCGTATTCGAACGTGGCATCGTCATTCTTTAGCGCTAAGTTTCAACGGAATATTGAAGAGCTGTTAGTGGCTCCTGTGCCAAATTACGTGATCATCGCAGGGTTTGTCATGGGTGGGGTCGTTCGCGGCTTATTGGTCGGCACTATCGTGACCTGCGTATCGCTATTTTTTGTTGATTTGCAGGTGGATCATTGGGGGATCATCATTGCAACGGTATTTATGACTTCCATTGTGTTTGCGCTTGGTGGGTTGATTAACGCGGTTTTTGCCAAGACGTTTGATGATATCTCAATCATTCCGACTTTTGTGTTAACGCCTTTGACATACCTAGGTGGCGTCTTCTATTCGATCAGTTTATTGCCGGAGTTTTGGCAAGGGGTATCAAAAATAAATCCGATTGTTTATATGGTAAATGCCTTCCGTTATGGGTTTCTTGGTGTTTCTGATGTTGGCATCATCACGTCATTTTCTGTTTTGAGTGTATTTATTGTGGCCTTGTATGCGGTTGCACACTACTTGGTGACTCGTGGTATTGGGCTGCGTTCGTAACTACAAATATTGTCGGCAACAAAAAAAGGGTTGATGTAATCATCAACCCTTTTTGTTTTCTGATGTTATTCCGTTTCAGCCGCGGAGTCTTCTTCTTTCACTTCAGCGGACATTTCTACCGTTTGATTATCAATCAAACGTGCTTTTCCTAAGAAAGCTGACATAAGAATAACGGCCTGTGTAGTTTCAGCTGTAATC
This sequence comes from Vibrio sp. TRT 17S01, assembly GCF_050113695.1. Classification (NCBI taxonomy): domain Bacteria; kingdom Pseudomonadati; phylum Pseudomonadota; class Gammaproteobacteria; order Vibrionales; family Vibrionaceae; genus Vibrio; species Vibrio sp. TRT 17S01. The sequence continues at coordinate 484,265 of NZ_JBNJOG010000002.1, read as the reverse complement.
GCTTGTAGTGTGCGTGCATCACGGATGAAGATTTCATCAGGCTGCAAACCTGCTGCACGCAATTGATCATTTGCGTCTTCAACAATGGAATCGTAGTCGTCGCGTCCACCGCGCATAGCGCTGCTGATCCAGCGCATTGTACGCGCGAGTACCGGTGCACGTTGGCGTTCATCAATGGTCAGTAGGCCATTACGTGAGCTCATCGCTAGGCCATCCATTTCGCGTACGGTAGCGACACCAATGATTTCGATATCCATGGCGAGGTCATCCACCATCTTGCGAATAACAGCAAGCTGCTGGAAGTCTTTTTCACCAAAGCAAGCAACGTCAGGTTGTACAATATTGAATAGTTTAGTGACAATTGTTGCGACGCCACGGAAGTGACCTGGGCGAGAAGCCCCTTCCAGAATGGTTGATAACCCGGGTACTTCGACAAACGTTTGTTTATCTAGGCCTTCTGGGTAGATGATTTCTGGAGTAGGTGTAAAGACCAAATCGACATTCTCAGCACCAAGTTTAGCTAGATCGTCTTCAAGTGTGCGTGGGTAATTGTTGAGATCATCAGCACGCTCAAATTGCATTGGGTTGACGAAAATGCTTACCACGACGACGTCTGCGTGTTCTCGCGCTTTACGAACCAGAGTTAAGTGGCCTTCATGCAAATTACCCATTGTCGGAACAAAAGCAACTTTACGGCCTTCTCGCTTGTGAAGTTTGATTTGTTCACGCAAGGCGGAAATTTCAGCAAAAGTTTCCATCTGTTAATCCTCTAGGCAATGGTATGAGCGTCGTCTGGGAAGGCTCCGCTTTGTACATCTTCGATGTATTTCGCAACAGCTTGTCGCATATCACCAGTTTCTGCCAAAAAGTTTTTCGAGAATTTAGGCATGTAGTTAGCAGAAATACCAAACATATCGTGCATGACAAGGATCTGGCCATCAGTCACGTTACCAGCACCAATACCAATCACAGGTACATCTAGAACCTCAGTGATGCGCGCAGCTAAGCTTGCCGGTACACACTCAAGTAATACAATTTGCGCTCCTGCTTCTTGAAGGGCTAGGGCATCTTTCACCATGCGATCGGCTTTTTCTTGATCGCGGCCTTGGACCTTATATCCACCGAAAATATTGACAGATTGTGGGGTTAGCCCTAAATGAGCACAAACGGGTACCGCGCGTTCAGCGAGCATTTTTACGGTCTCAACTAACCAGTCTCCACCCTCAATTTTTACCATGTTTGCACCAGCCTGCATTAGCTTTGCAGCATTCTCACAGGCTTGTTCAGGCGTTGCATAACTCATAAATGGCATGTCGGCCATGAGCAATGAGTTTGGGCTGCCTGCGCGAACACAGCGAGTATGATAAGCGATGTCTTCAACAGTCACGGGGAGGGTATCTGGCTTTCCTTGCAGTACCATTCCTAGGGAATCCCCAACTAGAAGAACAGGCATTTCCTGACTTTCAAATAACTGAGCAAAGCTCGCATCATAAGCGGTGGAAGTAGCAAATTTACGACCTTGTTGTTTCCACTTCATTAGGTCGTTAATGGTAATTTTTTTCATCGTTTTTCCTTACTAGGAGTTGGCTACGATTGCCAAATTCTGAGGCCATTTCTGTCTACTTGTTTCAGTAGCTCAGATAACTCAGTCCCATCAGGGAGCGTTAAACTTGGTGCGATTTCAGCGAGTGGGTAGAGAACAAACTCTCTTTCTTTCATTCCGTAGTGGGGAATGGTTAACCGCTCGGAATCCATCACCTCATTGCCATAAAGGATGATATCGAGATCTAAGGTTCTTGGGCCCCAGCGTTCATCTTTACGGACACGCCCTTGTTCTTGTTCAATTGCTTGAGTGCAATTGAGCAGCTCAAGAGGCGTTAATTCAGTTTCAATTGCCACGACAGCGTTGATGTAATCGGGCTGATCTTGCGGTCCCATAGGGCTGCTACTATACAGCATCGAAGCCTGAAGGAGTGTTGACTTCGGTAGGGTTTTTAACGCGTCAATGGCACTGTTTGCCTGCGTGACTGGATCAGACAAATTACTGCCGACTGCTATGTATGCAGTGATCATGATTTTGCCTTCGATTTTTTCTTACGAAAGGTCTTGCGGCGACGCTGGCGTGGTTTTGTATCATCACTGCTATCGAGATCAGCTACCATGGCTTGGCGCATATTGCGACCCGCGTTTTGGAAGGTTTCCCACCATTTTGCCAGTTTCGCTGTTTCTTCACCTTCGATTTCACCGCGCATTTCTAAGAAGTCGAAACCAGCACGGAATTTATTGAGCTCCATAAGACGGAATGCGCGTTTCCCATTGCGGCGAGGCATACGAAGTTGTAACTGCCAAATTTCACGAATGGTTGCAGTATGACGGCGAGGGATCGCAATGGTTTTAACTTGCTCATCCAGCACAATGTTGCTGGCTTCCATGACGGCATCATAGTAAGAGAAGTTACGCTCTTCCATCAGTTTCTCTGCGACAGCTTGAAGCGGGTACCATAGCATTGCTGCAAACATGAAAGCTGGGTTAATTCGTTTCCCTTCTTCAACGCGAATGTCGGTTGAGTCCAGCACCAAATCCAGCATTTGCTCTGTTTTGGAAGCATATTCGGCCGTGAAGTAATGGGACACGCTCGGGAACAGTTGCTGGAATAGGTTGTATTCACGCATTAGATGGTAGGTTTCTAACCCGTGACCTGATTGCAACATCTTGAGTGATTCTTCGTATAAGCGAGCCGCTGGAATATCTCTAAGTAGCCCGGCCAATTCTTCAATCGGAGCAGCGGTTTCCTCTTCGATATCGAAATCTAATTTTACAGCAAATCGTACAGCGCGAAGCATGCGAACAGGATCTTCACGGTAGCGCGTTTCAGGATCGCCGATTAAACGGATCAGTTTATCTTCGAGATCTTCGATGCCTCCCGCGTAATCATGAATCGCGTAGTTGGCAATGTTGTAGTACATCGCGTTGACGGTAAAGTCTCGACGCTCTGCATCTTCATCAATACTTCCGTACACGTTATCACGTAGCAACATGCCTTCTTTCGATTGCTGTGACACGTTCTTACTTGGCTCTTGGTGATGACCTCGGAAAGTTGCAACTTCGATGATGTCACGGCCAAACATAATATGTGCGAGGCGGAATCGGCGGCCGATAAGACGACAGTTCTTAAATAAATGTCGAATCTGCTCAGGTGTTGCGTTGGTTGCGATATCAAAATCTTTTGGATGGTGCTCAAGGAGGAGATCTCGAACGCCACCACCAACTAGAAATGCATCGAAGCCGGCACTATGAAGTCGGTATAGCACCTTGAGTGCATTGTCACTGATCTGCTTACGGGAAATATTATGCTCTTCGCGAGTAATAATATTGAGGGCAAGATCTGCATATCCAGCGGATTCGCTTGGTGTATAGTCGTTTTTATTCATGTGCATCTGGCAATATACCCGTTGATTGAGAGGCGGATAAACCACTCCAATTTATTGGTGTATAACTGTTAATTCCAATTTTGCTTCAGTTTAAATTTGTCACCCTAAGGGCGAATTTGCGGCTAATAATAGCTTACACAGCGCGGTTTGAGAATCTTGGTGTGATCTCGATCGAGTCAGGCAGCTGAGATAAATGCCAATTTTCGACGCCCCAAGCGATGATTTCAGCCACTGTAGCTTGTTCTATGTGGGCATCACATTGAAACCCTAAAAAGCGCATTGCATCAAGCAGTGCGGGTTTAGGATTTTGGTTATCAATCGCTTTAGCGTGATTCTGTTTGGACAATTTATGCCCATGTTCATCTAAAGCCAAGGGTAAATGCAGATATCGAATCTGCGCTTGCTCAAGTGTTTGATACAAGCTGATTTGTCTCCCCGTAGGTTCAATTAAATCTGCACCACGGACGACCTCAGTGACCCCTTGATCAATGTCATCCAGTACAACAGCTAGATTATACGCATACAAGCCATCACGACGCTTAATAATAAAATCTTCATCTGCCAATGCATTAGGGATTGTGATATTGCCATGGCGCAGATCTGCAAACTGATATACTGGATGCTGCATGGTGAGGCGCACGGCACAGTCTTTTGGATTGTTCAGTTTCAAATCACGGCATGTCCCTTGATAAAAGCCACCGGATTGTTTGATTTGTTTTCGGGTGCACTGACAATAATAGGCAACGCCAGTCTCTAGCCACGTCTCAATTTGCTGCTGATATAGGTGATGGCGCTGGCTTTGGTATACCACTTCACCATCCCAAAAGAGTTGATACGCTTCTAGTGTTTTTAGGATCAAATCGGCGGCCCCTAGCATTTCCCTCGGTGGATCAAGATCTTCAATGCGAACTAACCACTTTCCTTGTTGTGACTTTGCTTGAAAGTAGCTACCTAGAGCTGCGATCAGTGAGCCAAAGTGGAGAGGGCCTGAAGGAGAAGGTGCAAAACGACCGATGTAACTCATAAGCGAATAGAATGGACCTGAATAAAGCAAAAGATAAATTAAAAAGGGAGCCTAGGCTCCCTTCATTATATAACGCTTTAAGGCTTAGCCTTGCATCTGTTTTTCTTTCATCTCTGCAAGTGTTTTACAGTCGATGCAAAGATCGGCTGTTGGACGTGCTTCAAGACGACGGATACCAATTTCGATACCACAAGATTCACAAAAGCCGAAATCGTCTTCTTCAATTTTGTTTAGTGTCTTTTCGATTTTCTTGATTAGACGACGTTCACGATCGCGGTTGCGCAGTTCTAAGCTGAACTCTTCTTCTTGTGAAGCTCGGTCAACTGGATCTGGGAAGTTAGCTGCTTCATCTTGCATGTGGTGAACAGTACGTTCCACCTCTTCCCTAAGCTGGTCACGCCAAGCTGTCAAAATTTTTGTAAAATGAGCCATTTGCTCAGGTGACATGTATTCTTCACCTGCTTTTTCTTGATATGGCTCTACACCTGCAATGGCTAGGATGCCTAGCGCTTTTTTCTTTGATTCTGGCATGCAGCATCTCCTACTAACACCTAGTCAACTGCTAGAGCAGTTAATTTTAAGGCGGGTATCTATAGCAAAAAGAAGTTATTGAGGCAAATACTCAAGAGTAAACTTATTGTCAATGTGAAGGCGGCATCATTTTTTAGTACTAATTGCAAAATGAGACAGCATTAACCAGTTTCATCTCGGTATTGGAAAGCTCTGCTTTGTAGCACAGGACTTCCACCCCTTCTTGTTGCGCTTCTTTCAGTAATTGTGAATATTTGGCGTCTATATGGTGTGCAGGAGAAACTTTTTCAATACCTGAATGTAAAACAGCGAACAAAAGTACTGCTCTGCTTCCATTTCTCGCCATTTCTGTGAGCTCTCTCAGGTGCTTTTGGCCTCGTGTCGTGACTGCATCTGGAAAGTAGCCCTGTCCTTGATGATTTTCATCGAATAAGGTGACGCTTTTTACTTCTATATAGCATTTTGGTTTAGATTCTGATTTGAGCAAGATATCAATCCGACTATTTTCATTGCCATATTTCACTTCAGTTTGAAGTTCATCATAACCTTGAAGTTCATCTATCACGCCGTCTCGAATCGCTTCGACAGCCAATTGATTGGCTCTTGCCGTATTAATGCAAATTCGGTGCCCTGATGGTGTTTCTGTTAGCTCCCAACTGTTTGGATACTTGCGTTTGAGGTTATCTGAGGTGGAATACCACACGGTGCTGCCCGGTTGAGCGCATCCGGTCATCGCCCCAGTATTTGCACAATGAATGGTGCGTTCACTGCCGTCTGGCAAAGTAATATCTGCAAGAAAACGTTTATAACGTTGGATTAGTGTGGCTTGGTCGAGTGGTGGATCAAAGTGCATTTATCTACTGTTTTTATGTACAATGGTGGCTTCCATTACACCATAAGGTCACTCTCTTGTCACAGTTGCCTATTGAAGCCGTGATGCCAGATCTGCTGGCAGGCTTAGCCAGTCATGATCAACTTATTTTAAAAGCCGCTCCCGGAGCGGGTAAGTCGACTTTCTTCCCGCTGCAACTGTTGCGCCAAAATCGTATCACCGGAAAGATTTTGATGTTGGAGCCGCGTCGACTCGCTGCTCGCAATATTGCTCGTTATTTAGCTGAGCAACTTGGTGAGTCCGTCGGCGAGACGGTCGGTTACCGAGTTAGAGGTGACAATCGAGTTTCATCACAGACGAAATTGGAAATAGTGACCGAAGGGGTCATGACCCGCATGTTGCAAACGGATCCCGAACTTCATGGTGTGGGTTTGGTGATTTTTGATGAATTTCATGAGCGCAGTTTACATGCCGATACCGCTTTGGCTTTCGTGCTGGAAGTACAACAAGCATTGCGAGAAGATCTTAAACTGGTGGTGATGTCAGCCACGCTGGATCACAGTGCGCTCATCGGATTGTTGCCAGACGCTATTTATATTGAATCTCAAGGCCGCTCATTTCCGGTTGAGCAGCGTTATTGTCCATTACGGCCGAATGAAAACTTGCTCCCAGCTTTGGCGAAACAAGTTGTTAATCTGCTCCACTCTGAAACGGGATCTATGCTGGTATTTTTGCCCGGCGTTGGTGCGATTAAACGGCTAGCCGAGCAATTACAAGCGGTGGATGAGACTGTCGATATCTGCCCGTTGTATGGGCAACTTAGCATCAAGGATCAACAAAAAGCGATAGCGCCGACGATGCCTGGTAGGCGCAAAGTGGTTTTGGCAACCAATATTGCAGAAACATCCCTAACCATTGAAGGCATTCGTATTGTGGTCGATTCAGGGCTTGAACGAATGGCTAAATTCGATTTGAAAAGTGGCATCACTCGCATAGAAGAAACGCGAATTGCGCAATCTTCTGCGGTGCAACGAGCGGGGCGTGCTGGGCGACTGGAAGCGGGCATATGTGTTCGCATCTATAGTGAGAGCCAGTTGAATCAACAGCCTTTGGTTCCTCAACCGGAAGTCATTCGCTCCGATCTATCTAACCTTGCGCTGGAGTTAGCACAATGGGGATGCAAAGATGCTGCAGAGTTACAATGGCTAGATTTGCCGCCTTACGCTGCATTAAATCAGGCTCGTGACTTACTTCGAATGCTTGGCTTAATGGATGAGCAACATCAGCTCACATCGTTAGGTCAGCAAGCTCATGCGTTGGGGATCGAGCCGAGGTTGGCTGCAATGCTAGTAAAATCTCAGCATCATTCTTGGTTGAACACTGCGATTGCTGTGGCTGCATTGCTTGAAGAGCCGGAGAAAAATCAGACGGATTTTTCAGTTGCGTTGCATCGCTTAAAACAAGGCAACCACAGTCGCAATAAGCTTGTTTTGCAACGAATTCAAGCATTAGCCGCTAAGTTTCAGTGCCGTTTTTCGCTTGAAAGCATCGAAGAAACCTTGCTGGGTCCTATTCTGTGTTTGGCTTTCCCGGATCGCATTGCCGGGCAAAGGCACCATCAACCCGGACGGTACTTATTGGCCAATGGTCATGGTGCGATGTTAAAACATGATGATGTTTTGGTGGATGAGCCTTATTTAGTATGTGCTGAGCTTATGCGTAGCCAAACGGATGCCAGTACAATTTATCTTGCTGCAAGACTCGACATTGTTGAACTAGAACAAAGACTTCCAGAATTATTCTCAGAAATGGAAACGGTTGACTGGGATGATAAAAAAGGCCGATTAATTGCAGAAAAGCGTGTTCAGATAGCGCACTTACTGATTCAGCGAACGGCACTACCTGCGCCAAGCGGGGAAAAAATGACCGAAGCTTTACTTAACTATGTTCGTCGCAAAGGACTCGCTGTATTACATTGGAATACAGCTGCGCTTAGCTTATTGGAGCGCATTCGTTGTGGCAGTGATTGGTTAAATGAAGAAGCTTGGCCCGCGATGGACGAGCAAAGCTTACTCGATACGATTGATGAATGGCTATTGCCATACATGGTCGGTGTGAGTTCTGTGAAAGCAATGCAGCAGTTGGATCTTTGCGAAGCATTGTTAGCACGTCTCGGGTGGCCATTAAATCAGCAATTGGATGAATGGTTACCAAATTATTACACGTTACCTACGGGTTCAAAAAAACAGATCCGCTATCAACAAGGCGAGTCTCCCGTGCTATCTGTTCGAATGCAGGAGATTTTTGGCGAACGATCGTCGCCAGTTATCGCAAAAGGACGGCAAAAAGTAGTGCTGGAGCTTCTGTCTCCAGCGCAACGCCCTTTGCAGGTTACTCGTGATCTCGCCAGTTTCTGGCAGGGTGCCTATAAAGAAGTTCAGAAAGAAATGAAAGGACGCTATCCCAAACATGTCTGGCCTGACGATCCAGCCAACCATGTCGCGACCACCAAAACCAAACGACAATTAAATCAATGACCAAGAAAAAAGCATCGAGTACGCCAAAATCGGCGTCGAAGAAAACGACGACTAAACCACGTAGAAAAAGCAGCAAACAGCCGCAAAAAGGTAAAAAATCCTGGCTCAAAATCTTATGGGGAATTTGCTGGAAGCTTGGTTTGGCGGTTGTTGCCATTCTCATTTTTGTTGGGATTTACCTCGATAGTGTGGTGAAGCAACGATTTGATGGCCAGTTATTTGATTTGCCAACGGTGGTCTATGCCCGAATCTTAAATCTCGCGCCGGGAGACAACATCAGTCTCAAAGAAGTGCGTAATGAACTGGACGTTTTGAACTACCGCAAGGTCGGTCAGCCGCGTTATCCCGGTGAGTATTCTTCTTCTTCCAGCCGTATTGAACTGATCCGTCGCCCATTTGAATTCTCTGATGGCCCTGAGCCAGATCGACATGTGATGTTGCATTTTGATGCTTCTGGACTTCAACGTATCCAATCTTTAGAGCAACGTGGTGATTTGGGCTATCTGCGAGTTGAGCCAAAAATGCTCGGAATGCTTGAGAAAAAGAATGATGAGCAGCGTTTATTCTTAAGACGAGATCAGTTTCCTGAGGTGATGGTTGATGCATTGTTGGTGACCGAAGATCGCAACTTCTATCAGCATGATGGCGTGTCGCCGTTAGCGATCGCTCGTGCACTTGTTGCGAATATTAAAGCGGGTCGAACGGTCCAAGGGGGCAGTACGCTGACTCAGCAGTTAGCCAAAAACATCTTCCTTTCCAGTGATAGAACGTTGTGGCGTAAGCTGAGAGAAGCTTATATTGCGTTGATCATTGACTACCGATACAGCAAAGATCGCATTTTGGAAGGGTACCTGAATGAAGTGTACCTCGGTCAAAGTCGCGGCGAAGCAATTCATGGTTTTGGTCTGGCTTCACGACTTTATTTTGGTCAGCCGATCCAAGAGCTGAGAATCGATCAGCTAGCGCTTTTGGTCGGTATGGTGAAAGGACCTTCGTATTACAACCCAGTGCGTTATCCTGAGCGTGCAAAAGTGCGACGTGACCTAGTGCTGCGCCTAATGATGCAGCAAAATACGCTAACGGCGAGTGAGTATGAAGAAGCGGCGAATCGACCTCTGGATATTCAAGATAATCCACGCATTGCCAGCCGTCAGCCAGCCTATTTCCAACAGTTAAAAATTGAGTTGAATGAAAAAGTGGGTGATGCGTTTCACTCTGATACTGGATTACGTGTGTTTACCTCGCTTGATCCAGTTTCTCAGCATCAACTTGAACAGGCGATTGCCCGTAAGATCCCACAGCTAGCCAGTGTCGCTGGAAAATCGTTAGAAGGCGCTGCGATAGCCGTGGATCGTCATACTGGTGAAATCCGTGCGATGGTAGGTGGAAAACGAACGGGTTATGACGGATTTAACCGCGCACTGAATGCTAGTCGCCAAATTGGTTCGCTGGCGAAACCCGCAGTGTACTTAACGGCTCTGCAAGATCCTGCGCATTACAACTTAGCGACGACACTACAAGATAAGCCGATAACGTTGAAAGGTAGCCATGGCAATGTATGGAAACCACGTAATTATGATCGCAAGTTCCGTGGCAATGTGCCGTTATATATTGCATTAGCGAAATCATTAAACGTACCCACAGTACAGCTCGGCATGAAAATGGGGATTCCTCAAGTCATGGATACATTTGAGCGTTTGGGGGTTGATCGCAATGAAATTCGTCCAGTGCCTTCGATGTTCTTAGGATCATTTACTTTAACGCCATTTCAGGTTGCACAGATGTATCAGACGTTGACTAACTCGGGGAAAAAAGCGCAACTGTCAGCACTAAGGTCGGTGATCGACTTAGATGGCAATGTGCTATATGAATCGATTCCAAGAGTGTCTCAGACCGTTGATCAACAAGCGGCTTGGTTAACCACTTATGCTATGAAGCGCGGCGTTTTAGAAGGAACTGGTCGCTTCCTTAATAGTAAATTCTCTTGGGCGGCTTTAGCTGGAAAAACGGGCACCAGTAATGATACGCGAGACAGCTGGTTTGTCGGCGTCGATGGGCGCGAAGTGACAACAATTTGGCTTGGTCGTGATGACAACAAGCCAACAAAATTAACGGGTGCCAGTGGTGCACTGCGTGTTTATGCCGAATACTTGCAACACCGAATTCCCGAGAAACTGACATTACCATGGCCAAAAGGTGTGACTACGCTTGGTTTTCAGAGAAGTGGGCAGGGGCAATTACGCTTAGATTGTGATAATAATTTCAAACTTCCCGTGTGGGACCCAAACCAACAGTTTAAAAAGCAGTGTGAAAACAAGCCTGCTCAATGGCTAAAAAATATATTCAGTTGGTAATCTAAAGCTTTAGAAGTAAGGAAGCAGGACGTGCGTCAGTTAGTGTCTTTTTTGTTGTTGATTATGTTCGCCAGCACGGCATCATCACAAGAGCTGTTTAGTGCCGATACGACAAAAGCACGTCCTAAAGTAGCGGTTGTCCTCGCGGGGGGCGGTGCCAAAGGGGCCGCTCATATTGGAGTGCTGAAAGCGCTCGAAGAGATGAAAATTCCAGTCGATATTGTTACCGGGACCAGCATGGGAGCATACGTCGGTGGCTTGTATGCCTCTGGCATGAGTGCTGATGAAATCGAAAGTTTTATCTACAGTGTGGATTGGAACAGCGGGTATCGTGATCGAGTTGATCGTAGCCAACGCCGAGTACGTGATAAAGAATACGAAGATAGATACCAATTGACGACGGACCTCGGGTTACGTTGGGGCTCCGTGCGCGCTGCACGCGGTTTTGTGCAAGGTCAGGGGATGCTGAAAATATTGCGTGAAACTGCTGGAAATTTGCCACCATTCCAATCTTTTGATCAACTTGCCGTGCCTTACCGTTCTGTCGCAACGGATATCGTAAAACTGGAGCCTGTGATCATTGATAGTGGCTATCTGGTTGACGCAATGATGGCAAGCATGTCGGTGCCGGGAGCGCTGCCTCCTTATGAGCTTGATGGTCGCCTGCTGGTGGATGGTGGTGTAACAAACAATATGCCGATTGATGTTGCTCGCGATATGGGGGCAGACATCATTATTGCGGTGGACATCAGCACTGACTATAAACAAGAAGAAGATTTTACCACCTTCCTGACCGTTGCTGATCAACTCTCCAACTATCTGGTTCGCAGCACAACCAATCGACAAGCCGAAACACTGACTGAGCGCGACTATTTCCTTCGTCCCGATGTGGGGGACATGGAAACCACTGAGTTTAATAAAATGCCTGATGCATACAGCCGCGGGTATGAAACTGTAATGACGCAGAAAGAGGCGTTGAAAACCTTATCTCTTTCGACTGCAAATTATCAGCATTATATCGACCAAAAACAGAATGCGCGCCGTAACCTGCGCTACGGTGATGAAATCAAGGTTGATCAAGTGGTGATCAATAATCGGACCCACTATACCGATACCCTAATACAGAATCGTTTGAATCTTCAAAGTGGCAATACTTACACCACAAAAGAGGTTGAAGCGAGCATTCAAAGTTTGTACGCGTTGGATCGTTTTGAACTGATCACCTATCGTTATGATCAGCAAAATGGTGAAGATCTTCTTATCATCGATGTAAAAGAAAAATCGTGGGGGCCGAATTACGTTAACTTCCGCTTCTTCTTGGAAGATGACTTTGATACAGACAGTCAGTACTCCATTGGTGTTTCGACTAACTTTACTGATTTGAATTCCCATGGTGCAGAATTGACGACAAATATTGAAATGGGGACGGATAAGTTAATCGAAGCTGAGCTTTATAGTCCTTTTTTCTCTAGTCAAAAAGCGTTCACGACATTTGGCGTTAGCTATAGCAACGAAAAGCGAAATGGGCCACTTAGTGGCTTTGCAGATACGACATTAGAATCCACGACGGATTATTTACCTGTTTCCTACACAGAATGGAAAACAGAGCTAGCGATTGGCTATCAAGATACCTTGTGGCGCGAGTTTAAGGTCGGGGCGAGATACACGGATGGAGAAGCAGAATTATCCAGCTTACCTTCTTTGGGGGATGTCAGTTTTAGCCGCACGGGTGTGTTTGCCAATTATCGAATCGATACGCTTGATAACTACAGCCTACCGCGTAGTGGTGTCTATTTTGACCTTGAATATTTAATTTCACACGACAGAAGCCTTGGTGAGTCGGAGTTAGTGTCTGATCAGCGAATCAAGGACACCGCGTATGAGTTTGATGGCAAATTTATCGGTGCACATACCTTTGAGCGCCATACTTTGGTCGCAAATATCGACATAGGTATGGTAAAAAGTAAAAACTCCTCGATTCCAATTGAACCGAAGGAGATTGGTGGATTCCTGAATTTATCAGGCATTCCACGCAATAGCTTAATTGGTCAAAACAAGGTATTTGGTAGCTTAGTGTATCGATATCGCTGGTTTGACAATGATTTTGGACTTTTCACATCACCTTTTTATCTTGGAGGCTCGATAGAGTATGGTGGTGTGTGGTCTGATCCGGACTTGAAACTGCACGATGCGCCTTTATATGTCGCGGGGTCAGTCTTCGCTGGTGTTGATTCGCCAGTTGGTCCAATTATGTTTGGATACGGAAGAACAGAACAGAATTTTGACTCGGTTTATTTGATCATAGGTACAACGTTCAAATAGCCAAACATGGCAATAAAAGGGTAAAAATCATAGGACTTTAGTCTTAACTTGCTATGTTGGTCAAAATGATGAGATTTTAATTTTACGTTAAATTTGCTATTCTACCGCCCACAGTTTGGCCTCTCTGGCGCTGTTTCTCACTCAGAACTGAATGAAAAATATGGCATGGAGAGCCAAGTTTCCAAGGATGTTCACTCCCTTATTTTTTGAATCAATAGCAATAAGAGGGAGGAACCGCAATGAGAGGAATAAGTCGTGCTTGAAGCCTATCGTAAACACGTCGAAGAGCGTGCTGCTGAAGGAGTTGTACCTAAACCACTAGATGCCGAGCAAGTTGCAGGCCTTGTGGAACTTCTTAAAAATCCCCCACAAGGTGAAGAAGCGTTCATTCTTGACCTACTCGAAAATCGCATTCCACCAGGTGTCGATGAAGCCGCATATGTAAAAGCGGGTTTCCTAACCGCAATTACCAAAGGTGAAGTTGAATCACCGTTAGTAAGCAAGGAAAAAGCGGCAGAACTGCTTGGTACTATGCAGGGCGGTTACAACATTGAGCCACTGATTTCACTACTCGATGATGCAGCTCTCGCTCCAATTGCGGTTAAAGCGCTATCTCACACGCTACTGATGTTTGATGCTTTCTACGACGTTGAAGAGAAAGCCAAAGCGGGTAATGAGTTTGCTCAGCAAGTCCTGCAATCTTGGGCAAATGCGGAGTGGTTTACCTCTAAAGAAAAAGTAGCGGAAAAAATCACCGTTAAAGTGTTCAAAGTCACTGGTGAAACCAATACCGATGACTTATCTCCTGCACCGGATGCTTGGTCTCGTCCTGATATCCCAGTACACGCAAAAGCCATGTTGAAAATGGAGCGTGACGGTATCAACCCTGATGAGCAGGGTAGTGTTGGTCCTATCAAGCAAATTGAAGAGCTACAAAAAGACGGCATTCCACTCGCGTACGTGGGTGATGTTGTTGGTACCGGTTCTTCACGTAAATCTGCGACTAACTCAGTGCTTTGGTTTATGGGTGATGACATCCCATACGTACCAAACAAGCGTACTGGTGGTATTTGTTTAGGTGGTAAAATTGCGCCAATCTTCTACAACACGATGGAAGACTCAGGTGCTTTGCCAATCGAACTAAACGTCCAAGAGATGAACATGGGTGATGTGATTGATATCTACCCATATGAAGGTGTGGTTCGCAAAGATGGTGCGGAAATCTCAAGCTTTGAACTGAGCAAAGTATTGCTTGATGAAGTTCGTGCTGGTGGCCGTATTCCACTGATCATCGGTCGCGGCTTAACCAGCCGTGCTCGCACATCTCTAGGCCTAGAAGAAACCGATTTGTTCGCGAAACCAGTCGATCCTTCAGCTTCTGATAAAGGTTACACCCTAGCTCAGAAGATGGTTGGTAAAGCATGTGGCGTAGAAGGTGTTCGCGCTGGTCAATACTGCGAGCCTAAGATGACAACGGTCGGATCTCAGGATACTACTGGTCCTATGACGCGTGATGAGCTAAAAGATCTTGCGTGTCTTGGCTTCTCTGCGGATCTCGTGATGCAGTCATTCTGTCACACTTCAGCGTATCCAAAACCAGTCGATGTAAACACGCACCATACGCTACCTGATTTCATCATGAACCGCGGCGGTGTTTCGCTTCGTCCGGGTGATGGTGTAATCCACTCATGGCTAAACCGTATGCTTCTGCCTGATACTGTAGGTACAGGTGGCGACTCGCATACTCGTTTTCCTCTAGGTATTTCATTCCCAGCAGGTTCCGGTCTTGTTGCATTCGCTGCGGCGACAGGCGTAATGCCACTGGACATGCCAGAGTCTATCTTGGTGCGCTTTAAAGGTGAAATGCAGCCGGGTATTACGCTTCGTGATCTTGTGCATGCAATTCCTTACTACGCAATCCAACAAGGTCTGTTAACGGTTGAGAAAGCCGGTAAGATCAACGAATTCTCTGGTCGTGTACTAGAAATCGAAGGTGTTGAGCACCTAACAGTTGAGCAGGCATTCGAACTATCAGATGCTTCAGCAGAGCGTTCAGCGGCAGGTTGTACGGTTAAGTTGTCCCAAGCCTCTATCGAGGAGTACCTCAACTCGAATATCACCATGCTGAAATGGATGATCTCGGAAGGTTACGGTGACCGTCGTACGATTGAGCGTCGCATTACCGCAATGGAAGAGTGGTTGGCGAATCCTGAATTGATGGAAGCGGATGCAGATGCAGAATACGCACACGTGATTGAGATTGACTTGGCTGAGATTGATCAACCAATTCTATGTGCACCAAACGATCCAGATGACGCGCGTCTTTTATCTGAAGTTCAAGGTACCAATATTGATGAAGTGTTCATCGGCTCTTGTATGACCAATATCGGTCACTTCCGCGCAGCAGGTAAGCTGTTGGAGCAATTTGGTGGTCAATTAGATACTCGTCTATGGGTTGCGCCACCAACCAAGATGGACCGTGATCAGTTAACGGAAGAAGGTTATTACGGTATTTACGGTCGTGCAGGTGTTCGTATCGAAACGCCGGGGTGCTCACTCTGTATGGGTAACCAAGCACGTGTGGCAGATAAAGCAACAGTAATCTCGACTTCGACACGTAACTTCCCGAACCGTTTAGGTACTGGTGCAAATGTTTATCTGTCTTCGGCAGAATTGGCTGCAGTAGGCGCCATTCTTGGTAAGATCCCAACCAAGGCTGAGTATCTTGAGTATGCGAAGCAAATTGATGCGACAGCTGCAGACACATACCGTTACTTGAACTTCCATAAAATGGATCAGTACACTAAGAAAGCGGATGAGGTTATCTTCCAAGAGCCTGCATAAATTTCTTTGTGTTTGACAAATGAAGAGATAAGCACCTACTTAAAAGTAGGTGCTTTTTTTTTGCACGTAGATCGCTATACTCGTGCCTCCAAATTTTGAGGTGTCTGATGGAATTTGAATTTATCCGCAATACGTTGATGGGCGAATACTATGTTAAATCGAGCATGGGTCATGAGATCGTTGGTCGATGGCTACAAGAAGAGATCGGTAAAGATTGGGATAAGATCGGCCAAGTTGAGCAACTGACTGACCAAGCAAGGCTAGCACCTCACCAAGAGCATCAACTATTAGGCACTGAGATCAGCTTAAGCATTCAGGGTGATGAGGTTACTGTGCAAGAAAATGTGTTGGCGCATGGTAGTGAGATAGAAGCAGATAGTGAATTTGACTTTTATGACAGCGAAAGTACCGCGAGTTGTGGGCTGGAAGATTTTGAATTATTAATTGAACAGTGGAAAGAGTTTTTAACCACCAAATAAATGCACGGTATTGGTGAAGTGTAACGGCTTTGCTTTAAGATTGTGAAAAAGGCGCACCAAGATGGTGCGCCTTTTTTGTTTCTAACTTGATGATGATATTTATATTGTTTTAAAACAATGGGTTAAATAGTTGGCATGCACCTTGGATTACTGTTGATAACAAGGATGATAGTTAAGAGAGGAAGCGATGAAACTGATTAACGCAATTATAAAACCATTTAAATTAGACGATGTGCGTGAAGCATTGGCTGATGTCGGAATTGAAGGGATGACGGTATCAGAAGTGAAAGGTTTTGGGCGTCAGAAAGGCCATACAGAATTGTATCGTGGTGCGGAGTATCAAGTTGATTTTTTACCGAAAGTAAAACTGGAAATTGCCACTCAGGGAGAGAATGTAGAGCGAGTGATCGAAGCCATTACCAAAGCAGCGCATACCGGAAAAATCGGTGATGGAAAAATTTTCGTTTATGACTTAGGCCAGGCTGTGCGTATTCGTACTGGTGAAATGGACGCAGAAGCTCTGTAACAAATTGCAAAGGATTGGAGTATTGATTATGGAATTAACGACGACAGTAACCGAATTACGCTACGCACTAGACACTTTTTTCTTCCTCATTTCAGGTGCGTTAGTCATGTGGATGGCCGCTGGTTTTGCCATGTTAGAAGCAGGGTTGGTGCGCTCAAAAAATACCACTGAAATTTTAACCAAAAACATTTGTCTGTATGCCATTGCTTGTACTATGTACTTGATAGTGGGCTACAACATTATGTATGTCGATAATGGTGAAGGCGGCTGGCTACCGTCATTTGGTGCGTTAATTGGTACTCAAGGTGAAGGCGCAGAGCACTCACTAGAGTCGGATTTCTTCTTCCAAGTAGTATTTGTGGCAACAGCTATGTCTGTGGTTTCAGGTGCCGTTGCAGAGCGCATGAAGCTTTGGTCATTCCTCATTTTCTCTGCCGTGCTAACAGCATTTATTTACCCGATGGAAGGGTACTGGACGTGGGGCGGTGGTTTCTTATCTGAAGCGGGTTTCAGTGACTTTGCTGGGTCTGGCATTGTTCATATGGCTGGTGCAGCAGCAGCGCTCGCTGGCGTATTACTTCTAGGTGCCCGTAAAGGAAAATACGGCAAGAATGGTGAAATTTACCCTATCCCTGGTTCAAACATGCCACTTGCAACGCTTGGTACCTTTATTTTGTGGTTCGGCTGGTTTGGTTTTAATGGCGGCTCTCAGTTAATGGTTTCTGATTTTGAGAACGCAACAGCAGTTGGTCAAATCTTTCTAAACACAAATGCAGCAGCAGCAGCGGGCGCAATTGCTGCATTACTAGTATGTAAGACGACTTGGGGTAAAGCAGACCTAACTATGATCCTCAATGGTGCATTAGCTGGCTTGGTGGCGATCACTGCTGATCCGCTATCGCCGTCACCACTATATGCCGTTGCCATTGGTGCGGTATCAGGTGCGCTAGTCGTGTTTAGCATCATTGCTCTAGATAAGCTTAAGATTGATGATCCTGTGGGAGCAATCTCAGTACACGGTGTAAGTGGTTTCTTCGGACTAATGGTCGTGCCGCTAAGCAATGGCGATGCGTCATTCGGGGCTCAGCTTCTTGGTGCAGCCGTTATCTTTGCTTGGGTATTTGGTGCCAGCTTGGTTGTTTGGGCGATTTTAAAAGCGACGATAGGTATTCGCGTCTCTGAAGATGAAGAACTTGAAGGTATGGATATGCACGATTGTGGTGTCGGTGCGTACCCTGAGTTCGTGACAATCAAATAACCACTAAATCATGTGGATAAAAGCCCGCGAAAATTCGCGGGCTTTTTGGTATTTGAACGGTGTAAAAGGTGAGGAAGCTGAAGTGAGTGCTATGTTTACAGAGGTAGGCAACTATAGGCTTATGGATGAAATGTGTGAGTGCCATTTCTGGAAAATAGGTGTATTTGCAATGGCTTGTAACATTTAGGTAGAGCAAAAAAGTGCCTTTTAAACAACTTTTTGAACTGGTACACGTTGTAATCTAATCTATGATACATATAATAACGAAACTGATAAACGTTATCATTCCCACATTTTAAAGGATTGAACCATGAAAAAACTGCTAACTCTTTCAGCATTAGCATGTGCAACTCTAGCACCGGCAGCCATGGCCGCTGAAGAAGTGAACGTATACTCTTACCGCCAACCATTCTTGGTTGAGCCAATGTTTAACGAGTTTACAAAAGAAACCGGTATCAAAGTAAATGTTAAATTTGCAAAGAAAGGTTTAGCAGAGAAATTGGCTCAAGAGGGTGAATACAGCCCAGCTGACGTGGTTTTAACGGTTGATATTAGTCGCCTAGCTGAGCTTTCTGAAAAAGGTTTAGTTCAGGCGGTTGACAGTAAAATCATCGAAGAGAATGTCCCAGCTCAGTACCAAGACAACCAGAATGAGTGGTTTGCTCTAACAACTCGTACGCGCAGTGTTTACTCTTCACGTGACCGTGTTGGTAAGTTGGGTGAAGATTTCAATTATGCCGATCTAGCAAAGCCTGAGTTCAAAGGTAAGATTTGTACTCGTGCAGGTAAGCACCCTTACAATGTTTCTCTAGTGTCTTCAATGATTGCACATCACGGTGAAGCTGAAACTAAAGCTTGGTTGGAAGGGGTAAAAGCAAACCTAGCACGTAAACCTCAAGGTAATGACCGTGCACAAGTGAAAGCGATTAAAGAAGGCTTGTGTGACGTTTCACTAGGGAACAGCTACTACCTAGGTAAGATGGTTAATGATAAAGAGCAAAAAGCTTGGGCTGATGCTGTTTACATCAACTTCCCGAACCAAAAAACGGAAGGTACTCACGTGAACATCTCTGGTATGGCGATGGCGAAGTACGCTCCAAACAAAGAAAATGCGTTGAAACTAATGGAGTTCTTAACAGGCGACAAAGCGCAGCAAATGTACGCAGAAGTAAACTTCGAGTACCCAGTTAAAGAAGGCGTTAAGCGTTCTGAGCTAGTGGCTTCTTGGGGTGACTTCAAAGCAGATACCATTTCATTAGATGAAATTGCTTCTCACCACGAAGCTGCGGTTAAACTTCTGGATGAAGTGAAATTTGACCTTTAATTGATTATGGGGGTATAAATGTATCCCCATTTTTTAAAGGATATGAGATGCGTTAATGATGATATTACGTTCTCATAGCGCCTTGTTGTAATTAGGCAATGAAAGAAAATAATTACGTATGGAAAACCAGTAGTGGAAGCCTTGCTTTGCTGCTGGTTTTGCCGATCTTAGCGATCTTTTTTACAGCGATTGGCGAAACGGACGAACTCTTTTCACATTTGATGTCGACCGTCATGCCAACTTACGCATACAACACTGTCATGCTTGTTTCTGGTGTGATGGTGCTTTCTTTGATTTTTGGTATTCCCACCGCTTGGTTGATGGCAATGTGCCGCCTACCGAGTGAACGTATCTTGCAGTGGGCGCTTGTCCTTCCTCTCGCCATGCCGGGCTACATTGTTGGGTACATTTTTACCGACTGGTTCGATTTCGCTGGCCCGATCCAAGTGACATTACGCAACATCACTGGCTGGGGGCCTGGTGAGTATTGGTTCCCTGATATTCGTACCTTAACGGGGGCCACCATTGTTTTAGCCTTGGTGCTCTATCCGTATGTTTACTTACTATGTCGAGCGGCATTTATGGAACAGAATGTCTCTCTGCTGCAATCGGCTCGATTGCTTAAGTGTTCACCTTGGCAAAGTTTTTGGCGCATTTCCCTACCTCTTGTTAGACCATCGATTGCGGTTGGCTTATCGCTGGTTGCAATGGAGACCGTAGGTGATTTTGGTACGGTAAGTTACTTTGCTGTGAACACGTTAACCACGGCTGTTTATGATACTTGGCTTGGTTACTCTAGCCTGACTGCCGCAGCAAAGATTTCAGCCATTATGCTGGTTATTGTAATTTTGTTGCTCAGTGCAGAGCGTTATAGCCGTCGTAAGCAAAAGCTATTTCAAAGCCAATACAGTAGCCGAGAAGATTTCCGCTACGAGCTAGCGGGTTGGAAGAAGTGGGGCGCATTACTTTGGTGCTGGGGGTTAGTTGCTATTGCATTTATCTTTCCTCTGGCCCAACTCTGTATCTACGCCTATAAATACTTTGCACAAAGTTGGACGGCAGAGTTTCAACAATACGCAATTAATAGTTTGCATGTGTCTTTGTCTGCCGCTGTTATTGGTGTGTTGGTCGCTTTGGTTGTGAACTTCAGTTATCGCTTGAAAGCCAGCCGCCGTAATTTAGCGTTTATGCGTCTTTCTTCCATGGGGTATGCTGTGCCGGGCACTGTATTGGCGATTGGCGTGATGGTCCCTGTGTTATTTATGGATCATGCAGTGAATGATTTTGCCGTTTATATGGAATGGCAAAGACCAGGGCTTATTTTCTCTGGCTCCATGTTTGCTATTATTTTTGCAATGGTCGTGCGTTTTTCTGCTGTTGCGATTGGTAGCGTTGAAAGCAGCTTGAATAAGGTTTCCCCATCATTAGATATGGCATCACGAACCATGGGTTGCACATCAAACCAAATGCTGATGAAAGTTCACCTACCTTTGATTCGTCGTGGGGCGCTGATTGCTGGTCTATTGGTGTTTATTGAGTCAATGAAAGAGCTTAATGCCGCGTTACTTCTGCGACCATTTAACTTTGAAACCCTAGCTACCTATGTATATAACTTTGCCTCTGATGAGCATTTAGAGCTAGCTGCTTTGCCTGCGGTACTGCTTGTGCTGGTTGGCCTTATTCCACTAATTGTTGTAAACCGTTCACTGGAGCAAACTCACTGATGAGCTGTGCATTATCAATCAATAACCTCTCTTGCCAGTATGACACCCAAACGGTATTAGAGTCGTTATCTCTTGAAGTTGAACATGGGGAGATCGTTTGTCTACTTGGTGCCAGTGGTTGTGGTAAAACAACGTTGTTAAAGGCAATTGCTGGTCTACTGCCGCTTGCTTCAGGCACGATGACTTTAAATTGTATGACCATTGATGACGGTGCTAATTGGTTACCTCCAGAAAAACGTAACATAGGCATGATTTTTCAAGATTATGCGTTATTTCCTCATTTGACGGTGGCACAAAATATTGCCTTCGGGCTCAAAGATTGCTCGGAACAGCAGAAAGCAGAAAAAGTTAAAGAAATGCTGGAACTTGTTCACTTAAATGAGTTTGGTGAGCGGTATCCGCACCAATTGTCTGGTGGACAACAACAACGTGTCGCGATTGCACGCTCGTTGGCATACAAGCCAGACTTGCTGCTACTGGATGAACCATTTTCAAACATCGATACTCAAGTTCGTCATGAACTGATCGCTGAGATTCGTAAGATCTTCAAAAAGCAGGGTGTAACAGCCATCTTTGTTACCCATTCACGTGAAGAAGCATTTGCGTTCGCCGATAAAATGGCTGTAATGAATAACGGGGTCATTGAGCAATATGGCACAGCAACTCAGCTTTATTATCAACCATCGAGTAAGTTTGTTGCCGATTTTCTTGGTGGAGGAAGCTATCTTGCAGCGAAGCGTGTTTCTGAATCGAGTTTTGAAACGATCTTTGGCTTAATTGAAGCAAAAGCGCAAAAACTAATCGATATAGAAGCACACTGTGAGCTTTTGTTAAGGCCTCAACATGTTCAACTTAGTGCTGTGGAAGATAGCGGTGTTCAAGTATTAGAACAACAGTTTATGGGTGATCACTGCCGTTATGTTATTGAAGCGGCAGGGAACAAGTTACTCGCAAGTTCTTCAGAGCCACTGAACATCGGTCAACCTGTAGCAGTTAAAGTAGAAACGCAGGGTGTGCTTGCATTTTAAGCATGAAAAAAGCCCGGCTGTCATTAAGCCGGGCAAGTGTTCTTCACCTATAGGTCACATATTGAGATAGCGGTAAAAGCTATAACTGCAAGAAGTCTTTTACCTGTAGAAGAACACGTTCAGCAGTGTCTTTGTCCGCCATTTCTGCGAAGATACGCAGTAATGGCTCAGTTCCTGAGAATCGAGCAATCACCCATCCGCCATTTTTGAAGTAGACTTTCGCGCCATCTTCATAGCTCACTTTGTCGATTTCATACTCAAAGTCGGGCAGTTGTTTCTCGATATAGATCTTGTTGTATAACGCCTCTTTTTGAGTGGCTTTAAACTTACAATCTCCTTCGGCAGTGTAGGCATAGCCATACTTACTATAGATCTCATCAAGTAGCTCAGAGAGCTTTTTACCTGTGACTGAAATCATCTCGACCAATAAGCTGGAAGCAAAGACGCCATCCTTACCTTTGATATGACCGCGTATGGTTAAGCCACCAGAGCTTTCACCACCGATGAGAGAATCATCCGCTTCCATTTGTGAACTGATATGTTTGAAACCAACAGGCACTTCAAAGCATTTCTCACCATGATCTTCTGCGATCTTGTCGAGGATATGTGTTGTGGCAATGTTACGTACAACAGAGCCTTTCCAACCTTTATATTCAAGCAAGTAGTAATACAATAGGATCAGCACTTCATTTGGATGAATAAAGTTGCCTTTTTCATCTATGATCCCCAAACGGTCTGCATCACCATCAGTACCGATACCAATGTCGTAACCTTCTTGTTCCACTAAGTGCATCAAGCGGTAGAGCGTTGCAGCACTTGGTGAAGGCATCAAGCCGCCAAAGTCAGGGTTTTTGCCATCGTTGATCACATCAACTTCACAGCGGCCATTGATCAGTACGGTTTGTAGTGCGTTTTTAGCTACACCAAACATTGGGTCGATTAGTACACGAAGATTTGCTTTCTTGATCGCGTCGATATCGATGAAATCGATAATGGAATCGACAAACTCGTTCATCGGGTTGATGACCTGAATCAGTTTATCCTCGATGGCTTGCTCAAAGTCGACACTTTTCACTTGCTGGGCAGTTAGTGTTGCAATTTGCTGTTCAATTTTCTGTGTGATGATTTCATCTGCATCACGGCCACCTTCAATGAAGACTTTAATGCCATTGTAATCAGCAGGGTTGTGTGATGCGGTAATGCATGCTGAATAAGCACAGCCCATTTCCTTTGCTTTAAACATGACAATCGGCGTTGGGACAAATTTGTCGATAAAGCTCACCGGTACATTGTTAGCGGCTAATACTTCCGCAAACCAACGACCCGCTTTATCTGATAAAAAGCGTCGGTCATAACCGATGATGAAACCTTTGTCGGCAACCTTCTCATTGTTGATGATGTTTGCCACAGCTTGGGCAACTAAGCAGACATTGTCTTTGGTGAACTCTTCGCCGATAAACGCTCGCCAGCCACCAGTACCAAATTTGATCATATTGATAATCCTTCATTCAATGGAATGAGCCTCCGTAGAGGCTCATTGCTAGCGATTAACCAAGAACAACGACCACGTCATTAACACTGCCTTCAACTTGAACAGGAACAATGCTGTCCACTTCTTTGCCGTTAACCGTAATTGATTTGACGCCTTTGCTGACTGAGCTTGGGTTTTCGACCTTGATGTTGTACGTTGCGCCTAACCACTGACGAGTGACTTCAAACCCAGGCCAGTTTGTTGGGATACATGGATCGATGGTTAGACCGTCGAAGCCGGTACGTACACCTAGGATAAAGTTAGTGACTGCGAAATATGCCCAACCAGAGGTACCTGTTAACCACGGGTGGTTTGCACGACCATGATCTTGGTGATCGCGACCCATAATGAACTGAACGTATGAATATGGTTCTGCAATACGTTTTTCGATGATGTCGTTTTGGTTGTATGGGTTTAGTGCGTCGTAGAACTTCATTGCACGGTCACCACGACCAAGTTTCGCCTCAGCGACCCATGCCCATGGGTTAGGGTGTGAGAAGATCGCACCGTTTTCTTTTACGCCTTGGTATACGCGAGTAACGAAGCCGATATCATCGTTTGGTGTTGCAAATGATGGTGAGTTTAGGTGCAGACCGTATTCAGAGAATAGGTTCTCGTCTACCGCATCCATCGCCTTTTCACCGCGCTCTTGTGATACTGCGCCAGACAGTACAGCGAGTGTGTTTGACTCTAGATGTACACGGCCTTCTGCTTGTTGCGCAGTACCGATCTTGTCACCATCTTTAGTTAGACCACGGATATACCAGCCACCTTCGTCGTCCCAAAGGTGCATTTCACATGCTTCGCGAACGTTTGCTGCCATTTCAGTGTATTTCGTCACATCTTCTTCTTTGCCTAGGAATTTCGCTAGGTCGATGAACTCTTGTAGAGCCCAGAAATGCAGGAATGACACCATTGAAGACTCACCGCCACCAAGGTTTAGACAGTCATTCCAGTCAGCGCGTAGACCTTTACAGATACCCGTTTGACCAACGTATTCTGCTGAGAAGTCTAGTGCAGCTTTCATGTGATCGTAAACCGATGCATCACCACCATCTGCATAAGGGATCAGTTCGTCGAAGAAGCTATGTTCGCCCGTTTCCATCACGTATTTACAGATAGTTGGAACTAGCCATAAGTGATCATCAGAACAAGTGTCTTCAATACCGTGGATCTTGTCGTCATCCGATGGTGTTGGAACGACGGTTGGAGACTTCGATGGTGCTACATCTGCTTTTTCTGGATCGAACCAGTCTGGATCGAATAGGTGTAAACCGTAACCCGCTTTTACCTGACCACGTAGTAGGTCGACGATACGTTTACGTGTCATTGCAGGGTTCGCATGAGGAACGGAAATTGCGTCTTGCGCGGTATCGCGGTAACCCAAACCAGTACGACCACCAACTTCAATGAATGAAGCAAAGCGAGACCAAACCACACAAGTTTCTGCTTGGTAAAGTGTCCAAGCGTTGATCATAGTGTCTAGACCTTCGTTTGGTGATTTCACTTGGAACTTGTCACAACGCTCATTCCAGTGCTCTTTTATACCAGCAAATGCTGCATCTACATTAGCAAGATCTTGGTACTTCTCACGTAGGCGTTCACCGTTGCCTTTACCAATACCTAGGATGTAAGCAAAACGCACTTCTTCGCCTGGCTGAATAGTGAATTGCTTGTGTAGAGAACCACAGTGGTTGTAGCAAGTTTGCGCAGTGTTAAAGCACTTACCTTGCTCAACGGCTAGTGGGTTAGCTTCGTCACGGTATAAGCCCAGGAAACTGTCACGCTGACCGTCGTATGAATCTGGGTCAAACGTTGATGCTAGGTAGTAGAAGCCTTCAAAATCGTTAGTGTTGTAGTAAAGATCGTACTCAATCACACCATCTTTATATTCTGTGCCGGCAGAGTACAGAGACATCTGATGGTTTTGGTTATCAGATTGAATGTGGCTGAATGAGAACTCCACAAATGAGAACGCACTGATGGTACGTGGTTTGTCTGAAGTGTTTTTTATCACTACGTCCCATACTTCGGCATCTTCACCTTTAGGTACAAATAGTGTTTTCGTCGCGGAGATGCCGCTGTATTCACACTTGAACTTAGAGTAAGACAAGCCGTGACGAACTTCGTAGTTTGCTTCGTCTAAGCTTTTTGCAACTGGTTGCCATGAAATTGACCAGTAATCACCCGTCTCATCGTCACGAAGGTATACATAGTGTCCTGGGCGATCGAATGTCGCGTTAGGACGGAATTTGGTCACACGGTTATATTCAGGAGAGTTGTAAAACGAGTAACCACCTGCATTGTGTGAGATAACCGTACAGAACTTTTCTGTACCTAAATAGTTAGTCCAAGGAGCCGGTACATCCGGTCGAGTGATGACGTATTCACGATTCTCATTATCGAAATAGCCGTATTTCATTGTTAATTTCCTTTTTACCAAGCTGCTTAAATTCGCAGCTAAATTTTCAAAGCTAGAGAAAACTACTAACAGCAAGTGCTGTCAGCTCCTTTTGTTATTTCCATGGATTTCGGTATTCAATACCTTGTCGGTCAAGTAAAGCTAAATGCCCTTTTAACCGAGTCAGATAATCTTGCCAGTTTCGTTGTGGTTTATGGCTCCAGCATGCTTCTGCCATTGCTGTTAACCGAGGGAATACCATATAGTCCATACGCTGTTGATTGGTGACGATTTCACACCACAGCGCACACTGAATTCCTAAAATTCTTTTTCGTAGTGCATCGCTATCTGGTACTTGTGCCAGTGGCTCATAGCAATATGCACTCTCTAATGGGATGACGGCTGCCCAGTCGACACCGGGTTCTTCAGGAGCGTAATCTTGAGCCATATCGAGATAAGTTGTTTGTGCTGGTTGTAAAATTACATCGAAACCTTGCTTGGCGCAGTTCAAGGCGGCATCTTCACTCAACCACGAATAAATGACGGTGTCTTTGCTGACCTTATCTCCGTGTTGTGCTTCTTCCCAACCAACCATTCGTTTGCCAAGCGATTTCAATTTCCTTTCTGCATAGCGCAGCAAATGCCCTTGGAGTTCTTTTGCGCTGTGATAACCATGTTTTTCCATGAGCGCTTGACACTGTGGACTATGAATCCATACACCATCAGGAACTTCATCCGCGCCGATGTGTACCCAAGGGGCAGGAAATAGTTGTGCAACTTCTTCAAGTACTTTATCGAGAAATTCGTATGTCCCAGAAAGTGCAGGAGAAAGTACATTGTCTGAGTAATGTTGAATACTGCGATATTGTGACTTGTCATTGGGGTCGATTAGCATCTCTGGCAATGACTTTATGGCAGCTCGGCAGTGGCCCGGGATATCGATTTCAGGGATAACACTGATTCCTCGCTCTGCAGCGTATGCAATTACTTCACGCACTTCATTTTGGCTGTAGAAACCGCTTAATGTTGAGCCAAGATGGCTAAACTGAGGTTCGATCGCGCAATTTTGTCCGCGTTTTGCACCGATTTCTGTTAACTGAGGAAGTGATTTGATTTCAAGACGCCAAGCTTCATCGTCAGTGAGGTGCCAGTGAAAGTGATTGAATTTGTAGTGCGCCAGTTGATTGATTAGGCGTTTGACACGCTCGACTGGATGGAAGTGGCGTGCGCAATCAAGCATCATTCCACGATAGCGAAAACGAGGAGTATCGCTGATCTTAATATAGGGAATGCTAAGGGTATGGCGATCTTCATTAAATGAAATGAGTTGGAGTAGCGTCGCACTTGCATGCACAAAGCCAACACTTGAAGCAGCCTCTAATCGGATACCTGGTGCACCAACGGTAAGTTGGTAAGCACCTTCGTCCAATGTTGGGTTGGTACGATAGAGAATATGGCTTTGGCCAATGGATGGTGTCTCAAATGCAAAAAGTCGTTCCAATTCTTTCTGTAGCCAAGTCGCTGCTTTTTCAGCAAGTTTTGCCTGCAATGTTATTTGGCTATCGGTAGAAAGCTCAAATTGACCATTGAACTGTTCCATATGGTTTGGCTTTGGAATAAGCGCCAATGCATTGCTTTCTACGCAAGGAATGGTTTCGCGCTCTCGAAATGGGGAAGCCAAGGCTATAGGGGTGACCGATATTGGATGTTGCTCTTTACCGTGATTAGACAGCAGTAGTGCATCCTTCAAGCCATCCGTATAAAAACGTAGTGGTGCAGTACCAATACTAAATTCACAGTAATAGTGCTGGTTGGCGGGTAAGCAACTTGTCTCTGGAACTACGGTACAAAAGCTACCGATTTGGGTAATCTCACCATGGGTGAAGCTGTCTGGCAGAATAAAGCGATCAATAATGAACTGTAGTTTCCAGTCGAATAAATCTCGATCGCTGAGATTATGGATCGTTAATCCAAAGCGACAAAATTGCTTTTGTTCAGATAAAACAGCGAGATCAACACGATAGCTCATAATGCACCTCTAATACAGGTTATGCTCTGGCTTGCCAGCAAACATTAAAGCTCCTTCAATTGCGTCAAATTGAGGGCTCACTATCCAACTTTGAACGGGTGGTGATAGCCACGCAGAAATCCGCTCTGCAATGCTTCCCATTAAGCAAATGCGAGTTGCGCCTTTGCGGTTTAATGCGATAAGAAACATTTCAATGTCGGCTGCGGTTTGTTTGAGCATTTGTATTGCGAGAGCATCACCTTGTTGAGCAAACTGGAAAATAGCTGGAGAAAACTGACCGTAGTCACGGGGCAATGCTGATTTTGACCATTCAACAACTGAATCAACGTCATTATTGAAATGTGCCATGACATGTTGAGCAAGTGGGGTGTTTTCAACGATTTCATCTTGCGCAAGTAAAACTTGCTGGATCAGGTGAAGCCCCATCACCGCGCCGCCACCTTGATCGGAAATTGGGAATTCACGTCCGCCAACTACATGTTGCTGGCCACTCGCAAGGTAGATACCACAAGAGCCGGTGCCAGCGATCATGATCGCTCCATCGTCGCCGTTATGAGCGCCAATACAAGCGCCGTAAGCATCCGTATTTAATGTGATAGAGGCAAAAGGGTGCGCCTGCGCCATAAATGCTTGCCAGGCGGATTTTTGTTCTGCACCCGCAAGAGCTAAGCCGACATGCATTCGATTGAAGTCCGCGTCACTCAAGCCACCTTGTTGCGCCGCATCTTTAATGGCGCTGGTAATGGAACGCATAGCTACGTCAACGCCTAGAAGAATGTTTGCACTGCCACTTTTGGCTTCTCCGATGAAAGTGCCGTGTTCGTCGCGTATGCGGGCGCGGCAAGAGGTGCCGCCACCGTCAATACCTACATAGAATTTTGTCATGATTATGCCTCCGCCTGTAGAGAAGAGTAGTGAGAATACTGGCTAGTAATCGCCAGTAGATACCAGGCTCCGTGAGGAATCCATTGTTCGCCCCAACGCCAGTTTTGCAACATGTCATCTTTTTGCCCTGGAGGGTTAAAGGCGATATCTTCTTCATCTTCAAAGCCAGCAGTAATGCCGTTACAAACGCCGCCTTTAGCGTTGAAAAAACCGAGATGGGGAAGGTAATCTGGATTGTTGTGGCCATGTCCATCGAGCATACACATATCGTATGGATTAAGACCTAAGATCCAGTTGAGAGCGTTCTGGGCGTAACGTGTTAATTCATGTTTGAGCTTCGGATCGCTTAGCAAAGGTTGAATGAGATACGCCATAGTCGCTAGAGAGCCTAAGCGTGCGTTTTCCCCTTGCCACCAATATCCTGTCTCATTGTTATGCGCGACAAAGAAAGCGGTTCTTTTCTCGTTGTCGATGGGCTTAACATACTGACGCGGGTAACCAAATGGGTTTGCCACTTGTTGAGATATATTTAGTTCGAATTGACATGCTTTTTCGATAACAACCAAACAGTCAGCTTGTCGTTTAGCTTCTGGCTCTATTGTGATGTATTCCGCAAGGGCAATGACAGGTAATCCGGCTTCGGCTGCGTGATAGTAAGGGCGAGATCCATCTTGGTTTGCACTCCAAAAATGTTTGATATTACTATCACTGCATTGGCGCTGTGCTAGTCGTTGGGCCCAAATGCGGCTTTCATGCAAATAGCGTTCTTGAGAAGTGGTTCGATATAGCTCGACTACGGCTAGTAGTGCGCAGTATTCGTCAATGATGTTCTCTTCGCCATTATTAAGGTATTGGGTATTAAGCTCTTTTAGGTGCCAGTATCCTTTTTCGGCACATTCAAGATATTGAGCACGACTGAATTCACCTTCGATATCTAATCTCGCTGCAGCAGCAAGTGCGGCAATGCTGATACCTCCACCTTGGCGGAACCCGGCTTGGTAATCATCAGATTTATGGCCATCTTGTGTCGCGTACGCACAAATTTCACGTTGTGTGATGTCCTTTGACCATTTATCAAATACCGTCATGTAGAAGAAGCCTTGTTCGTTTTGCATCCGGACAAGGAAATCAGCACCAAATAAAGCTTCTTCAATTAAGCGAGTCTGGGTAAAACGGGCAAAACTATCCTCTTTCTGAGTGAGCTCAAACGCTTTGAGCATATTCCAAACGACCATTGGTGTTTGCTGAGGATTCAGATAGTTCGAATAGGATAAATGGCTTAGATATTTACTGACATCGCCAGATGCGTCGTACCAACCACCATGTACATCAATTAGCTGTTGTGTTCCGAGCAAAGGTACTTGATGGTCTTGTTTGTCGAAAGTGCCACCACAACGTTGTGATTTGAAATAATGCAGTACGTCAGAGAGAGTGGCGTCTATCAATAGGTTTTCAGCGATTTCGAAGGTTTCTGAACGAGTTTCATTGACTCTGAGGTAGAAGCGTCCACTTTGCTGAATGTCAGAAAAGTCGATGTGACAAAAATAGCCTTGATGCCAATTTGCAACACGCTCCCCTTTACTCACTTTCAACGTTGCAACTGTTTGATGGCTATTTGCACAGACTAATAAAGCTACGTCACAAGAGGGTTGGCTTTCTTGTACCATTAATACTGCTTGTTTGGGGCCAAAAAGGTCATAACCAATATGGTTAGTGAGTAACAGCATGCAAAACTCCGAAATAATCTAATTGTTCTTTTTAGAGGTAGAGAGCCAGAAGCAGGGCTTCTGGCTTTAGTTTGTGATTATTCGTACAAGTAACAGCGTACGAAGTGATTATCTGAAAGCTGAGTCACGCCTGGTAAACGTTCACGACATTTCTCCGTCGCGTGCTGACAGCGACCTGCAAAAGGACAGCCAACTGATTCAGGTGTCCACAGTGGAATTTCACCTTTATTTCCTTTCAGTTTCTCGTGGATGGATTTGCTTGGATCCGGTACGGCTGAAACAAGTAGCTGAGTATACGGGTGTTGTGGGTGATGAATGATTTCTTCAGTATCACCCCATTCAACCATATGGCCGACATACATAACCGCAAGATCTTCCGCGATGTAACGAGCCGTTGCGATGTCGTGAGTGATATAAAGTAACGACATCTTTTTCTCGAACTTCATCTCTTCCATTAGATTTAAAACACCAGCACGGATAGAGACGTCTAACATCGAGGTTGGTTCATCTGCAAGTACCACTTCAGCGCCAACGGCAATATTTCGGGCAAGGTTTACACGTTGGCGCTGACCACCAGAAAGTTGGTGGGGGAACTTCGCAGCGGTTTCTTTTGGCGGGATCAGGCCCACTTGTTCTAGCAGATCATAAACTCGTTCTTCCAACTCCTTCTTATTGCTAGGATCCACTTTTCTATGAATGATCAGTGGACGAGCAATATGATGGAAAATATTGTGTGTTGGGTTTAGTGAGCCAAACGGGTCTTGCCAAACCATTTGAATACCTTCGCGGTAATGCATCAGATCTTTTTTCGAAGTGATGTCTAAAATATCACGACCTTTGTACTCAATTGTGCCTGCTGTTGGTGCATACATCTTTGCAATCATTTTTGCTGTTGTAGATTTACCAGAACCGGATTCACCTACCACAGAAAGCCCGCGAGCTTTGTACATTTTGAAAGATACGTCATTAATTGCACGCATTCTTGATTGCTTTAACGAGTTACTATTCAACGGGAAGTCTTTGACGACATTTTTACCCTCGATGAGTAGTTCTCCATATTCTTTGCTCATAATTGCCTCCAGTAATTTTATACGTTATTGCTTTTACACTTTTGCTTGGGCAATAGGTTCGCCATATAAATGGCAGTTAGATAAACGACCTGGCTCGATTTCACGAAGCTTAGTTGGGACTCTGGTACAAGCTTCATGAACACGGTCACAACGGGCTTGGAAGCGACAACCTTGAGGAATTTCCAGAAGGTTAAGTGGATTACCAGGGATCCCTGTCAACTTGGTTTTAGGGCCAGTCAATGGAGGGAATGAGCTACCCAACCCTTTTGTGTAAGGGTGATATGGGCTAGTTAAAATTTCTTTTGATGGGGCGACCTCGATAAGCTCACCAGAGTACATGATGCCGATACGGTCTGAGAATTCGACCATAAGCGATAAGTCATGAGTGATGAAAAGAATCGAGAAACCAAACTCTTCTTTTAAAGCATAAATCTTTTGTAGGATTTCACGCTGGACCACAACATCAAGTGCTGTAGTTGGTTCGTCCATAATGATCATTTTAGGGTTAAGTGCGAGTGCAATTGCGATCACTAGGCGCTGACGCATACCCCCAGAGAATTGGTGAGGGTAGTCGTTCAATCGGCTAGGGTGGATATCGACTATTTCTAACAAGCCTTCAGCACGACGTTTTGCTTGTTCACGCGTCATGTTGGTATGGCGCATAATAACATCGCAGAACTGCTCTTCCATGGTTAGAACTGGGTTGAGTGCGTTCATTGCACTTTGGAATACCATTGACATTTCGCTCCATCGGAACGATTGCATGCGCTCGTCACTGTATTTCAAGATGTCTTCACCATTGAAGATCACCTCACCTCCGGTAATAAATGCTGGTGGCTTATGTAGGCGCATCAATGAGAAAGCAACGGTCGATTTGCCACAGCCAGATTCGCCAGCTAAGCCAAAGACTTCTCCAGGGGCTAGGTCAAAACTTACGTTATTACAGGCACGGACATCGCCCGCATCTGTAATGTAGTCAACGCAAAGGTTGCGGATAGAAATTAGTGGTGCAGTCATAATTATTTATCTCCGCTCCAAAGTGCATTTTGAGGTGGTAGTTCTGGCTCACGTTCATTTTTGTCTTGCTGTGCAAGCTTTTTCCAGCGCTTCATACCTTTGTGAGAACGAAGCTGTGGGTTCGCAATTTCATCTACTGCAAAGTTCAGTAGAGCAAGGCCAGTAACAAGGAATGTTAGTGCTAAACATGGAGCAATCAATTCCCACCAAGCGCCGATCAACATAGAAGAAGAGGTTTGAACATTGTAAAGCATGATGCCCCAACTAATGGTGTTCGGATCGCCCAGACCTAGGAACGAAATAATGGATTCCATAGTGATGGCGTACATAACTGAACCGATAAAACTCGCACCAACAATTGGGATTAGGTTTGGAAGAATCTCAACAAAAATAATACGGAAAGAAGACTCACCAAGAACTTCTGCGGCTTTCACAAACTCTTTCTCTCTCAACGCAAGGGTTTGTGAACGGATAACCCGCGCGCCCCACGCCCAGGAGGTACAACCAATGATAATGGCTATGGTTAGTGGCCCTGCCTCACCAATGAAAGCGGCCAAAACAAACAATAATGGATATTGTGGAATAACCAGCATGATGTTCATTGCAGCTGTTAACACGTCATCAACGCGACCACCAAAGTAACCAGCAGAAATACCGATAACGGTAGCTAGGAAACATACAGTGATACCAGCACCGAAGCCGACGGCTAGTGAAACGCGAGCACCATAAGCCAGCTGAGACCATACGTCGCGGCCCATACGAGTTGTACCAAGGACGTGGTCCGCTTTTTTCGACATGATGAGTGTGCGGCGATCATCAGCTAGATTTTTTGCTACCCAACCATCTGGATTTGATTGTGCTGATTTCACCACGAAAGAAGGGTATTCATGTGGGTTACCAGTACGCTTGTCTGGTGCATGCTTAGTGACGAGTGGAGCCGCCACTGCCATGAACAAGAACAAGCTAACAATAACTAGACCAACGCGTGCAATAGAGTTACGTAGAATAAGTTTAAATAGTTCTTTCATGATTATTTGCCTCCCTTACGTAGGCGAGGGTCTAGGACAACATAAAGCATGTCAGCAATCAGGTTAAATGACAGCATGAATAGCGTCATGATCAATAGTTGACCTTGAAGTACTTGGTAGTCACGTGCATTGATTGCGTTAAGAAGAACGGTACCGAGACCTGGGTAGTTGAAGATGATTTCAACGATAAGCTGACCACCGATCGCCATACCTAAAGACATAGAAAGTGCAGTGACACTAGGAAGTAGTGCGTTACGTGCCGCATAGTTAAATACAACGCGGTTTTCACTCAGGCCCTTACCTTTAGCCATGGTGATGTAATCTTCTGCTAGCAAGTTAATCATGTTGTTACGCATGTTTACTAGGAAGCCACCAATTTGAACAGCAGCAGCACAGAATAGGGGCAGTATTGCGTGATAAGCGACGTCTTTATAGAAAGCCCAGCTAGTCCAGTCTGGTGTAGTACCTGCCGTGTAAGCGTAGCCCGTTGGGAACCATTTAAGACCGATTGCAAAGATAAATAGGGTAAGCATTGCAATAACAACTTGAGGGACTGCTTGCATGATAAGCATACCTGGCGTTACGAATGCGTCATAACGGCTGCCTCGTTTCCATGCAGCAAAAATACCGAGTATTGAGCCGATAGAGAACGAAAGAATAACAGCAGAACCCGCTAAGAATAATGACCAACCAAATGCGCCACCAAGTAGAGAGTTTACAGATAGCGGATAGAACTGGATAGAAGTACCAAGTTCCCAGCTAAGAATGTTTTTCATGTAAGCAAAATATTGCATCCAAATCGGGCCATCAACGAAACCCAATAGTTGCTTCATCGCTTCAATACGCTCAGGGGTAACCTGAACGGAAGCGTTTGCAAACATCATGGTAACCGGATCACCCGGCATTGCTCTTGGAATAATAAAGTTTAATGTCGCCGCAACTAATAACGCGACCAAATAGAACGACAAACGTCTTAAAAAATAACCCATAACTCACACCTTACTCACCCAGATTTTCCCTGTTTCTGGTTTCAGGTCGCTCCTAGCGAAATTACAAATTTAGAGCGAACAATCCCCTGACGACTTGCGCCACACTGTAAACAGTATCAAGAGGAGATTTATAGCGGCGCACGGAAGTACGCCGCGAGGAATGAACTTCTACTTATTTAACTGGTTTTAGGTCCAGTACGTGAAGTAGACGCTCAGGGATACCAGCCCAAATGTTTGGACGGCCCTTAGGATTTTCTTCGTTCCACCAACCAGTGAAGCGAGTTGTGTTGTATTGGTACATGTATGCACCAGACATTACTGGGATAGTTACCTGATCCGCAGCGATGATCTGCTGAATGCCATGAGCAATCTCAAGCTGTTCGTTCTTATCAGCTGTTTTGTAGAAGCTGTTTAGAAGGCCGTCTAGCTTAGAGTTTTTGTAGAAGTGCATCGCGAAGCGAGGCATACCATCACCAGATTGAAGTGCTGAGTTGTAAGCACTGTTCCAGTATGTGTATGGGTCTGCACCGTGGAAGTAGTTGGTGTATGCAACATCGTATGTACCCTCAAGCATTGCTTGGTTGTACACAGAGAAGTCTGGAGTACGAGCTTTTGCTTTAATACCAACTTCTGCAAGTTGCTCAACAGCTAGCTGAACAGTGTTGTTGAAGTCAGTCCAACCATTTGGCGATTGGATTAGAAGCTCGAAAGACTTGCCTGATGGAGTGTCAACGAATCCATCTTTGTTTACGTCTTTAAAACCAGCTTTCTTAAGTAGCTCTTTAGCACCTTCAACGTTGTACGTGTTGAAAGACTTGTACTTGTTGTGAGTCTTTTCATCAGACCAAGCTTCGAATGCGTAACCTAGGCCAGATGCGAAGTCATTCACCGTACCACCACCGTAAAATGCGATGTCGATGATAGTCTGACGGTCAAGTGCCATAGAGAATGCACGACGGAAGTCTACGTTTGTTAGGGCTTCTTTCTTAGCTGCATCTGGGCTCTTGAAGTTAACTACAAATGCTTGAGTACCTGCTGGCGGGTACCAGTATTGGTGGTTAGGGCTTGCTGCTGCGTAAGTACGGTCAATGTCAGGAATGAACGAAGAAGTCCAGTCCATTTCACCATTTACAACTTTACCTAGGAATTGGTCATTGTTTGCGATTTGAGGTACACGTAGACAGTCAACGTCTAGGTTGTCTGCATCCCAGTAGTTAGGGTTAGCACACTGGACGTATAGCTGTGCAGTGAAAGTGTCGATTTCAGTGAATGGACCAGTACCTACTGGGTTTTCGTTAGTAAACGTTGCTGGATCTTTCACATCTTTCCATACGTGCTCAGGTACTACAGGTACTTTAGCAATTTCGTAAGGAACGTTTGAGTTCGCTTCGCTTAGACGGAATTTAACTTGGTAATCGTTTAGTTTTTCAACGCCAGTAACCCAAGAGTTGATACCACTTTGGTCAAGCTCTGGTTTTTCTTTTACTAGGTTGAAAGAGAATACAACGTCATCAGCAGTAAATGCTTGGCCGTCTGACCATTTAACACCTTTACGAATGTCGAAAGTAACACTCATTAGGTCGTCAGACATTTTGAAGTTTTCTGCTAAACGGAATACAGGCGTATTACCGTGCATTTCGTTGAAAACTACTAGAGGCTCGTAGATAAAATCCGTTGTAGTGTGCAAGTTTGTTGCACCTAGGTACGGGTTAAAGTTACGAACAAAAGTAGTAAATTCCTTAGGGTGGATCGTTAGTTCACTGCGCTCAGCTGCTGTAGCTACTGATGAAAAACCAGTTGTTGCTGTAGCAATGATTGCTGTTGCTAGTGCTGTTTTTTTAATGTTGGCAAGCATAGCTGTTCCTTACTATTTGCTTTCATTTCACTAATGGATAACGAATGTCATCAATTGATAAACACTCACTAAGGCCTACCTCAATGTCTTATCATCAGAGCGGAGGTGCTCATCCAATTTTGAGTGGCCTGTAGGCCTTAGGCAGAGTAAGAAAACACCTTTACTGATAAATAGGCAATTCCACATTCCGTTAAAAACGTTAAAAGGTCTAGTGGTGACGTTAATAACGTCATTTTTTTTGTTTGTCATTAAAAATTGTGTGTTTTTTCCAGTTTGAACTGGGTCGCATTAAGAGTGGTGTTGAAGTTTCTTTGTTAGTGTCCACTTACTTTGAGGGTGTTTTTCTATATTGTTTTGTTTTCTTGTTCTGGTTACTGAGATATCCATCACTCTCGTTAGTTAACGTTAATTTACGTAGATAAATTGAATCTGCCGTCTTGTTGTGATTGTTATCGCAATATGAAGTGTTTTTGTGCGATTTATATTTTTATCTTCATCAATTAGTACAAAAACGACTTTTTTAACCCATCCGTTTATTGTTCAAATGTGCTTATTTTAATGCGCGTAACAAGGTTAAATTAGGTAAGTTAGGTTGTGC
This sequence comes from Vibrio sp. TRT 17S01, assembly GCF_050113695.1. Taxonomy (NCBI): domain Bacteria; kingdom Pseudomonadati; phylum Pseudomonadota; class Gammaproteobacteria; order Vibrionales; family Vibrionaceae; genus Vibrio; species Vibrio sp. TRT 17S01. Next base: position 446,921 of record NZ_JBNJOG010000002.1, on the reverse strand, counting down.
TTAAGAAAGGCGGTTCTATTGGTGCAGGTATTGATTCTGTTCCATCTCTTTTTATGGGAGAGTTAGTTCAAGTTCAGCTTCATTGCTTGGACATGGCGTAAAAGTAATTTGATATCCAAACTGACCGTAACGAGACACAATAAGGGTGTATTGCAAAGCAGTGATAGAGGGGCTAAACGATTTGGTGAAGGTGCGTTAGTAAGGATTGCGTTTTAAATGTGCTGGCAACTTAGGAGTCTCTGTCATATTGCCTTGTTATTCCCCAAAAGAGAGTTCTGTTAAGCGAGCACGTAAAAAGCCTAGTCACTATGTGACTAGGCTTTCTGAAAAACTAAATCTAGTTTCGCGCGTATAACAGTTCACTGTATCGCTCTAGCTTAGCTTCGCGTTTTTTCGCATTAGCCAAGAATGTGCTTTTAGCTTTCCCTGTTAATGATTTTGATTGAGGGAGCTTCACCGTTCGAGCATTTTTATGTACACCATTAACTAAGAATTCATAATGGAGGTGGGGACCCGTAACCCGGCCTGTCCCACCTAACGTACCAATAGTCTGGCCTTGCTTTACTCGTTGCCCTGTTTTGACTAACCGACGAGTTAAATGCAGGTATTTAGTCACATAAGTATTACTGTGGCGTATAAAGACGTAATTGCCGTTAAATTTGTTATAGCTTGATTTTTGTACAATGCCGTCACCAGCAGCCCAAATAGGCGTGCCCACAGGTGCCGCATAATCAGTACCGCGGTGAGGACGAACTCGTCCTGTGACTGGATGGAGACGGCGTGGATTGAAATTCGAACTGACGCGACGGAAATCGAGCGGAGAGCGCAAGAATGCTTTTTTCATTGCTCTGCCATTTTCATCGTAATAGTTACCGCTGTTGTCATCGAAGAATGCTTTAAAGGTAGTGCCTTGGTTTGTGAATATAGCAGCAATGATCTTTCCTCGACCAACCACTTCACCTTCCACAACTTTTTCCTGATACAACAACTTAAATTCATCGCCTTTTCGGATGTCTAATGCAAAGTCGATATCCCAACCAAAAATGCCTGCTAACTCCATAATTTGGTTAGCAGATAGCCCTGCACTCTTGGCTGCGTTCCAAAAATTCGAGCTAATATCTGCTTCAGCGTAGTTGTATTGATAATGTACTTCTTTGCTATCGACTTTAGAGCGAAAGTTTTTATCGGCTTTGGTGATGATAAACGTTTCGTAAGGGCTCATTCGTCGCTTTAGTTGAACTAACTTGTTGTTTTCATCAAACCCAAACTCAAGTTTGTCTCCTGGCTTTAGGTGAGTCAGCTGACGCTTAATATCTACATTCGACGATGTAAGGCTATAGAGAAGACGAGAAGATAGTCCTAAGCGTTGAAAGAGTTTTGCAGCACTCTCACCAGACGCGACAGTGTGTTTTTCCCAGCGTAGGAGTGCGATAGGGGACACCGTCGTTTCTGGAGAAAGCGCTTCTGAGTTAATTGTTAATGGATAATGGCGCCCGATTTCCAAGCGTTTTACATTAGGACTGAGATCCTTCGGATCAGGAAGAAAAAACAGTGCGAAGACGATGATGGCACTAAAAAAGACAATTAATGCTCGGTGCATCCATGGTAGTCGAGCCCAAATAGACAACATTTTAAGTTCGTTCTGCAAATTTAAATAAAATTACGTATATAGTTAGTCTAACTGGTTTCAAAAAGCATCGCTATTCAAGTAAGATGGCAAATTATCAAATTTTTGCCAAATCTGTGGGAGTGAACAAGAATGGCGAGTATTGAAGCTGCACTGGCCGAGATTAAGCGCGGTGTTGATGAATTAATTCCAGAAGAAGAGTTGATTGCTAAATTAAAAGAGGATCGCCCTCTTCGTATCAAGTTGGGTGCTGACCCAACGGCTCCTGATATCCACTTAGGTCACACAGTTATCCTAAATAAGCTTCGTGCTTTCCAAGAACTTGGCCATGATGTGACATTTCTGATCGGTGACTTTACGGGCATGGTTGGTGACCCAACTGGTAAGAATACCACTCGTCCACCATTGACTCGTGAAGACGTACTGCGTAATGCAGAAACCTACAAAGAGCAAGTGTTTAAAATCCTTGACCCTGCAAGAACAAAGATCCAATTTAACTCAGAATGGCTATCAGAACTTGGTGCCGAAGGTATGATTCGTCTGGCGGCTAACCAGACGGTTGCACGTATGCTTGAGCGTGACGACTTTAAAAAGCGTTACAGCAATGGTCAGCCAATTGCAATTCATGAGTTTATGTACCCACTCCTACAAGGTTATGACTCAGTTGCGATGGAAACTGACGTTGAGCTTGGTGGTACTGACCAGAAATTCAACCTTTTGATGGGACGAGAGCTACAAAAAGCCAATGGCCAGAAACCTCAGGTTGTGTTGACGATGCCACTTCTTGTTGGCCTTGACGGCGAGAAGAAAATGTCGAAGTCAGCGAACAACTATATTGGCATTAGTGAAGCACCAAGCGAAATGTTTGGTAAGATCATGTCAATTTCAGATGACCTAATGTGGAGCTACTATGAGCTGTTGTCTTTCCGTCCTTTGGAAGAAATTGCTCAATTTAAAGCTGATGTTGAGTCTGGCAAAAACCCTCGTGATATCAAAGTTCTTTTAGCAAAAGAGATCATTGCGCGTTTTCACTCTGCAGCTGATGCTGACATGGCTGAGCAGGAATTTGTTAACCGTTTCGCTAAAAATCAAATCCCAGATGAAATGCCAGAGTTCACTTTTGATGCTGGTCTACCAGTAAGTAACTTGCTTAAAGAAGCTGGATTATGTGCATCAACATCTGAAGCGATGCGTATGGTGAAGCAAGGCGCTGCAAAAATTGAAGGTGAAAAGGTTTCTGATGCGAAGTTTGCACCTGAGTCAGGTACCTACGTGTTCCAAGTCGGTAAACGTAAGTTTGCTCGGATCACGATTCAATAAATCGTTTTTTGTTGATAAAAGCGCCGTTATGGCGCTTTTTTTGTGCATGTTTTAAAGCGTAAGATAAACCAAGTTTCGAACAGTAATAGTGCGGCAATGGCGTATTGCCAATGTGTCCCTAACGCAATGAAGTAAAATACACTGCCCATGGAGAGCCATATCATAATTAAGGAGTGGGTTTTCTCCTTGATCGTTAACCCTTCTTTATTTTTTAGACGTTGAGCTATAGGCCCGAGTGTTGCGTGGTTAAGTAGCCAGTTTTGGAATTTAGGAGATGCAGAACCAAAGCAGTAAAGTGCCAGTAAGATAAAAGGAACGGTTGGAAGTAAGGGAACAGTTATTCCAATCAAACCAAGAATAACGCATGTCCAACCAATACAGATATAGCCTTTACGCTTGATGTAAGCACGTCGCTCGATATTTTTCATGTCGCCCAGCCATTTTAGTTTTGATAGTGATAAGTATGAGCAGTGCTTTAAAGAATAGGCAAACTAATTCTCATTGATAAATAAATTTCAACTGCCACTTTGTATCAGTTTTGATATGATGCCTCGACTGTCGCATCGGCAGTGTCTTTGGAGATTTTTATGAACAATACCGACCATCCTCCTAGTTGCAAGGGAGAAAAATAACCCGCTTTGGTATTGATCATCTCTATCCTACCTTTGCGGTAGGGTAAACGCTTTCCTGTTTTCTCCCTTCTTATTTTTTTCCTTTATCTAGTTAAACAACTGTTTGGACATCATGCCGTTGCACGGTGTGCTAGATCGTTGTTGATGGTCGTTACCTATTGCCAATCGGGAGATTCGCCATGACGGTAATGAGCAATACATACATTGAAAACTGCGCACACTTTTCTCATGAAGAAATTAGTGCTGCGAGAAATGCATTTTTACAGTATGCACAAGAACAACAGTTACATTTGCTGACGGTGATGCCGATTGAAGAGGCAGTTGCAATACTCAATCACTGCTCAGTTGGGTTTGTCCAAGAGTTGATTTATCAGTTGGAAGCGTTAGGCCATGATAGTCTGGCAAGGCACTATGCCCATCAGTTGGGTTTTATTTATTCAGAAGTAGAGACTCCGCAAGGATATTTATCAACGTCAGTATTCGAACATGTTAGGCAGCGTATCGGCTGGATCATTGCACTTGCTTTGCTTGGCATCGTATCTGGTTTAATTATTTCTCATTATGAAAATACGTTAAGCCAATTGGTTTTACTCGCGATTTATATGCCAGTGATTGCCGCTGCCGGAGGTAATACGGGAAGCCAAGCTGCCACGCTAGTTATACGGGCATTAGCAACGGGGGAGCTTAAAAAACGCCAATGGTTGAGGGTGTTTTGGAAAGAAAGTCGTGTAGCTTTGTGTCTAGCTCTTGCAATTTCCGTCGTCATCATTGGTCGGATTTTACTATTTAGCGCCCCTGATTCTGCGAGAGAGTTTGATATTGAAACGGTTGCATTGGCAGTTGCTGTTGCATTATTTATTCAGGTTACGATGTCAACGGTACTCGGTGGACTCTTGCCAATACTGGCACGTGTAATGAAGTTGGACCCAGCCGTATTGGTGAGCCCAGTTCTTGCGTCGATTGTTGATATTTCGGGTATGTGGGTCTACTTTTCGGTCGTTAACTATTTCTTAGAGATAGTTTGACTGAATTTAATGACATCTTGATAAAACAACGTCTCGAATTGGACAATAGGAGCAGCGACAGGTTTGGCGTTGCTCTGTTTTTTGGGATGATAATCAGTGACAAATTGGACAAATAACGAGCTTGGCTTGCCCGTTTGATCTAAGCCGTAACCCGCCATGTTGTAACTGCCGTACAAAGACCCACTTTTCGCGATGAGTTGTCCTTTGATGGGGGGGGTTCTCATGCTACTGCGATACTGAAGCGTACCATTTTGCCCAGAAGTGGGGAGGTGCTCAATAAGGTGAAGTCGGTTATCGTTTTGCCAGATATACTGCAAAATGGCCGCCATGTCTTTGCTATTGAAACGGTTATTACGTGACAAACCAGAGCCATCCGCCATTTGCGCTTGCTCTAAATCAATCCCGGTATTGGCAAAAATGACTTGTTTGATAGCTTGTGTGCCATTTTTGAAGCTACCCGGTTGAATATAAAACTGTGCGCCAATTGTTCGAGTTAGGCTATCAGCGATGAGGTTATCTGATTTTTTCAACATGGTATCTAGCAATTGAGGCAGAGCGGCAGAACGGTGAATGGCTAAAGTTTTATAACGTCGACCTTCTGGGGTGCCAATTTTAACCTCTCCGTTGAGATCAATATCGAGTCGATTCAATTGGGTATAGATCATACGTTGTGCATACAAAGCTGGGTTTTGGATCGCGAATTTCAACGGCAAAGGTTTGCTGCGTGAAACAAGGCAGCCTTGCAACTCATAATGATTATCTGGCGTGGTTACCAGTTCAAGGTCACATTGTGTACTTTCTTGACCAGCTTTAGTGACTGTTTGAGCCGATGTTGTGACATGAATAGGGTAATGCTGCGGAACAAAGACGCGAGTCTGACCATTGTCCTTAGTATAAATTGAGGCTTGAGCGCAATTTTTGTCTAATGTAATTGCACTGGCTGGTGCACTGTAGCATACACCTAGAATATCCCAAGGCCACCCAACGGCACGATCGTACCCAGTAAAGGCCGAATTATCTAACCAAATATCGCCCGAGATACTTTTTAATCCATTCTCTTTGGCCATTTTTAACATATTGGCCAAATCCTCAGTGGTTAATGTTGGATCACCACTGAATTTTATCACTAAATCATTACCGACTTTGGATAGCTCTGTTTGGTAATGAAATTCATCACCTAATTCAAGTTTCGCAGCTAAAGCAGTAACCACCTTTAAAGTACTTGCTGGTGGGAAAAATTGATCAGTATTACCTGTGCTGTGTGACAAATTACGATTATTTAAGTCTTGAATCAGTAAGTTAACTCGAGAACCTTGAGGAAGCTTGTCAATAGGACTGGTCGCACTTACCTGTAGTGAAAGAGCAGAGAGAGTCACAAGTAATGTGGAACGTAGCTGGTATCTCATAAGTTAGAAGTCACAATTTTAGTGGTAATTATGCAAGTATAACGGGGAAAAAAAACGCCTGCTAGTAAGCAGGCGTCTTATCTTTTTGACTAATACAGAATGTATTAGAAGTCGTAACGTAGACCTAGAGCTAGTTCGTCTTCAGCAGCTACTTTACCTACAGTACCAGTACCTAGCTTGTCGCTTTCGTCAAGTAGGTTGAAGTTGTATGAGATGTAAGTACGGAAGTTAGGCTTGAAGTAGTAAGTTGCATCAAGCGCTACGTTGTTTGCAGAAGTGTCATTTGCAGTTTCTGCACTGTTGTACGTAGTTGTGAACACTGTTTGGCCTAGTGTGTAAGCTGCTGCAACTTCGTAACCAGTGTAATCTTGAACACCAGAGAAGTTTGAGCTTGCTAGGTTAGCATCATCAAAGTTCTTTTCACCGTCAGTGAATAGACCAGCGATGTAGAAATCTGCAATTGAGTAAGATGCCGCAGCCATGTACTCGTTGCTCTTGTTTTGGTCTGCGTAGCCAGCACCTAGCTGAAGACCAGTATCACCGATTGCATAGATAGCAGATAGTGAGTAACCGTCTTGTTTGTTATCAGTGAAACCATTTGCATCAGTTTCTTGATCAGCAAAACGGTAGCTTGCTTTAACGCCTAGGTTTTCGAATTGACCAGCGTATGCAACCATGTTGTCTGTACGGTCAGCTACAGCTAGTTTGTCTGCTGCAGAGTTACCGTGGTAAGCCATGATATCAGTGAAGTCTGTGATTACACCTAGAGCACCAGCTGTTTTACCGTAAGTAACTTCACCAAAGTTACCGCCTAGACCTGCGTAAGCGTAACGAGTGTTTAGATCGTTGTTGCTGTCTACTGCGCCATTTTCGCTAGTTGTGAACTCACCTTCGTAGAAACCAACACCGTATAGGCTATCGTTGATTGCAGCTTTACCTAGGAAGTTAAGACGTACGCGAGATTTGTCTTCTGCTTTACCGTCTTTTAGAGACATACGTGCTTCAGCACGGCCGCCCATTTCGATAGAGTTGCCATCTTGGTTGTAGATTTCTGCTGCGTTAACGCCAGTAGCCACTGCTGCAGCTGAAACTGCTAGAGCAATCAGAGTCTTGTTCATCTTATTAGTCCTAATTTACTGTCCATAAATAGTCATTTATTTTGCGAGTCATACCTCACAACGTAGGGGGTATACTCCACACATCGCTCAAGTCAATCAAGTTTCATATGTAAGATTTAAGTCAGTAATATGAAATGCTTAAATTGCAGTTCGAGCAATCCGTGAGCAATGTTTTAACGCTAAAGTTCCACTATGGGTTAGTAAAATGATATAAATCAGACTGATGAACACTGTTTTATTGTGGGTGAATTTTTATCAAGTTGATGATTATAAAGGACATTTGTTGCTATTGTTAAATTTCTATCAAGATGTGAATTTTATTTTTTTTTACCTAAAATACGTGAATAAATGTTTAGTAGACCGCAATTTCAAAAGCATAATTTGACTATCTACAATCTGAGTCACAGAGATAAGACGCGGGTGAACAAATTTGGATGATTTAGTTGAGGAGTTTGTTTACACTAGATGAAATTGATTCGTTAAACGACTACCTAATCCTACTGGGTTGGGTAGTTTTGTTTTGTCCAAAGATAACTTTGGCCTAGAGGTATAAAATGGAAAAAGTTCCAATGACTGTACGTGGCGAACAGCAGCTGCGTGAAGAGTTAGACAGACTGCTAAAGCTTCGTCCAAAGATTTCTGAAGCGATTGCTGAAGCTCGTGAACTTGGTGATCTGAAAGAAAATGCAGAGTACCATGCTGCGCGCGAAGAGCAGGGGATTTGTGAAGCCCAGATTCGTGATATTGAGTACAAGCTTTCAGTAGCCCAAGTTATCGATGTCACTAAAATGGACAATACAGGCAAAGTGATTTTTGGTACAACGGTTACTCTCATTGATGTTGATACAGATGAAGAAAAAACGTATCAAATCGTGGGTGATCATGAAGCCGATATTAAACAGGGACGCATTTCTGTTAGTTCCCCAATGGCTCGTGGGTTGATTGGCAAAATGGAAGGTGATGAAGTTTCTATCGTCACACCAGGCGGTGCTAAAGACTACGATATTGATAAAGTAGAATATCTTTAATCTGTCATATAAGCACAAAAAAGGTCGCAAGTGAGCGACCTTTTTTATAATGAGCTAAAAACTATTTGCGAGGTAGCTCAATTTTACGTTCTTCGGAAGGGCGGTATAACACCAATACTTTACCGATAACTTGCACTTTTTCTGCTTCAGTTTCGCGCACAATGGCTTCGATAATCAGGTTTTTTGTTTCGCGATCTTCTGCTGCAACTTTGACTTTGATTAGCTCATGATGGTTGAGTGCGATTTCGATTTCTGCAAGAACGGCCTCGGTTAGTCCATTAGCGCCGAGTAGCACGACAGGTTTTAAATTGTGTGCTAGGCCTTTCAAGTGCTGCTTTTGTTTTGTGCTTAGGTTCATTACGCGGCCAAATTTATTTACTATTAGGGTTGAAAACCACCATTTTAACGCCATCTAACGTTGAAGACTATAATTTATTGAGTGATTGAAAAAGCCTATTACAACGATAGATCCTTTTTCATCCTTATTAGGATTAGAATGAGTAAACAGAAACATTCAGCCAGTTCTGGCCGTTGGCTCAAAGAGCATTTTGATGATAAATACGTAAACGAAGCGAAGAAAAAAGGCTATCGTTCTCGAGCAATATTTAAAATCGAAGAGATTCAGAACAAAGATAAGTTGCTACAACCTGGAATGACCGTTGTCGATCTAGGTGCGGCACCTGGTGGCTGGTCACAATACGCAGCAAAAATTGTAGGCGATGAAGGGCAGGTTATTGCATGCGACATCTTACCTATGGACTCAATTGCTGGCGTAGCGTTTCTCCAAGGTGATTTCCGTGAAGAAGCAGTACTTGATGCACTATTAGATCGCATTCAACCAGATATGGTTGATATTGTGATGTCTGATATGGCACCAAATATGGCAGGAAATTTATCGGTCGATCAACCTCGTGCTATGTATCTTGTTGAACTAGCATTAGATATGTGTCGACAAGTTCTGGCTCCTGATGGTAGCTTTGTCGTCAAAGTATTTCAGGGCGAAGGCTTTGATCAATACGTAAAAGATGTTCGCGACATGTTTAAAGTTGTGAAAATTCGAAAACCAGATTCTTCAAGAGCACGTTCTCGAGAAGTTTACATTGTAGCCACTGGTTACAAAGGTTAACCATTTCCCTTGATGGGGCGTAGGTTAACAGTATAGCTACAGGTGTTAAACTGTAGTACCCTACCTTTAATTACAATTAGTTATCGAGAGGCTTACACCTTGAGTGACATGGCAAAAAATTTAATTCTGTGGCTTGTGATTGCCGTCGTTTTGATGTCGGTTTTCCAGAGTTTTGGACCTGGAGATAGCAACGGCAGAGCGGTTGATTATACAACCTTTGTACAGGAAGTTGGCCAAGGCCAGATTCAGGAAGCAACGTTCAAAGAAGGTGAAATTACATTCACTCGACGTGGTGGTGGTGGCCGTTATGTTACTTACATGCCAGTGCGTGACCAGAAGCTTCTAGACGATTTAATTAATCAGAATGTAAAAGTTCAAGGAACGCCTCCTGAAGAGCAAAGTTTACTTGGCAGTATTTTCATTTCTTGGTTCCCAATGATCTTACTGATTGGTGTTTGGATATTCTTTATGCGCCAAATGCAAGGCGGTGGCGGTAAAGGTGCCATGTCTTTTGGTAAGAGCAAAGCTCGTATGATGAGCGAAGAACAAATCAAAACAACCTTTGCTGACGTAGCAGGTTGTGATGAAGCTAAAGAAGATGTGAAAGAGCTAGTGGATTACCTACGCGATCCAAGCCGTTTCCAAAAGCTAGGCGGTAAAATTCCGACTGGTGTGTTGATGGTTGGTCCTCCTGGTACTGGTAAAACGCTGCTTGCAAAAGCTATTGCGGGTGAAGCAAAAGTTCCATTCTTTACAATTTCTGGTTCAGACTTTGTTGAAATGTTTGTGGGTGTTGGTGCTTCTCGCGTACGTGATATGTTTGAGCAAGCGAAGAAAGCCTCTCCATGTATCATCTTTATTGATGAGATTGACGCCGTAGGTCGCCAACGTGGTGCAGGTGTTGGTGGTGGTCATGATGAGCGTGAACAAACACTAAACCAAATGCTAGTAGAAATGGATGGTTTTGAAGGCAATGAAGGCATTATTGTCATCGCTGCGACTAACCGCCCTGATGTACTTGACCCTGCACTTTTACGTCCTGGTCGTTTTGACCGCCAGGTCGTCGTAGGCCTACCAGATGTACGTGGTCGTGAGCAGATCTTGAAAGTTCATATGCGTAAAGTACCGCTAGCGGGTGATGTAGAGCCTTCTCTAATCGCACGTGGTACACCTGGTTTCTCGGGTGCAGATCTTGCCAACTTAGTTAACGAAGCCGCACTATTTGCTGCACGCGGTAACAAGCGCAATGTTTCGATGGTTGAGTTTGAACTGGCAAAAGATAAGATCATGATGGGGGCTGAACGTCGTTCTATGGTGCTTTCTGAAGAAACCAAAGAATCAACAGCATACCATGAAGCAGGTCACGCGATTGTTGGTCGTTTAGTACCTGAACATGATCCTGTGTACAAAGTCTCGATCATTCCACGTGGCCGCGCGTTGGGTGTGACTATGTACCTACCAGAGCAAGACCGTGTCAGTATGTCTCGTCAACATCTAGAATCGATGATTTCGAGCCTATATGGTGGTCGTCTAGCAGAAGAACTTATCTACGGTGCAGATAAAGTATCCACTGGTGCGTCAAACGATATCGAACGTGCAACAGATATAGCACGTAAGATGGTGACTCAATGGGGCTTCTCTGAAAAACTAGGTCCGCTACTTTACGCTGAAGATGAAGGTGAAGTATTCCTTGGTCGTAGTGTAACCCAGACTAAGCATGTCTCTGACGATACTGCGAAGCTAATCGATGACGAAGTCCGTAAGATTATCGATCGCAACTATGACCGCGCGAAGAAAATCCTAGAAGAAAATATGGATATCATGCACGCGATGAAAGATGCGCTAGTGAAATACGAGACTATCGATGCAGGTCAGATTGATGATTTGATGGAGCGAAAAACGGATATTCGTGAACCTGCTGGATGGGGAGACAATCAAAATGGAACTCCTAAATCAGAAGTGAAGGAAGACGTTAAAGTTGAAGAGGGTAAAGCTGAGCCCGCCAATAACGAAACTTCAGCGCCTCAAGAAGCCACATCAAATGAGTCTGCGGATAAAAAAGACGCAGAATAACTCTCATTGAGAGAAAACCCCGAGCTCGCTCGGGGTTTTTGTCTTTCTAGTTAAAAGAAAATCGATATGTTGATCTATGCAAATGGTAAGCAACTTGACTTGAGTAGCCCCCAAGTCATGGGAATTCTCAATATTACGCCAGACTCTTTTTCTGATGGTGGTAAATTTAACGCCTTAGATAGTGCTTTGCATCGTGTTAAGGCAATGATAGATGCAGGTGTGACTATTATTGACATTGGTGGTGAATCAACCCGCCCTGGCGCGCCAGAGGTTACGCTTGAAGAAGAGCTTACGCGGGTTATTCCAGTCATCAAAGCCATACGAAGCCAATATGATGTTTGGATTTCGGTAGACACAAGTAAAGCTGAAGTAATGCGTCAGGCAATTGAAGCCGGCGCTGATATTATTAATGATGTCCGAGCGTTAAGAGAGCCTGGTGCTTTGGAGGTTGCAGCTCAGTCTGGATTACCTGTCTGTTTAATGCATATGAAAGGACAGCCTCGTACGATGCAAGCAAATCCGCAGTACACAGACTTGTTAGCTGAAGTTGAAGAGTTTTTGTCTGAACGAGTTGCTGCGTGTGAAACTGTAGGGATCAAACGTGAGCAGCTCATTCTTGATCCGGGCTTTGGCTTTGGTAAAACCTTAGAGCACAATTATCAGATGCTTGCACATCTTGAGCAACTTCATCAATTTAATATGCCGATCTTAGCGGGCATGTCTCGTAAATCGATGCTCTTTAAATTGCTTAATAAGGCCCCTTCGGACTGTATTGCTGCTAGTGTTGCTACTGCGACGATCGCGGCGCAAAAAGGTGCTCAAATAATTCGAGTACATGATTTTGAAGAAACCATCGACGCACTAAAAGTTGTTGCTAAGATGAAAATGAATAGTTAGTCAAAACAATAACTAAAGGAAATACTATGTCTAATAAAAGACGTTATTTTGGTACAGATGGAGTTCGTGGCAAAGTAGGCCAATATCCAATTACTCCTGACTTTGTACTTAAGCTTGGTTGGGCTGCTGGACGTGTGCTGGCGAAACAGGGCACAAAGAAGGTTATTATTGGTAAGGATACTCGCATATCCGGTTATATGTTGGAGTCTGCTCTTGAGGCGGGTTTGGCTGCAGCAGGGCTAAAAGCAACTTTTACCGGCCCAATGCCAACACCTGCGGTTGCGTACCTAACGCAAACATTCCGTGCTGAAGCCGGAATTGTTATATCTGCATCTCACAATCCTTATTACGATAACGGCATCAAATTTTTCTCCTCGGAAGGCACTAAGTTACCCGATGATATTGAGCTAGCAATAGAAGCTGAGCTGGATAAAGAGATTGAATGTGTCGAGTCTGCAATGTTGGGTAAGGCATCTCGCTTAAATGATGCTGCTGGCCGTTATATTGAATTTTGTAAAAGTACCTTCCCATCAGCATTGAGTCTTGCGGGGATGAAAGTCGTGGTTGACTGTGCCAATGGTGCGACTTATCACATCGCACCAAGTGTTTTCAAAGAGCTAGGTGCAGAAGTTATCCCTATGGGTATTGAACCAAATGGTTTAAATATCAATGATGAAGTTGGCGCTACAGATGTCCGTGCTTTACAAAAACGTGTGGTTGAAGAAAAAGCACATCTTGGCTTAGCTTTTGATGGTGATGGCGACCGCATTATTATGGTTGATCACCTTGGAAATAAAGTCGATGGGGACCAAATTGCGTATATCATCGCACGCGATGCCCAACGTCGTGGTGAGTTGAAGGGTGGTGTTGTTGGTACACTGATGACCAACCTAGGTATGGAAAATGGCCTAAAAGAATTAGGCATCCCGTTTGTACGCGCCGCTGTTGGTGACCGCTATGTGATGGAAAAGTTATTAGAGAATAACTGGACGATCGGTGCTGAAAACTCTGGCCACGTTATTTTATTGGATAAGGTAACCACAGGTGATGCAATTGTAGCAGCACTTCAAGTTCTTGCTTCTGTTGTCGGTAGTAAAACATCATTGCATGAGCTATCGAAAGGCATGACGCTATACCCGCAAGTTTTAGAAAATGTGCGTTTTTCTGGTGGAAGTAATCCAATGGAAGCTGAAGCGGTAACAGTAGCTGTTGCAAAAGTTGAAGCGGAATTAGGCGATAAAGGACGTGTATTGTTGCGCAAATCAGGAACTGAGCCATTGATCCGAGTAATGGTTGAAGGTGAAGATGCACAACTAGTACAAAATTCAGCGTTAAAAATCGCTGATGCTGTTAAATCAAGCTGTTAGCCTTTTCTGATAGCTTGTTTTTAATCCCTCTTCAGCGTGTGTCTGTGGAGGGATTAAGATAAAAAAGTACGCTTTGCCCTTTTTTTGACCATTTAAAGCGTAACTTGTGCTTTTTTTCTAAATTCCACTTGTCAGAGAGTACTGCTTTCGCTAGTATTGCTCGGCCTTCAGTAAGGAGGTCGCTAGCCTTGTTTTAAAATCTTAATAGATTATTAGAATGGCGCTGGCTCAACAATTTGGAACATAGGTGGAAAAATGTTTACAGTTCTACTTGTGATTTACCTGTTGGCAGCGCTTGGTGTAATCGGCCTGGTGTTGATTCAACAAGGTAAAGGCGCAGATATGGGAGCCTCATTCGGTGCTGGTGCTTCAAACACAGTGTTTGGTGCGAGCGGCTCAGGTAACTTCCTAACCCGAATGACTGCAATTTTTGCAACAGTATTTTTTGTCGTCAGCTTGGTGCTAGGCAATATGTCTACACATAAAACTGAATCTCAGTGGGTTGATCCTACTCAAGGTCAGGTTATCCAACAAGCTGATGAAGCTGCGAGTGAAGTTCCAGCCCCTACGGGTGATGAAATTCCTCAATAAGCTGAAGAGATTTAGCTTGCCGAGATGGTGAAATTGGTAGACACGCTAGCATGAGGTGCTAGTGCCTTTGGTGTGAGGGTTCGAGTCCCTCTCTCGGCACCATTGATTTACAAACTTGTAAAACACCTTGGAGAGCGTATAATGCTCGACAAGTCGGACGCGGGGTGGAGCAGCTTGGTAGCTCGTCGGGCTCATAACCCGAAGGTCGTCGGTTCAAATCCGGCCCCCGCAACCAATCCTTTAGGATTCGGACAAGTTTGCGCAGTGTTGACACTGCGGGTTAGATGGCATTGATATCATCTAACATATCAGGGTCCAGCAATAAAAAACCCCGACTTTCGGGGTTTTTTATTATCTGAATGTTTGTATAGAGATTCAGATTTTGCTTGGTATTTAAATTGGGCTCTGAGCCCTTTTTTTGTTTCTGGAGTGGTTTAAATGACTGGTTTAGAAAGACAACTTACTGAATTGCTTGAAGCTCCTGTAGCAGCATCAGGTTATGAGTTAGTTGGATTAGAATTTATTCGCGCAGGCGAACACTCAACATTACGTATCTATATTGACCATGAAAATGGTATTACGGTAGACGATTGCGCTGAAGTGAGCCATCAAGTTAGTGCAGTTATGGATGTTGAAGATCCAATCACAGTGGCTTACAACCTAGAAGTGTCTTCACCTGGTTTAGAAAGACCACTTTTCAAAGCAGCACACTACGAACAATTTATTGGTCACGAGGTAAGCATCGTTTTGAAAATGGCTGTTGGTAACCGTCGAAAATGGAAAGGTATTATCCATTCCGTTGATGGCGAAACGATCTCAATTACCGTTGAAGGTAATAACGAAGAGTTCGCACTTAGCAACATTTCAAAAGCTAACCTGATCCCTAAATTTTAATTTGAGTCTTAGAGGCTATTTAAAATGAGTAAAGAAATTTTAGCGGTAGCAGAGGCGGTATCGAACGAAAAAGCGGTACCTCGTGAGCGCATCTTTGAAGCCCTGGAAATTGCTCTTGCTACTTCTACAAAGAAAAAACATGAAATCGAAATTGATGTACGTGTAGCGATCGATCGTAAAACAGGTGAATTTGAAACTTTTCGTCGTTGGTTGGTTGTTGAAGAAGTTGAAAACCCAACAAAAGAAATCTCATTCGAAGCTGCTCGCTACGATGATGAGTCAATTGAGCTTGGTGATTACATCGAAGACGAAATTGATTCAGTAACGTTTGACCGTATTACGACACAAACAGCGAAACAAGTGATTGTTCAAAAAGTACGTGAAGCGGAACGTGCGCAAATCGTAGAACAATTTATTGATAACGAAGGTGAACTGGTTACTGGTGTTGTCAAAAAAGTGAACCGCGATACTGTTGTGCTTGATCTTGGTAACAACGCTGAAGCTGTGATCCTTCGTGATGACCAACTACCACGTGAAAACTTCCGTCCAGGTGACCGTGTTCGTGGTCTATTATACCGCGTAGCTCCAGAAGCTCGTGGCTTCCAGCTATTTATTACTCGTTCAAAACCAGAAATGCTTGCTGAGCTTTTCCGTGTTGAAGTGCCTGAAATTGCGGAAGAAATTATCGAGCTTAAAGGTGCAGCTCGTGACCCAGGTTCTCGTGCAAAAATTGCTGTTAAAACGAATGACAAACGTATCGACCCAGTAGGTGCATGTGTTGGTATGCGTGGTGCACGTGTTCAAGCTGTTTCTGGTGAGCTAGGTGGCGAGCGTATCGATATTGTTCTTTGGGATGATAATCCAGCACAATTTGTTATCAACGCGATGGCGCCAGCAGATGTTGCCTCTATCATTGTTGATGAAGATGCTCATGCGATGGATATTGCTGTTGAAGCAGATAACTTGGCACAAGCAATTGGTCGTAATGGCCAAAACGTACGTCTAGCATCTCAGTTAACTGGTTGGGAACTAAACGTAATGACAGTTGCGGATCTTCAGAAGAAACATGCTGAAGAGTCTCAGGCTTCAATTGAAAACTTCATGAAATATCTAGATATTGAAGAAGACTTCGCTCAGCTTCTTGTTGAAGAAGGCTTCTCTACGCTAGAAGAAGTTGCATATGTACCAGTAAATGAGCTTCTCGAAGTAGAAGGCCTTGATGAAGACTTGGTCGAAGAGCTGCGTAATCGTGCAAAAGATGCACTAACAACATTAGCTCTAGCACAAGAAGAATCTTTTGAAGGTCTTGAGCCAGCTGAAGACCTATTAGGTCTTGAAGGTCTTGAGCGCGAAATGGCATTTAAATTGGCAGCAAAAGGTGTTGCAACACTAGAAGATCTTGCTGACCAAGGTATTGATGATCTAGAAGGTATTGAAGGACTAACAGACGAGCGTGCAGGTGAGCTTATCATGGCTGCTCGTAATATTTGTTGGTTCGGCGAAGAAGCATAAATTTCAGCAAGGGAGAAAGCGGCATGACACAAATTACTGTTAAAGCACTGAGTGAAGAAATCGGTACACCAGTAGACCGCTTATTAGAGCAACTTGCTGATGCTGGAATGAAGAAGTCGGGATCAGACGTTGTATCAGATGAAGAGAAGCAAAAATTGCTGACTCATTTGAAAAAAGAGCATGGTGACACTACGGGTGACGCTGCTCCTACTCGATTGACATTGCAGCGTAAAACCCGCAGCACACTAAGCGTAAATGCTGGTGGCGGTAAAAGTAAGAATGTTCAGGTTGAGGTGCGCAAGAAACGTACTTACGTAAAGCGCAGCACAATTGAAGATGAAGCAAAACGTGAAGCTGAAGAAGCAGCAAAACGTGAAGCTGAAGAAGCGGCAAAACGTGAAGCTGAAGAAGCAGCAAAGCGTGAAGCTGAAGAAGCAGCAAAGCGTGAAGCTGAAGAAAAAGTGAAGCGTGAAGCTGAAGAAAAAGCGAAGCGTGAAGCTGAAGAAAAAGCGAAGCGTGAAGCACAAGAGAAAGCAAAACGTGATGTTAGTAAAAATACAGAACGTGATGCTGAAGAGAAGTTAAAGCAAGAAGCAGCGCGAAAAGAGGCCGACGAGCTTAAACGTCGTCAGGAAGAAGAAGCTAAGCGTAAGGCTGAAGAGGAAAGTCAGCGCAAGCTTGAAGAAGCTCGCGAAATGGCTGAGAAGAATAAAGAGCGTTGGTCTGCTGCAGAAGAGAAAAAGGGTGATATGGAAGATACAGATTACCATGTAACGACTTCACGTTACGCGCGTGAAGCCGAAGATGAAGCAGACCGTCGTGAAGAAGGCGGTGGTCGTCGCAAGAAGAAGAAAGCTGCTTCAAAAACAGATGAGCAAGCTCGCGGTGGTCGTAACCAGCGTGGTAAAGGTGGCCGTAAAGGTAAACTGGCTAAGCCAGCAAAACCTGCTTCAATGCAGCATGGTTTTGATAAAACGGCAACCGTTGCAAAATCTGATGTTGTGATTGGTGAAACAATCGTTGTTTCTGAGCTGGCAAACAAAATGTCGGTTAAAGCAACGGAAGTTATCAAAGCGATGATGAAGATGGGCGCAATGGCGACTATCAACCAAGTTATCGATCAAGAAACAGCTCAGCTAATCGCTGAAGAAATGGGCCACAAGGTTATTCTTCGTAAAGAAAATGAACTTGAAGAAGCAGTACTTAACGATCGTGATAGCAACGAAGAAGCAGCACCACGTGCTCCTGTTGTAACTATCATGGGTCACGTTGACCACGGTAAAACGTCAACACTTGACTACATTCGTCGTACTCACGTTGCTTCGGGTGAAGCTGGCGGTATTACGCAGCATATCGGTGCTTATCACGTAGAAACTGATAACGGTATGATTACTTTCCTTGATACTCCTGGACACGCAGCATTTACTGCAATGCGTGCTCGTGGTGCTCAAGCGACGGATATCGTTGTTCTTGTTGTTGCTGCTGATGATGGTGTAATGCCACAGACAGTCGAAGCGATTCAGCACGCGAAAGCGGCAGAAGTTCCTTTGATCGTTGCGGTAAACAAAATCGATAAAGAAGATGCTAACCCAGACAACGTTAAGAATGAGCTAGCTCAATACGACGTTATCCCTGAAGAATGGGGCGGTGAGAACATGTTCGTTCACATCTCTGCAAAACAGGGTACAAATATCGATGGTCTTCTAGAAGCGATCCTTCTTCAGTCTGAAGTTCTTGAACTTACAGCGGTTAAAGAAGGTATGGCATCTGGTGTTGTAGTTGAATCTCGCCTAGATAAAGGTCGTGGTCCTGTTGCAACAGTACTTGTTCAATCAGGTACGCTAAACAAAGGTGACATCGTTCTTTGTGGTCAAGAATACGGTCGTGTTCGTGCAATGCGTGACGAACTAGGTCAAGAAATTACAGAAGCTGGTCCATCTATCCCTGTAGAGATCCTAGGTCTTTCAGGTGTACCATCTTCGGGTGATGAAGCAACAGTAGTACGTGATGAGCGTAAAGCGCGTGAAGTAGCAAACTACCGTGCTGGTAAGTTCCGTGAAGTGAAACTTGCTCGTCAGCAGAAATCTAAGCTAGAGAACATGTTCTCGAACATGACAGCTGGTGAAGTTGCTGAACTAAACGTTGTTCTGAAAGCTGACGTACAAGGTTCTGTGGAAGCGATTGCAGACTCACTACTGAAACTGTCTACTGACGAAGTGAAAGTTAACATCGTTGGTTCTGGTGTTGGTGGTATTACAGAAACTGATGCAGTACTTGCAGAAGCTTCAAACGCAATCATCCTTGGCTTTAACGTACGTGCTGATGCATCAGCTCGTCGTGCTGTTGAAGCTGCAAGCGTTGATCTACGTTACTACTCAATCATCTACCAATTGATCGACGAAGTGAAACAAGCGATGGGCGGTATGCTTGCACCTGAATTCAAGCAAGAAATCATTGGTCTTGCTGAAGTTCGTGATGTATTTAAGTCGCCTAAACTTGGTGCTATCGCTGGTTGTATGGTTACTGAAGGTCTGATTAAGCGTAACAACCCAATCCGTGTACTACGTGATAACGTTGTTATTTACGAAGGTGAGCTAGAATCACTACGTCGCTTTAAAGATGACGTTCAAGAAGTTAAGAGTGGCTACGAATGTGGTATCGGCGTTAAGAACTACAATGATGTTCGCGTTGGTGACCAAATCGAAGTATTCGAAATCGTTGAAATCAAACGTACTCTTGATTAATTGACTAAAATTACTTACGAAATCTGATACAGATAAGTGGTAATTGGTTGTTGAATACACCATGGGGGGCTGGTTTAAACCATCCCCCCATTCTTTCTATTTGTGAGAAAAGATATGTCAAAAGAATTTAGCCGCACGCAGCGTGTTGCCCAACAGCTGCAAAAAGAACTTGCGATGATCCTACAGCGTGAAGTTCGAGATTCTCGTTTAGGGATGGTGACTATTTCAGATGTAGAAGTGTCTCGTGACCTTGCTTATGCAAAAGTTTTTGTGACATTTTTATGCGTGGGTGAGCAAACTCCAGAATCTTGTTTAGCAGCACTACGTGAGCACGAAGTGCACATCCGTATGATGCTTGGTAAGCGTATTCGCCTACGTCTAACGCCTGAAATCCGTTTCTACTACGACAATACATTAGTTGAAGGTATGCGTATGTCGAATCTGGTTTCTGAAGTAGTAAATGAAGATAAGCGCAAGCAGAAAAACTCTGGCCGCGAAGATGATCAGGCAGGGGACGAGTAATGGCTCGTCGTCGTAAAGGTCGTCCAATTAATGGTGTTGTCCTTTTGGATAAGCCTACAGGCATTTCATCTAATGATGCACTGCAAAAAGTAAAACGTATTTATTTTGCAGAAAAAGCAGGTCATACCGGTGCACTGGATCCTCTAGCGACAGGTATGCTGCCAATTTGTCTTGGTGAGGCAACCAAGTTCTCTCAATTTCTATTAGATTCAGATAAGCGCTACCGTGTTATCGCTAAATTGGGTGAACGTACCAATACATCAGATTCTGATGGTGAAGTCGTTGAAACTCGCCCAGTTAACGTGGTTCTTGAGCAGCTAGAAGCGTGTATTGATAAGTTTCGTGGCGAATCTGATCAAATACCATCAATGTTTTCTGCGTTAAAATACCAAGGAAAGCCTTTGTATGAATATGCGCGGCAAGGTATCGATGTTCCGCGTGAATCTCGCAAGATCACGGTATACGAAATTATTCTGCATCGTTTTGAAAACGATGAAGTTGAGATGGAAGTCCATTGCTCGAAAGGTACTTATATTCGAACGATCGTCGACGATCTTGGTGAGATGCTTGGTTGTGGTGCTCATGTCACTATGCTGCGTCGTACTGCGGTTGCAAACTACCCGTATGAGAAAATGGTCACACTTGAGCAGCTTTACGACTTGCTTGAACAAGCGCAGAGCGAAGAGATTCCTCCACGAGAATTGCTTGACCCTCTATTGCTGCCAATGGACACAGCCGTTGAAGATTTACCGGAAGTTAATCTCAATGCAGAGCTGACCAATTTAGTTCAGCACGGAATGCCGGTACAAGTATTTGGAGCCCCTGAAGGAACGCCACTGCGTATGACATCTGGTGAAGAGAAGCTTTTCATTGGAGTTGCAGAAGTGAATGATGACGGGAAGGTTGCTCCGAAACGCTTGGTTGTGTTTCGTAACGAAGCTGAGTGATTTGCCATTCATAAATAAAAACCGAAGTCTTAGCTTTGGTTTTTTTATGTCTATCCGTTATCAGTGTATAAGGTTGCTCATTTTTAATAGCTCTCGAAGCTCAGCCGCTCGCTTACGGTTCACACCAAAGTCTGAATAGCCAACGCGAGATTCTGAGCGAACAATTAACTGGTTGTCTTCAATCTTGAGCTCCAAATCATCCACAAAGCGCATGATTTTAGATGTGCACTCGATTCGCAGGTAATTACCTTCTTTCACCGCTGTTTTCGCCCCCGGCAGTTCAAGTGCCACTTGCTCAATAGCATCGGTGTTCGCTGAATCAGCTAGGATGAATGGCGTTAGGTTGTATTCTGCACGCGTGTCTTGGGTGGAAACGCAGTTTGGTTTGTCACCACAAGGTGATTGAGAACGATCCGTCATGGTTGTGACTCCTTGGCTACAAGCAGTTAAGCCGAGCAAAGTGATGGAAAGGAGAGCGGCTTTTTTCATTGTATTTACTCTTATAATTTTGCTTCTAATTATATGGATACAAAAGAAAAAGGATCCAATAATAGGATCCTTTTTGTGATGTTAGCTGTGATTAAACTTCGAGGTAATCGAGAATGCCTTCTGCCGCTTTTCGTCCTTCATCAATGGCAGTGACGACCAGATCTGAGCCTCGCACCGCATCGCCACCCGCGAAGATCTTTTCGTTGCTGGTCTGGAATTGGAACTCTTGCTTCGCAGGGGCTTTGATACGACCCCACTGATCCAAATCGACATCAAACGGTGCTAACCAATCCATTTTGTGTGGTTGGAAACCAAACGCCATGATCACTACGTCTGCTGGTAGAACGTGCTCGCTGCCTTCGACGGGCTCTGGACGGCGACGACCTGCGTCATCAGGTTCACCAAGTGCGGTTTTCACCACTTTGACCCCCGACACTTTGCCTGATGCATCCACTTCAATCCCCAAAGGCTGAAGGTTGAACATAAACTTAACACCTTCTTCCTTAGCGTTTTTCACCTCGCGGCGAGAGCCGGGCATATTAGCTTCATCACGACGGTAAGCACATACCACGTTTGACGCGCCTTGGCGGATAGAGGTACGAACACAGTCCATCGCGGTATCACCACCGCCGAGTACCACTACGCGCTGCTTTGCCATGTCGATAAAAGGTTTGTCGTGCTCCAGGCCCATGACCTTGTAAGTATTTGAAATCAAGAATGGCAGAGCATCGTAAACACCCGGCGCACCTTCATTTTCTAGTCCCGCACGCATGTACTTGTAAGTACCAACCCCCAAAAAGACGGCATCGTACTCATCAAGTAGCTCTTGCATTTGCACATCTTTACCTACTTCGACATTCATCTTGAACTCTACGCCCATCTCGGTGAAGACCCGACGGCGGTTTTCCATCACGCCTTTTTCAAGCTTGAACGAAGGGATACCGAAGGTCAGTAGGCCTCCAATTTCAGGGTAGCGGTCAAATACCACAGGTTTCACGCCATTGCGCACTAGGATATCAGCGGCTGCCAAGCCTGCTGGGCCTGCGCCAATGATGGCAACCTTTTTGTCAGTCCACTCCACCTTAGACATGTCAGGCTTCCAGCCCATTTCGAAGGCTTTGTCGGTAATGTATTTTTCAACGTTACCTATGGTGACAGCGCCAAAGTCCTCATTGAGAGTACAAGAGCCTTCACACAGACGATCTTGCGGACATACTCGTCCACAAACTTCAGGCAAGCTGTTAGTTTGGTGCGATAGCTCAACGGCTTCGAGGATACGACCTTCATTGGCTAACTTTAGCCATTGCGGGATGTAGTTGTGGACAGGGCACTTCCATTCACAATATGGGTTACCACAGTCCAAACAGCGATCCGCCTGCGCAGTCGCTTGTTGCTTGGTAAACGGTTCATAGATTTCAACGAACTCGATCTTACGAACTTTGATAGGCTTCTTCGCAGGATCTACGCGTTGAACATCGATAAATTGATAAACGTTCTGACTCATGATTTAAACATCCTCCATGATTACTGGGCTTGAACGCGCAGTTCTGCGGCACTGCGACTCTGGTGACCAAGTAGCGTGCGCAAGTCCGCCGCTTGTGGTTTCACCAAGTAGAACTTTGGAATCCATTCATCAAAGTTCGCCAAGATATCTTCTGCGTGGCTAGAATTGGTTTCTTCAAGATGTTCGGCAATCAGACCACGTAAGTGCTCTTGGTGGATGTAGAGATCCGACAGAGAAATCGCTTCAACAGACTCGTTGTTCACGCGACCTTGGAAGTCTTGGTTCTCATCCAATACGTAAGCAAAACCGCCAGTCATACCTGCGCCAAAGTTCACGCCCGTTGCGCCAAGAATGGCAACAATACCGCCGGTCATGTACTCACAAGCGTTATCGCCAGCGCCTTCGATGACGGCAATCGTACCTGAGTTACGTACGCCGAAACGCTCACCGGCTTTACCTGCCGCAAACAACTTACCGCCGGTCGCGCCGTACAAACACGTGTTACCAATGATGGTCGCTTCATTACATTTAAATGCAGTGCCAAGGTGAGGTTTTATAACCACCTTACCGCCAGCCATGCCTTTACCTACGTAGTCGTTTGCATCACCAGTGAGATAAAGCTCTACGCCACCTGCGTTCCAAACGCCAAATGACTGACCAGCAGTGCCATCCAAGTGCAGTTTGATTGGCGTTGCCGCCATGCCTTGGTTGCCGTAACGCTGAGCGATTTCACCTGATAGGCGAGCACCCACAGAGCGATCAGTGTTGATCACGTTGTAGAAGAAGCTAGCAGATTGACGTTTTTCAACCGCTTGCAGTGCGTCTTCGATGATCTTGTTGTTTAGCTCGGCTTTATCAAATGGTGTATTTGGCTGTGTCCAGTAAAGAGGGTGTCCTTCTGGAGAGACTGGTGCCTCGAGAATATTCGACAAATCCAGCTTGGTTTGTTTTGCTGTCAGACCTTCAACGGTTTCCAACAAATCGGTACGACCAATCAAGTCAGTCAGTTTTCCAACACCAAGTTCAGCGAGCAATCCGCGCACTTCGTCCGCCAGACCGATGAAATAGTTCATCACCATTTCCGGTAGACCTTTGAAGTACTCTTTACGCAGCGTCTCGTCTTGAGTTGCAACCCCTGTGGCACAGTTGTTGAGGTGACAAATACGTAGGAATTTACAACCCATTGCCACCATTGGCGCAGTACCAAAACCGAAGCTTTCTGCACCGAGAATCGCCGCTTTCACCACGTCTAGGCCAGTCTTTAGACCGCCATCTACTTGCAGGCGAATCTTATGACGTAGACCATTAGCAACCAGTGCTTGTTGTGTCTCTGCTAGTCCCAACTCCCAAGGGCTACCTGCGTATTTCACTGAGGTTAGTGGGCTTGCCGCGGTACCGCCGTCGTAACCCGAAATGGTAATGAGATCAGCGTAGGCCTTTGCGACACCTGTTGCGATGGTGCCGACGCCTGGTTCAGAAACTAACTTCACCGAAACCAGCGCATTTGGATTGACTTGTTTTAGGTCAAAGATCAGCTGGGCTAAGTCTTCAATCGAATAAATATCGTGGTGCGGAGGAGGGGAGATCAGAGTCACCCCCTGTACCGAATAACGCAGTTTTGCAATTTCTGCGGTGACTTTGTGTCCTGGTAACTGACCACCTTCGCCCGGCTTCGCACCCTGTGCGACCTTGATCTGCAGTACGTCTGCATTGGTTAGGTAGTGAGGGGTAACACCAAATCGACCTGAAGCAATCTGCTTGATGCGCGAGTTACGCTCTGTACCGAAGCGACGTGGATCTTCACCGCCTTCACCCGAGTTAGAGTAACCGCCAAGGCGGTTCATCGCTGTTGCAAGTGCTTCGTGCGCTTCTGGGCTAAGTGCGCCAATGGACATCGCCGCAGAATCAAAGCGTTTGAAGAGCTCAGTGCTAGGCTCAATTTGCTCTAAAGGTAGCGGTGAGTCTGATTTTTTCAGCGCCATTAAGTCTCGTAGCATGGCAACAGGGCGTTGGTTCACCTGCTTAGCAAAGCTCTGATAATCGTTGCTTTCGCCTGACTTCACTGCGGTTTGCAGTGTGCCAACCACGTCTGGGTTGTAGGCGTGATATTCACCACCATGGACATATTTCAATAAACCACCATGCTCGATGGCTTTACGTTTCGCCCAAGCTCTACGAGAAAGGTTGTACAAGTCTTGTTGGAAGTCGTCGAAGTTTGCGCCTTCAATACGAGTGGTTACACCTTTAAAGCATAAATCGACCACTTCTTGGCTCAGGCCAACTGCTTCAAACAATTGCGAGCAACGGTAAGAGGCGATGGTAGAAATCCCCATTTTCGACATGATCTTGTACAGACCTTTGTTGATGCCGTATTGGTAATTTTGCATCACATCGCGATAGTCTTTTTCTAGCGCTTTATCATCAATCAGCTTACCTAGCGCTTCATAAGCTAGGTATGGGTAAACGGCAGTGGCGCCAAAGCCAAGCAAGACAGCAAATTGGTGTGGGTCACGTGCCGTGGCTGTCTCAACAACAATGTTGGCATCACAACGTAAGTTGGCATCGATCAGGCGAGTTTGAACCGCACCGACCGCCATTGCTGCAGGAATTGGCAGTTTGCCTTTGACTAAAGCACGATCCGAAAGCACAACCAGAACCGTGCCTTCACGTACGACCTGTTCGGCTTGCTCACACAGATCATCAATGGCTTGTTTGAGATCTTTCTGCTGTGGATCGTAGTTGATATCGAGAATGGTATTACGGTAGTGATCGTCACCAAGCTCGAGCAATTGCTGCATGTCTGAGTAAAGTAATACCGGCGAATCGAAGGTCACTCGGTAGGCGTGGCCATCGGTTTCACAGAAGACGTTCATCTCCTGACCAATACTGGTCGCCAGTGACATGACGTGTTTCTCACGCAGCGGATCGATTGGTGGGTTGGTGACCTGAGCAAACTTCTGACGGAAGTAATCAGTCACCAAGCGCTCTTTAGAGGATAAGACGGCCATTGGGGTGTCATCACCCATAGAGCCGACTGCTTCTTGGCCCATATCACCAAGAACACGCAGTACTTGATCGACTTCTTCATTGCTCATGGCGAATTGCTTTTGATAAGTCTTAAGTAAGTCTTCATCAAAGCTGCGTTCGCCAACTTGATCTTCAGGTAGCTGAGCAAAAGGTGTGAGTTTGCGAACGTTGTTTTCCATCCACTCGCGGTAAGGGTGACGAGATTTCAGATCGTTATCGATCTCGCTCGATTGCCAAAGTTTACCTTTTCGAGTGTCGACAACCAGCAGTTCACCCGGACCAACACGGCCTTTTTCGGCAACTTCATCGGGAGCGTAATCCCAAATCCCTACCTCTGATGCTAGGGTAATAAATTTGTCTTTAGTAATCACATAACGTGCAGGGCGCAGACCATTTCGGTCTAGGTTACATGCAGCGTAACGGCCGTCGGACAGTACTATACCTGCCGGACCATCCCATGGCTCCATGTGCTTGGAGTTGAAGTCGTAAAACGCTCGCAGATCCGGATCCATATCTGGGTGGTTTTGCCATGCTGGTGGCACAAGCATGCGCATGGCACGGAAGATATCCATACCGCCAGCTAAAAAGAGATCCAACATATTATCTAAGCTGGAAGAGTCTGAGCCTGTCTCGTTCACAAATGGTGCCGCAGTTTGAAGATCTGGCAACAGTGGCGATGAAAACTTGTAAGCACGAGCTCGCGCCCATTGACGGTTACCTTCAATGGTGTTGATCTCACCATTATGAGCAAGGTAGCGGAACGGTTGAGCCAGAGGCCAACGAGGCTGAGTGTTCGTTGAAAAACGCTGGTGGAACAGGCAGATAGCAGATTCCATGCGTAGATCAGCGAGATCAAGGTAGAAGCGCGGTAAGTCCGCAGGCATGCACAAGCCTTTGTACACCAAAACTTGTGTCGACAAGCTACAGATGTAGAAATCTGGATCTTCAGTGATTTGTTTCTCGATGCGACGACGTGCGATGTAGAGACGACGCTCAATGTCACGCTCGCGCCAACCTGCCGGAGCAGAGATAAAGACTTGCTGAATGTTTGGAAGTGAATCGGCGGCGATTGGGCCGAGTACTTCTGAATTGGTTGGTACTTCACGCCATCCTGCCACCGTCAGAGTCTCTTGTGCGAGCTCTTTGTTGATGATGTCTTTGGCGAGTTGAGCTTTCACCGGATCTTGGTTGAAGAAAATCATCCCAACGGCGTATTGCTTGCCAAGGTTGAAGCCATTTTCTTCAGCGATAAGGCGTAAATAGGAATCGGGCTTTTGTAGAAGAAGACCACAACCATCACCGGTTTTTCCATCGGCGGCGATGCCACCACGGTGGGTCATGCGATCAAGTGCAGAAATTGCTGTACGTACCAGCTTGTGACTTTGCTCGCCTTCCATGTGTGCGATCAAGCCAAATCCACAGTTGTCTTTCTCAAGACTTGGATCATAAAGAGCCATTGCAATTCTCCCTTTGCTTATCTGTCATCCCGACAGATATATCAACACTGCTCAAGTTGATAATGATGACTAACTATGCGTCATAATTGCTTTATCTTGGTTTTTTATGCAATAAAGCTTTCTTAAAATATTAACAATTTTAGTCGTTTTATTTTTCATCGACTTCACAACGTATAGCTTATTATGAATTACGTCAAGTTTGTGGTGGAAAATCACGTCAATATGCGATTTACCACTTAATGAGCTGTAATTACATTTTAAATTCAGTTGGTTAGCTTTTGTGTGATTACATTTATGTAACATGAACTGGTTGAGAAATAAAAAAAAGGCCAGCATAATGTGCTGGCCAAGAGATAAAATTCGGAAGGAATGTTTATATATTTTATCACTGAGGGTTAAAGAGCTTAGCTCATCAGCCTTCAGCGATATTCAATTAAGCAGAAAGCATCAATGAATTTGCTTTTGCTTCTAGGTTTGTGCCACCCATTAAGTAATCATCAATAGCACGGGCACACTCGCGACCTTCGTTGATACAACGAACGACTAGAGACTGACCTGTTCGCATATCACCAGCAGCAAATACACCTTCTTGGTTTGTAGCAAAACCTTGAGTTGTTACGTTACCACGATCGTCTAGCGCGATATCCAGTTGAGCAAGCACGCCTGTTGGTTCAGGATGCAGGAAGCCCATCGCTAGGAATGCCATATCACATGGGATCACTCGCTCGCTGCCTTCAACTTCTTTGAAGCTCGGGCGCTCGCCTGGTTTCGCATCTTGCCAAACGATGTCAGCTAAACGAAGACCTGTGACTTCACCCTTATCATTACCAATGAACTCTTTGGTCAGGATGTTCCAGTGACGATCAACGCCTTCTTCATGAGAGGTTGAAGTACGTAGGATCATTGGGTACTGTGGCCATGGCATGTTAGCAGGGCGCTTCTCTGGTGGAATCGGCATGATTTCAACCTGAGTGATGCTTGCTGCGCCATGACGGTTAGATGTGCCCACACAGTCAGAGCCGGTATCACCACCACCGATAACGACAACATGTTTGCCCGCGGCGTGAAGTTCTTCACCCTTAAGATCCATGTTGTTGGCACGGCGGTTGTTTTGACCTAGGAATTCCATTGCGAAGTGAACGCCTTTTAGTTCACGACCCGGAACTGGCAGATCACGAGGAACAGTTGAACCACCAGTCAGTAGAACCACATCGAATTCTTGACGCAGCTGCTGGGCATTCACATCAACACCAACGTGTTGGTTAACTTTGAATTCAATACCCGCTTCTGCCATCAGGTTGATCTTACGATCTATCACGTCCATACCCAGTTTAAAGTCTGGGATACCAAAACGTAGCAGACCGCCCACCTTTTCGTCTCGCTCGAATACCGTTACAGTATGACCAGCGCTGTTTAGCTGCTCAGCAGCCGCAAGGCCAGCAGGGCCCGAACCGATGATCGCAACGGTTTTGCCAGTGCGAGAACGTGGTGTTTTTGGTTTGGCGTACCCTTCACGATACGCCGTTTCCACGATGGTTTTCTCGATATTACAGATAGTGATTGGATCTTGGTTGATACCAAGTACACAAGCACTTTCACATGGAGCAGGGCAAACACGACCAGTGAACTCTGGGAAGTTATTAGTCGAGCTTAGAATGTTCCATGCTTCTTCCCAGCTATCACGATAAACTGCGTCGTTAAACTCTGGGATGATGTTACCGATAGGGCAGCCGTTATGACAAAACGGCACACCACAATCCATACAACGAGAAGCTTGAGTATTGATCTTGTCACCAAACTCCTCGTTCAGAACGAACTCTTTGTTGTTCTTGATGCGTTCAGCTGGGTCGATCTTCTGTGGTAGTTCACGACCATGCTCTAAAAATCCAGTAGGCTTACCCATTATACGGCCTCCGCTTGAGTTTCGTTTCCTTGAGACTGTGCTTCAGCTTTGCGTTTTTGAAGAACCGCTTTGTAGTCACGCGGCATTACCTTAACCATAGAGGCTAGGCTAGCTTCAAAGTTGTCTAGGAAAGACTGAGCGACTTCACTTCCTGTGAATTGAACATGCTTAGTTAGCATGTCGAGTAATAGATCTCTGTCTTCTTGCTCGATTGGATCTAGGTCTACTAGCTCTGGGTTCAGTTTTGACTCAAAGTCGCCTGATTTATCCCATACGTAAGCCACGCCGCCACTCATACCTGCGGCAAAGTTACGACCTGTTGAACCAAGGATGATGGCTGCACCGCCAGTCATGTATTCACAACCGTGGTCACCGACGCCTTCTACTACTACTTTTGCGCCTGAGTTACGAACACAGAAACGTTCGCCAGCCATACCGCGAATGAAAGACTCACCCGAAGTTGCACCGTAGAAACACACGTTACCAACCACGATGTTGTCTTCCGCGACAATGCTTGATTTTGCGTCTGGGTAAAGTACCAACGTACCGCCAGATAAGCCTTTACCCCAGTAGTCGTTCGCGTCGCCTTCCACTTCGAACTTCACGCCCTTAGCTAGGAATGCACCGAATGATTGACCCGCAGAACCTTTGAACTTCACGTTCATTGGCTGAGGTAGACCGGCATCTTTATACACTTTCGAGATTTCGTTCGACAACATGGTACCTGCAGAGCGGTCCGTGTTGACGATAGGGAACTCGGCATTTACCGCTTCGCCTTTCTCGAGTGCAGGAATCGCTGCTTGAATCAGCTTACGGTCTAGTACTTCTTCTAGGTTGTGGTTCTGCTGAGCTTGGTTGAATACACCATCAGCTTCGCGTGGTTGTTCAACGTGGAGAACAGGAGACAGATCTAGGTTCTTGTATTTCCAGTGAGAAACGTCTTGGCGAATCTTCAGTTTCTGACCTTGACCGACCATCTCATCGATAGTGCGGAAGCCAAGTTCAGCCATGATTTCACGTAGACCTTGTGCCATGTATTGGAAGAAGGTTACGACGTCTTCTACGCGACCATCAAAGCGCTCGCGAAGCGTCTTGTTCTGAGTCGCGATACCAACAGGGCAGGTGTTCTTATGACACTTACGCATCATGATACAACCTTCAACCACCAATGCTGCGGTTGCCACGCCCCATTCTTCTGCACCAAGTAGTGTTGCCACTGCAAGGTCGCGAGGTGTCTTCATCTGACCATCCGCTTGAACCACGATACGGTTACGTAGACCGTTCTTCAGTAGCGTTTGGTGCGTTTCTGCCAAGCCAAGTTCCCAAGGAAGACCAGTATGACGGATTGAAGACATTGGGGATGCACCAGTACCGCCGTCGAAACCTGCGATAAGTACAACGTCCGCTTTCGCTTTCGCTACACCAGAAGCGATCGTACCTACGCCTGCTTCTGATACCAGCTTCACGTTCACACGACCCGCGCGGTTCGCGTTCTTCAAGTCGTAGATAAGCTGAGCCAAATCTTCGATTGAGTAGATATCGTGGTGTGGCGGTGGCGAGATAAGACCGACGCCCGGAGTTGAGTGACGTGTTGCACCGATCCAGTCGTCTACTTTATCGCCTGGTAGCTGACCACCTTCACCTGGCTTCGCACCTTGAGCCATTTTGATTTGCAGCTCTTCAGCGTTAGTGAGGTAGTAAGAGGTTACGCCGAAACGACCTGAAGCCACCTGCTTGATCGCAGAGCGTTCCCAATCGCCGTTCTCTTTGCGCTCGAAACGCGTTGGGTCTTCACCACCTTCACCAGAGTTCGATTTCGCGCCAAGACGGTTCATCGCAACAGCCAGTGTGGAGTGTGCTTCGTAAGAAATAGAACCAAATGACATAGCACCCGTCGCGAAGCGTTTCACGATGCTTTCAATTGGCTCGACTTCGTCGATAGAGATAGAACCTGCAGGGTTCTTGATGAATTCTAGTTGGCTACGCAGAGTTACCGCGTTGTCACCTTGCTTATCTACTGCTGCCGCGTATTGCTTGAACTGATCGTAGTTCTTGTTGCGCGTAGACTCTTGCAGCAGAGAAATGGTTTCTGGGTTGAATAGGTGCTTCTCACCACGCTGTTTCCATTGGTAAACACCACCAACATCCAGCATTTGAATTGGGATTTCGCGTTGTGGGTAACCGATGCGGTGACGGATCAGCACTTCTTTGGCGATATCATCAAGGGTTAGACCTTGGATACGAGAAACCGTACCAGTGAAGTATTTGTCTACCACTGATTTGTGGATACCCAAGGCTTCGAAGATTTGTGCACCATGGTACGACTGTAGCGTAGAGATACCCATCTTCGAGAAGATCTTCAGAAGACCGCCATTGATCGCTTTACGGTAGTTGTTGAACAGATCGCGAGGGTTCGCTTCTGGATCCAACTTCTTCGTACGTTGAAGCTCAATGATGGTTTCAATTACTAGGTATGGGTTAACTGCGTTTGCACCGTAACCAAGTAGCGTTGCAAAGTGGTGCGTTTCACGCGCATCACCAGTTTCAACCACGATGTCACACTTCGCACGTAGACCTTTGCGGATCAAGTGGTGGTGCACTGCACCAACTGCCAGCATTGCTGGGATCGCCGCGTGGTTTGAGTTCACTGCACGGTCAGTTAGTAGGATGATTGAGTAACCATCGATAACTGCGTCTTCTGCGTATTGGCAGATACGTTTTAGTGCACGTTCAAGCTTGCCTTGATCTTCATTGGCTTGGAACACGATATCCAGCGTCTTCGCTTGTAGGTGCTCGTTATCGATCGCACGCAGTTTTTCAAGCTCAGAGTTCGCCAGAACAGGCGATTCCAATTCGACTTTCTGACAGTGAAGTGGTGTTTCAGTCAGAAGATTTTGGTCTTTACCCAAGTAAGTGTTCAGCGACATAACCATACGCTCACGGATCGGGTCGATCGGAGGGTTGGTTACCTGTGCGAAAAGTTGCTTGAAGTAGTTTGAAAGATGTTGAGACTGATGAGATAGAACCGCAAGAGGCCAGTCTGCACCCATGGCTGATAATGGCTCTTTCGCGTCATTCGCCATTGGAACGATGATTTCGTTCACTTCTTCAGTGCTCACACCGAAAGCTTGCTGACGATGTAGCAAACGCTCAGGAGAAGGTTGGCTGAACTGGTTGCTCGCATCTGGTAGCTTCTTCAAGCTCAGTAGGTTTTCTTCTACCCACTTCTCGTAAGGCTGCGCCGTTGCGATGGTGTCTTTCACTTCTTCATCAGAGATGATGCGACCTTGCTCTAGGTCCGCAACGAAGATACGACCTGGTTGCAGACGACCACGGAACTCAACGTTCTCTGGCTCAATATCCACAACACCAGATTCTGATGCCATCACTAGGAAGTTGTCTTTGGTCACTGTGTAGCGTGAAGGGCGCAGACCGTTACGGTCTAGCGTTGCACCAACTTGAACACCGTCAGTAAAACATACTGAAGCTGGACCATCCCATGGTTCCATGATGTTCGCGTGGTACTGGTAGAACGCGCGACGCTTAGGATCCATGTTTTTGTTTTCTTGCCATGCTTCCGGGATCATCATCATCAATGCGTGTGGCAGGCTGCGACCAGAAAGAACTAGGAGCTCAAGTGCCATGTCAAAGTTAGATGAATCCGAGCTGCCTTCCTGACAGATTGGAAGAAGCATGTCGATTTCAGCTTGAGTAAACAGGTCTGATTCTATGATTGCCTCACGGGCTTTCATCCAGTTCAAGTTACCGCGAACTGTGTTGATTTCACCGTTGTGGGCAATGTAACGAAAAGGCTGTGCAAGACGCCATTTCGGGAAGGTATTAGTAGAGAAGCGAGAGTGTACCAGTGCCAGTGCGGTCACCATGGTCGGGTTTTGCAGATCAAGGAAGTACTGAGGTACTTGCTCGGTCGTTAACTGACCTTTGTACACCAATGTCTTGTAAGACATTGAGTTAATGTAGAAGTCGTCACCAATGTTCGAAACGCTTTCTAGGCAAACTCGCACTGTGTAGTTACGAAGTACGTACAGTTTTCGCTCTAGCTCTTCAGGTGTGATGCCAGGGCCACCAGAGATAAACACATGCTCAAACTGAGGCTCTGTGCTTAGTGGGTCTGCACCAATCATTGAGTTGTCGGTTGGCAAAACGCGGTAGCCGATGATCTCAAGATCTAAACGTTGTGCATTACGCTCAAGAATGTCACGGCACTGCTCGCGTTTGTATTCGTCTTTCGGGAAAAGAACGACACCCACACCGTACTTTTCAAACGAAGGCAGCTTAATGCCTAGTTTTACGGCTTCTTCTAGCAGAAATTCATGGGGTTTTTGAAGCAAGATACCCGCACCATCACCACTGCATGGGTCACAACCTTGACCACCTCGGTGTTCCATACGGGCAAGCATATCCAATGCTTGAGTCACTACTTCATGAGATTTACGGTTTTTTAGGTGAGCAACAAAACCGATACCACAAGCGTCATGCTCCAGTTCAGGAGTGTATAAACCTTGTGAACTTTGCTCTCTATCTACCATAGATACATCCTTCCAGTTCAAGTAGACGCAATTTTCCAGACAGATCTATGCCGCTCGGGAAGTTCGTTACGCGTCTTGTCCTTTATAGTTATGAATCGCAACTGATCAGGGATTGATCAGCTTTGAGTCCTTTCCGTCTCTCACAGGAAAAGTTTTGTGAGAAAAACAATCCTTAGTGATATCCATTTTATTAGTGCCACTATTTAGTGGTTTATATTGGTGAAGGGTGGATATCGCCGACTTTTATACGTTAAATATGTAATTAAAATCACAAATTTAAACAAAATCTGTAAGTATCCTACAATTTTGTTGGCTCAAAATGCAATCAAAAACTGGCGCTTGTTGCCCATTTTTTCCGCCTAAAAATGCATTTGCAATTAACAATTACGCAACATTGATGGTTTTTCTTTATGGTTTTTGAATGTTTATTGATATTTGTTAGGTCGTGGAATAAGCGAAAGGAGTAGATTGACTGGTTTTCTCTTGCAGATTGGTAATTTTGTTACATTAATCGTAGTGAGATTTGTTTTTATTTGACGTGGTGAGCTTTTATGCAACTTCATGAGCTAGTTAATACCCTTGGACAAGATCTACAACGTCGTTATGGAGAGAAAGTTCATAAGTTAACACTTCATGGTGGTTTTAGTTGCCCAAACCGAGATGGCACCATTGGGCGTGGCGGATGCACTTTTTGTAATGTGGCTTCTTTTGCGGACGAAGAGGCTCAAGTTAAGAGTATTAACGAGCAATTGAAAGATCGTGCAGGCGAGATCCATCGAGCGAAGCGATATCTTGCCTACTTTCAAGCTTACACCAGTACCTACGCAGAAGTTCAGGTACTTAAGAACATGTATGAAGAAGCACTTAAGGCTGCGGATATTGTGGGCCTTTGTGTGGGCACTCGTCCTGATTGTGTACCTGATGCCGTATTAGACTTGTTATCGGACTACGTGAACCAAGGCTATGAGATCTGGTTAGAACTGGGTCTTCAAACTGCCAATAACGGAACATTAAAACGTATTAATCGTGGTCATGATTTTGAGTGCTACGCCGAGATCACCAAGCGTGCTCGTGCTCTAGGAATCAAAGTGTGTACTCATTTAATCGTGGGCTTACCGAAAGAAACTCATGATGACAATATCGAAACACTGCGCAAAGTCTTAGCGGTTGGCACGGATGGCATCAAGCTTCATGGCTTACATATTGTAGAAGGCAGTACGATGGCTAAAGCGTGGCGTGCAGGGAAGTTAGATGCGCCTGAACTTGAAGAGTATGTTGCGATTGTGAGCGAGATGATCCGCATGACTCCGGCGGATATTGTGTTTCATCGGGTTTCTTCTTCCGCACGTCGTCCGACGCTACTATCACCGATTTGGTGTGAAAACCGTTGGCTTGCAATGACAGAAATTGGTCGAGCATTAGATCGTGACGGAGCTCAAGGCTCGTTAACTGAGCAAGTATTTGTCTACCAGAAACCTGAGTTAAAAGCAGATTAAACTGCAAGAAACTGATATCTTTTGTAGTCTGTTTATAGACAAGTCAAACGAGCAATAAGAGATAGCTGATGGAGTCGTTCGTATTCAAAGTGTGGGAATCTTTTGTTGCACACAGTTTTGATGTGGCTTTTTTTGTCTTATGTTCTCTCATTGTCATCTGGGTTTACGCCCGTTACCAACAACAATTAAACCGTTTTATTCTTGATTCACCGACCGCATTGATGCTTGTAGATAGCGAGTCAGGAAAGGTTTTTCTGGTAAGTGGCTACGCAATGCAGCTACTGGGAATAAGGCAAGTCGGTAAAGCTTATCTACTTCCTGCTTCGGTGCCTGAAGGCTTTTTTTCTTCGATATTAGCTAATTTCTCTGGTCATTCATTTTCAGGTTATATGCAGAACTGGATGGTGACAGAAAACAGCAGTTTGGGAATTGAGCTTTCTGGCCGAAAGACACTGCATAGAGGAAAGCCAGCATGGCTTATCTATATTAAAACCTGCCAAACATCAGAATTTAATAAGCAAGAATTACAGACTTTATCTATTGCTCAAAGTGCTTTTGATAACCTTTCTGAGCTGATTTATATCAAAAATAACCAAGGTGAGTTGATTTCAACTAACCGAGCGTTTGATCGTTTTTGGCGTGAACGAGAAGAGGAAGGGAGCGCTGAAATCAAAGGTGTCATGAAAGGTCGTGTTAGTAATCGGCGCTGGACAACAACTCCGGATGGGCGTAGCTGCTTACTCGAAACCTATCAAAGTATACTTATGTCTGCCGAGGGCGAGAAACTTGGGACGCTTGGCATCAGTCATGATGTGACTGACTGGCATCAAATGCAGCAAAACCTGCGTGATGAGATGGAAAAGCGCAAAGATACCGAAGTAGCCTTGGCGCAGAGGGACACTATTCTTCAAAATATTCTAGAATCTAGCCCTGATTCTATCGGCATCTTTAATGAGAACTTAGTTTATCAAGCGTGTAATGAGCCATTTGTCAAAGCGCTTGGAATTGCTGATGTGAATGAGCTTATTGGTAAGCGTCTTCGGGATGTTGTCTCAGGAGAAATGTATCAACGTCTGTCTGAAACGGATAGCAAGGTGCTGCATGAAGGTAAGTCGTTACGTTATATCGACCGCGTGAAAGCGAGTGATGGCGGCTTTGTTTGGTATGACGTCGTGAAGTCGCCTTTCCGTGACCCAGCATCGGGCACTAATGGTGTATTGATCATGGCTCGTGATGTAACAGAGCGCTATCTAGCAGAGCAAAAACTTGAGGAAGCGAACCAAGAGCTGGCAAGGTTAAGTTTTATCGACGGTCTGACTCAAATAGCTAATCGACGTAAATTTGATGAGCAACTGGCGATGCTATGGCATTTGCATGTACGAGAAAAAACACCATTGACGGTTATGCTATGTGATATCGACTTCTTCAAAGGATACAACGATCGGTACGGACACCAGAAAGGTGATGATGCGCTTATCAAAGTCGCAAATGTCTTTAAGAAAGTATTGTCTCGGTCGACAGACTGTGTTGCTCGTTATGGGGGAGAGGAGTTCGCCTTTTTGCTGCCCAATACAACTTCAGAAGGTGCATTATTGGTGGCTAAGCGAATCCACTTGGAAATAGAGAACCTAGCAATAGAGCATTTGGCTTCCGATGTTTCGAGCCTACTGACGGTTAGTATTGGTATCGTAAGCTATGCACCTAAGCCTATCGACAATATGGAATCTATCGTTGCCCTTGCTGATAGCGCGCTTTATCAGGCTAAAGCAAATGGGCGAAATCAAACTTGCGTGCATCACACATCAGATAATTAGCCGCGTCTTGACAGTGTGGATGGTTACGTGTGGTGATCAAAACAGGTAGAATTTCTACTAGGTTATCGCACGGAGTTTTTGATGAAACCGATAAAAAATCTCGCACAGTATTATGTAGATTTACTCGTAAAGCTGGGTATTCTGCGTTTTTCTATTTTATTAGCTTTAGCTCTGGTGGCTTTAGCGGTTGTTGTGCAGGTCGGTATTACGTTGGTGCTAAGTGGCCACGTTGACGATATTGACATTGTTCGCTCGGTATTTTTTGGTTTGATCATTACTCCTTGGGCTGTTTATTTTCTCTCGGTTGTTGTTGATCAATTAGAGGAATCACGACAACGCCTTTCTAAACTGGTCTCAAAGCTCAAAGATATGCGCTCTCGAGATCAAGAACTAAACCATAAACTTCAACAAAACATTTCTAAACTGAATCAAGAAATTGAAGAGCGTATAAAAGCAGAAGAAGCGCGTGAAGAAGCAATGAAAGACCTTGAAAATGAGGTTTATCAGCGCGAACGAACCCAATTGGAGCTCGCTGAACGTACTGCGTTATTACGATCATTCATCGATGCTTCTCCCGATCTGATTTACTACCGTAATGCGGATGGTGTTTTCTCCGGTTGTAACCGTGCGATGGAAGAACTGACTGGTAAAAAAGAGAGCCAATTGGTTGGGTTAACACCTTGGGATGTCTACAGCAAAGAAGTCGCGCAGCAGATCGTCGATACCGATCAGCGTGTATTTTCTGACAATAAAGCACTGACTTACGAACAGTGGCTTGAGTACCCTGATAGTCGTAAAAGTTACTTTGAACTGCGAAAAGTGCCATTTTATAGCAAAGAAGGCCGCCATCTCGGGTTGGTTGGTTTCGGTCGTGATATTACTGAACGCAAACGCCATGAAGAATCACTCGAAAAAGCCAGCAGAGATAAGACGACATTTATTTCCACGATTAGTCACGAGCTTCGTACGCCACTCAATGGCATTGTGGGTTTGAGCCGAATGTTGCTCGATACGCAAATGACCGCTGAACAACGCAAACACATGCAAACCATTAATGTCAGTGCAATTACGTTGGGTAATATTTTCAACGATATCATTGATATGGATAAATTTGATCGTCGCAAACTAGAGCTTTTACCTGAACCGTTGAACTTTGAGGAATTTGTAGCAGAGATGGAGAGTATCTCTGCATTAATGGCGGAACAAAAAGGGCTTCGATTTGATCTTGAAAGGTTAAGTGCGCTGCCAAGTGCAATTGAAGTGGATGCAACTCGCCTGCGTCAGGTGCTATGGAACCTAATTAGTAATGCTATGAAGTTTACTAAGGAGGGGGGCGTTGTAATGACTGTGAGTGCCGAAGTCGAAGGTGAAATGGCCCATATCACAATGGAAGTGGAAGATACGGGTATTGGCATTCCTGAGTCGGAATTAGATAAGATTTTTGCCATGTATTATCAAGTGAAATCTGGCAAAGATAACTTACATGCCGTGGGGACTGGGATTGGTCTTGCTGTCTCAAAACAACTAATAAAAATGATGAACGGCGATATCACGGTCAGCAGTGAAGAAGGTTTTGGTAGTACATTTACCGTGACCATCAGCGTTCCAACAGCTCAAGCTACTCAGCTTAATCAAACCTTAGTAACCGAGCAACCAAGCTTAAATATTTTTATGGTAGAAGATATTGAGTTAAACATTACCGTCGCTCGTTCACTGCTTGAAAGTTTGGGCCATTCGGTGTCTGTTGCAATGACAGGCGAGGAAGCGAAAGCTCAGTTTGATCCTAAATTGTATGATTTAGTGCTTTTAGACATCCAGCTTCCAGATATGACTGGCTTTGATGTTGCAGCGTATTATCGCGCTCAATATAAACAATTGCCTCCTCTTGTGGCCTTGACGGCAAATGTCCTTAAGAACAAAACTGAATACCTAGAAAAAGGAATGGATGATGCGATCAGTAAGCCTTTATCTGTTATGGCTATTCAGGAAGTTATTACTAAGTTTTCTACCAAAGAGCAAAGCGAATTACTCACACAAGAGTCTGTTGAAGAAAGTGAAGACCGCTCTGATGTGTATGCTCGTTTGCTGGATATCGACATGTTGGAGTCGTATGTAGGGATTGTTGGTGCTAAGCCCGTTCAGGAGAGCATCACGATGTTTGAAGATATGATGCCTGAATATATTGAAGTGTTGGACTCAAATATGACGGCTAAACACCAAGAAGGAATCGTATCCGAAGCCCACAAAATTAAAGGGGCTGCGGGTTCCATTGGTTTAAAGCGAATTCAGAGTGTCGCACAGAAAGCACAATCACCGGATCGCCCAGCATGGTGGAAGAATATCAACGATTGGGTTGAAGAAATCAAAAATGAATATCAAAACGACATAATAATATTGAAAGAGTGGCTAGCTCAAAGGTGAATTGAATGAAAAATATGATGTCCATTGCTCTCGGTAGTATTTTGTTAATGGGGTGCACAAGTTCAGTACCCATGTGGGAACAAGAAAATCAAATTAGTGTTTCTGGGGTGACCATGACGTTAAATAGCCACCTTTGGGTCGATAATATGCCGATAATTGGTGAAGAGCAGAAAAGAGTCTTGCATGGCGCGCTATATATAGAATCACCTCAATTATTGCCTGCAGAATTGGATGTTAAAAGTGTCGTCATTCGGCAAGGGGAAGATGTTTGGATTGTCGATAATGAACTTCTTGAACTAAGAAACCACAATGAAAACCGTTGGGAGATTGCGTTTACATGGCAGTTAAGCGTCGATGAAGCTCAACCACTTGATATTGCAGTCTCATTTGATGGCTCTGTAGCAGAGCAGTGGCTTATTGAGAAAAATATAACGATTGAACAAGTACACTAAATCGATATTGTTTCTAGCAGAAATAAAAAAGCTTGCTCCTTATGAGCAAGCTTTTTTTGTTTGATATGAAATTAAAGGGCTTAACCTGCTTTCAGACCAGTATCAATATCAAGGATATCTTGTTCGTTAAGACTGCCCACAGCCTGACGTAGCTGAAGAACACTTAAAATATAGTCGTAACGGGCATTGGATAGGCTCTTGTTTGCATCGTAAAGGCGGCGAGTTGAGTCCAATACATCAACGATAGTACGTGTACCTACATCAAAACCAGCTTCTGTTGCTTCGAGTGCAGATCTTGCAGATACAACAGTTTGTTCGTAAGCACGAAGCGCACCGATAGAGGCACTAATGTTGTTGTTGTACGCACGAACATCTTTGACGACGCTGCGGTATGTCTTTTCAAGATCTTGGCTTGCAGCTACGTATTCGTATTCAGCTTGCTTTGTTAATGAAGTCGTTTTACCACCGCTATAAATAGGAACAACTAAGTTTAAGCCTACGTTGAAGTTTGTTGCGTTAGCATCACTAGAAGAGCTGTTTAGGTTATCTGTTTCTTGATAGCCGTAACCACCATCTAAAGTAAGATATGGCAGGTGACCAGAGCTGGCTAGAGAGATGTTGTCGCGAGCAATATCTTGTTTGATTCGTGCACTTAGGAGCGTTAAGTTTTTCTGTTGAGCATCTTCAACCAGTGCTTCAATGGCTTCTTTGGTTTTGCTTGCAGAAAAACGTTTGGTATCCAGAGCGTTTAGTTCCGAGTGCTCTTGTCCTGTAATTTCACGTAAGCTCTCGTAACTATTAGTGAGTTTGTTTTTAGCAATGACTTCATCGGCCAATACAATATCGTATTGAGCTTGAGCGTCATGAACATCGGTAATTGCGGATAGACCCACTTCAAAGCGTTGCTTAGTTTGCTCTAGTTGACGTGCAACGGCTGCTTTTTCTGCGCGAACAAAGACTAAGTTATCTTGCGCTCGAAGTACTTCAAAATATGCCTGTGCAGTACGTAAGATCAAAGACTGCTGCACGGCAGCATAGGCTGCATCAGCTTGGCGTGCACGTTTTTCCGCAGTGTCTAGAGCTATCCAACTAGAACGCTTATAGATTTCTTGAGAGAAAGTTAACCCAAGTTCCATATCGTTTGTATCGACATCTGTTTTTTGCTTGTGAGAGCTAAACATTGGAACACTTTCTCTTTCACCACGATTCAAGTCGTAACTTGCTGACAGGTTAATTTGAGGAAGAAGGGTACTGCGCGTAGAAGTTACCGCTTCAAAGGCTGCATCACGCTGCGCCGCTGCGCTAAGAAGCGTCGGATCATTGTCTTTCGCCTGAGTATAAACTTCACCCAGTGTGTCAGCTAAAGCTGATGTACTTAAGCTGCCAAGAGCGGCACTAATAAATAGAGGAAGCAGTTTTTTCATGGATTCAAGTTCCTGCCAGAATAAGATGATAAGGATTGACTTCGAAAGAGTTTAACTCAATTTGGTGTTAATTCACTCAGAACTTTGCAAAATTTTACAGTGAGCGCCTCACTCAAGCCTTACAAATGAGTCGCCGTTTAACAAAATATATAATAATTACATAAAAAGTTGAGCCACGTCCTTGGTGGTTTTTGTGAACTCTGAGTAAACTATATGATTCACTCAGAGAGGTGCCCAATGCAACAGTCTGACCAGCCACAAGCAAGCTTTACGAGTAAAGATTTAGAGATAATCTCAAAAGAGACACTGTTTAAAGGTTTTTTCAAGATGGTGAAGTACCGTTTTAAGCATCGATTGTTTAAAGGGGGATGGAGCCCATCGATCGAAAGAGAGATGTTTGAGCGTGGTCATGCTGCAGCAATGCTACCTTATGATCCTAATACTGACCAAGTTGTGATCATTGAGCAAATTCGGGTAGGAGCGTTAGAGCATGAACACCCATGGCAG
This sequence comes from Vibrio sp. TRT 17S01, assembly GCF_050113695.1. NCBI lineage: Bacteria > Pseudomonadati > Pseudomonadota > Gammaproteobacteria > Vibrionales > Vibrionaceae > Vibrio > Vibrio sp. TRT 17S01. Next base: position 405,048 of record NZ_JBNJOG010000002.1, on the reverse strand, counting down.
CTCGAGATCGTTGCTGGCATTATTGATGATGGAGAGAGTGCTGAAGATGTTGTTCGGCGTGAGGCCATCGAAGAAGCGGGGATCTGTACAGGGCAGGTGGAAAAAATCACCTCTTATTATCCGTCTTCGGGTGGGTGTTCTGAAAAGTTAGAGGTTTACATTGGCGAAGTGGATGCGTCTAAAGCGCATGGCGTTCATGGTTTAGACTATGAAGGAGAGGACATTCGCGTTCAAGTGATTTCGAGACAACAAGCTTATCAATGGGTTGTTGAAGGGAAATTTGAGAATGGGGCCTCAATAATAGCTTTGCAATGGCTTGAGTTAAATTACCAACGATTACAATCACAATGGCAGAAGTAGCAGTAAAAAAAACGTATCACGTCGATTTAGCGGAATTGATGCGTGTGTACGAAACAAATTATGCAAAATTAAACGCTTTGCTCCCATCGAGCCCAAGTGTTGGTGATGTACGTTGTTATCAAGCCGCGAGCATGTCTTATCAAATAGAAGTGGGCGAAGTCACAAAGTACACAACTTTGGTCGATATTTGTCAAAGCGATGACGTGCCAGTATTTCCATTGCCAAAGATGTCTGTCAGGCTTTACCACGATGCGAGAGTGGCTGAAGTATGTAGCAGCGAGCATTTGAAAAGAGTTAAAGCGCGTTATGACTACCCAAATACCCAAATGGTCCAAAGAGACGAAAAGGCACAACTAAATCGCTTCTTAGGGGATTGGTTGTCATTTTGCCTAAGAAACGGAATTAGTCGAACGCCATTAAATATCTAGTCAGGTTTTATATTTTGAAGTTATCGTCAAGCTTAACAGACAAAAGCAGTATTAAGCTGTTGCAAATCACAGATACCCATCTGTTTGCTCCGGATGACGGGAGTTTATTGAGCGTGAATACTCAAGACAGTTTTCATGCAGTTGTTGATGCTATTGTGGAAAGTGGTTCTATTTTTGATGTTGTATTGGCAACCGGAGATATATCCCAAGATCACAGTGAGGAATCGTATCAACGTTTTGAGAAGGGAATTGAACCACTTGAAAAGCCATGTTTGTGGTTACCGGGAAACCATGACTACAAGCCCAATATGGGAGCGATTCTGCCGTCTACACAGATTAAGCAATCTGAACATGTGTTACTCGGAGAACACTGGCAGATAGTTTTGTTGGACTCTCAAGTCTCTGGTGTTCCTCATGGGCGTTTAAGCGATCAGCAGTTGCAACTACTCGATGAGAAACTAGCGCAATACCCTGAGCGTTATACCTTGGTCTTGTTACACCATCATCCTTTATTAGTGGGTAGTGCGTGGCTTGATCAGCACAGCTTAAAAGATGCAGACAACTTCTGGCAGATCATTGAAAAGTACAATAATGTGCGTGCGGTTTTATGTGGCCATATTCATCAAGATATGGATAAGTTGCACAACAACGTGAGAGTGATGGCAACACCATCAACTTGCGTGCAGTTTAAGCCTAACTCTCAAAACTTTGCTTTGGATCGTCAATCGCCGGGTTGGCGAGAGATCGAGCTATATGAAGATGGAACAATTGTTACTGAGGTTAAACGTTTAGCAAATGGCTTGTTCTTACCGGATTTTAACTCAACAGGTTACTAAGCTTGTTAACTTTTCAAAATATTCACTTACTTAAACTTATGACGCTATGAAACCTTCTCTGCTTTTGTATATTCATGGATTTAACAGCTCTCCTCTGTCTGTGAAAGCAAATCAAATGAAAGAGTATTGTGAGCTGCATCGACCTGATATCAAAGTGGTTGTACCGCAATTACCATGTTTTCCCGCTGAAGCGGCGCAATGTTTACTGAATATTGTCTCGAAATATAAAGATGACTTTAATATTGGTTTAGTTGGTAGCTCGTTGGGAGGATACCTTTCAACTTGGCTTAATGATAAATTTGGCTTTCGAGCGGTGGTAGTGAACCCTGCGGTTAAACCATACGAGTTGTTGATTGACTACCTTGGTGAACAACAAAACCCATACACGCACGAAACCTATGAATTGCAACCAAAGCACATTGATGAATTGAAAGCTCTCGATGTGGGTCGAATTCAGACCCCTGAACATTTTTGGTTGCTACAACAAGAAGAAGATGAGGTTCTTGATTACCGTCAGGCGGTTGAAAAGTTCTCAGCTTCAAAGCAGACCGTTGAGGCTGGTGGTGATCATAGCTTTGTTGGGTTTGAACGTTATCGCCAGCAAATTATCGAATTTTTACAACTATAAGCTTGCAACATAGTGGTGCTTAATTAAGCGACACCGATCTCTCATAATGCTTTTTTACTAGGCTTGTCATTGAGGGAGGAGTCATAATTTTGCTAGTTACTTACTTATCCCACTTGACATGAACATGTCTCTTCCAGACTATGTTTCCCCTAGACTATTGCAGTCAAGAACGCTGATAAAAGCAGCGTTTTTGTTAAATTTTTAGCCGAAATAATAATAAGCTTCATAATTCATCTGCAAAGTAACCGTTTCAATTTCTAGAACGATATTCCGTATTATGACTGAACAATATAATGCTGGAGCCATTGAGGTTCTTAATGGTTTAGAGCCAGTACGTCGCCGACCAGGGATGTATACGGATACAGCGCGCCCAAATCACTTGGGCCAAGAGGTTATCGATAACAGTGTCGATGAAGCGCTAGCCGGACATGCAACAAAGGTTCAAGTAATTCTTCATGCAGACCAATCATTAGAAGTGATTGATGATGGCCGTGGCATGCCTGTCGATATTCACCCTGAAGAGAAGGTATCAGGCGTTGAGCTGATTTTATGTAAACTTCATGCGGGTGGTAAATTTTCTAATAAAAACTACCAGTTTTCTGGTGGTCTACACGGTGTAGGTATTTCGGTAGTAAATGCGCTGTCTAAGCGTGTTGAAGTAACCGTTCGTCGTGACGGTCAAGTGTATGAGATTGCTTTTGAACACGGTGATAAGGTTTCTGACCTAACGGTTACGGGCACATGTGGCCGTCGCAACCGTGGTACCAGTGTACACTTCTGGCCAGATGCAAAGTACTTTGATTCTGCAAACTTCTCGGTAACACGTTTGGTGAATAACCTACGTGCGAAAGCAGTACTTTGCCCGGGTCTAGAGATTACGTTTACCGATAAAGTAAACAACAAAGACTACAAATGGCACTACGAAGATGGTCTGAAAGACTATCTAGCGGAAGGTGTAAAAGGTTACCCAGTTCTACCAGAAGAACCATTTACTGGTGAGTTCTCAGCTGAAACCGAAGCGGCAAACTGGGCGGTAATTTGGCAGCCGGAAGGCGGCGAGATGATCACGGAAAGCTACGTGAACCTTATCCCAACCGCACAAGGTGGTACGCACGTTAACGGTCTACGCCAAGGCTTGCTCGATGCAATGCGTGAGTTCTGTGAATTCCGTAACTTGTTGCCTCGTGGCGTGAAGCTAACCGGTGATGACGTTTTTGACCGCTGTTCTTACGTACTGTCAGTTAAGATCCAAGACCCGCAGTTTGCCGGTCAAACCAAAGAGCGTTTGTCTTCTCGTCAAACAGCTGCCTTTGTCTCTGGTGTAGTAAAAGATGCATTCAGCCTATGGTTGAACGAAAAGCCACAACTGGCTGAGCAGTTAGCTGAAGTATGTATCGCGAATGCCCACCGTCGTATGCGTGCGAGCAAAAAGGTTGTACGTAAGAAGGTCGCATCAGGTCCTGCATTGCCAGGTAAACTGACCGACTGTTCTGTACAAGACCTTAACCGCACCGAAATCTTTTTCGTAGAGGGTGACTCGGCGGGCGGCTCTGCTAAACAAGCACGTGATCGTGAGTTCCAAGCAGTGATGCCACTGCGTGGTAAGATCCTGAATACGTGGGAAGTCTCTGCAGACCAAGTTCTTGCTTCTCAAGAGGTGCACGACATCTCTGTTGCTTTGGGTATCGACCCAGACAGCGACAACCTAGACAGCCTGCGTTACGGTAAGATCTGTATCCTTGCCGATGCGGACTCGGATGGTTTGCACATCGCAACGCTATTGTGTGCACTGTTCACACGTCACTTCCGTGCGCTGGTTGAAGCTGGTCATATCTACGTAGCGATGCCGCCTCTGTATCGTATCGACTGTGGTAAAGAAGTCTTCTATGCCCTAGACGATGACGAAAAAGATGGCGTACTAGAGCGCTTGTCGAAGAAGAAAGCCAAAATCAACGTGCAACGATTCAAAGGTCTGGGTGAGATGAACCCACTTCAGTTGCGCGAAACAACCATGGATCCGAACACGCGTCGTCTGGTTCAGTTAACCATTGATGACTCGGCGGCGACCATGGAAATGATGGACATGCTGCTTGGTAAGAAACGAGCAGATGATCGTCGTTCTTGGCTACAAAACAACGGCGATATGGCAGAGGTTTAACGGATGTCTACAGAAATTACTTACGATGGCGTTGAACAGTTGCCAATGCGCAAGTTCACCGAAGACGCTTATCTGAACTACTCGATGTACGTAATCATGGACCGCGCATTGCCATACATTGGCGATGGTTTGAAGCCGGTTCAACGACGCATCATTTACGCAATGTCGGAGCTTGGTCTTTCGGCATCAGCAAAATACAAAAAATCCGCACGTACCGTTGGTGACGTGTTGGGTAAATACCACCCGCATGGTGACTCTGCATGTTACGAAGCGATGGTACTCATGGCACAGCCATTCTCTTACCGTTACCCATTGGTTGACGGTCAAGGTAACTGGGGTGCGCCAGATGACCCGAAATCATTCGCAGCAATGCGTTATACCGAAGCAAAACTGTCTAAGTTTGCCGAAGTGCTGCTGGGTGAATTAGGTCAAGGCACGGTTGAATGGCAACCTAACTTTGATGGCACGATGAAAGAGCCTCAAATGTTGCCTGCACGTCTGCCTCATATCCTGCTAAACGGTGTAACTGGTATCGCGGTTGGTATGGCGACAGATATCCCGCCTCACAACGTTCGTGAAGTGGCGGATGCAACCATCCATTTGATCGACAACCCGAAAGCGGAACTGCCAGATGTGATGCAGTTCGTTAAAGGCCCAGACTACCCGACAGAAGCAGAAATCATTTCGCCGCAAGCGGATATCGAGAAGATTTACCGTAACGGTCGCGGCAGCATCAAGATGCGCGCGGTATGGCACAAAGAAGGTTCAGATATCGTTATCACTTCTCTGCCACACCAAGTATCAGGTGCGAAACTGCTTGAGCAAATCGCAAACCAAATGCGCGCTAAGAAGCTACCAATGGTTGACGACCTTCGCGATGAATCGGATCACGAGAACCCAACGCGTATCGTTGTGGTTCCAAAGTCAAATCGCGTAGATTGTGATCTGTTGATGAACCACTTGTTCGCTTCAACCGATCTTGAGCGCAGCTACCGCATTAACTTGAACATGATTGGTTTGGATAACCGTCCTCAAGTTAAAGGTCTGGTTCAAATTCTGTCTGAGTGGATCGAGTTCCGTCGCACGACTGTGCGTCGCCGTCTACAACACCGCCTAGACAAAGTAATGGCTCGTCTACACATCTTGGAAGGTTTGTTGGTTGCTTACCTCAACCTAGATGAAGTGATTGAGATCATTCGTACTGAAGACGATCCAAAAGCAGTGCTGATGGAACGCTTTGGCATTACCGATATCCAAGCGGATGCGATTCTAGATACTAAACTTCGTCATTTAGCCAAACTAGAAGAGATGAAGATCCGTGGTGAGCAAGACGAGCTAGAAAAAGAACGTGAGAAGCTAGAACAGCTACTAGGTTCTGAGCGTCGTCTGAACACACTACTGAAGAAAGAAATCAAAGCAGATGCAGAGAAATACGGTGATGACCGTCGTTCGCCAATGGTTGAACGTGCAGAAGCAAAAGCGCTGACTGAACGAGACTTAATACCAAGTGAGCCAATCACGGTTGTGCTTTCTGAGAAAGGCTGGATTCGTCACGCGAAAGGTCACGATGTGGATGCAGAAGGCTTGAGCTACAAGTCTGGTGACAAATACTTAGCGCATGCGCGTGGTAAGAGTAATCAGCAAGCGGTGTTCTTTGGCAGTGATGGCCGAAGCTACTCACTTGAGTCGCATTCATTGCCATCGGCGAGAAGCCAAGGTGAGCCAATTACTGGTCGCTTGAATATCACTGCTGGCAGCAGCATTCGCCAAGTGATCATGGGCGAAGAAGAGCAGCTATGGCTGGTGGGTTCTGATGCGGGTTACGGCTTTGTATGTAAAGGTTCTGATTTGCTATCGAAGAACCGCAGCGGTAAAGCATTGGTGACTCTGCCTGCAAACTCTGAAGTGATGACGCCTTATGCGATTCGTGATTTAGATAGCGATGAGATCTTAGCTATTACTAATCAAGGCCGTATGTTGCTGTTCCCAATCAAAGACCTCCCACAGTTAGGCAAAGGTAAAGGGAATAAGATCATCAATATCCCTGCAGCGAAAGCTAAAGAACGTGAAGAGTTTGTCTCTCACTTGTTAGCTTTACCACAAGGCGCTTCGGTAACTTTGTATGCGGGTAAACGTAAGCTTGGCCTTAAGCCGTCTGATCTTGAAAACTTCCGTGGTGAACGTGGACGCAGAGGTGGGTTATTACCAAGAGGTTTACAAAGGGTGACACGTATAGAGCTTGAACAGTCTTCAGAGCAAGAAACGTTGAATGACTAATTAAAAAAAATCCCCTGCTAAGCAGGGGATTTTTTTACTAATCTCTGGGGTCTTCTGCGATGGTGACTTGTAACGTCATCTCTTCTCCCTGCCGAAGTATTAAAATATCGGTCTGAGTTCCAGGGCGCAATTCGGTCACGATATCCATCACACTTTGTTTGCCATTTATCTTTTGACCACCAATTTTTAGAATGATGTCTTGCGCTTTAAACCCTGCTTTTGCGGCAGGTCCATTTGGATCAATTCCCAGCACAATAATACCGCCTAAATGGTCATTGCCTAAGAGGCGAGCAGTCAATTGGTTAATATCTTGGCCATCAATTCCAATATAACCACGAATCACACGGCCGTCAGCAATGATCTTCTGCATTATTTTGTTTGCTAGTGCATATGGGATTGCAAAAGAAATTCCATACGTCTCAAGTTCAGTCGCTTGCTGGAAAGAGGCAGTGTTAATACCAACCAGCTCACCACGAGTATTGACCAAAGCACCACCTGAGTTGCCTTCATTAATTGCAGCGTCGGTTTGAATAAAGGCTTGGCGTCCGTCCGCACTAATCGATGAGCGACCAGTCGCTGAGATGATACCAAACGTTGTTGTTTGGCCTAGGTTATAAGGGTTACCGATAGCAAGTACGACATCACCAACGGTTGGTGAATATTCTGAATTGAGTGGAATAACTGGTAGGTTTGTTCCTTCGATACGAAGGATTGCGATATCTGTTCGTCGATCTTTACCGACTAATTGAGCGGCAGCAACACGGCCGTCTTGAAGCAATACAATGATTTGGTCGGCTTTGGCTACAACATGGTAATTGGTGATGATATAGCCTTTTTCACTGACAATGACGCCTGACCCCAATCCTTGAGTTGAAAGTTGTGTTCTATTGTTTTCGGTGTATTTCCGGCTGTAGATGTTGACTACTGCGGGCGCAGCTCTACGCACTGCTTGATTAAACGAAATTTGTTGGGAGTTGATATCGATTCCGGTGCTTTGAGCTTGATTTGGTAGTACATTTGAGCGTAAAGAGGGCACTAACAACAAAAGAAGTGCAGCCGTTGCTAAACCTAAACCGACAGATCTTAGCAAAAATGGGATCATACCTTCTTCAACTCCGGATAGAAAACTCGTGAATGATGAAGAATAGCATTAGATGAAAAAATAATAAAAGGACAGTGCGGTGGAGCACTGTCCTTTAAAGTCAATATCACGTCATTTTATCGAACAACTAGATAAATAGTGCGATCGCCACGTTGAATATTCAATGCAAGCACTCCCGGTTTTTTATCTAGAATCTTTCTGAATTCCGCAAGGTTTTTCACTCGGTGACGATTAACACCAATAATAATGTCATCGGCTTGTAGTTGGTATGCTTCCGCAGGAGAACCTTTGGTAACAGACGTTACTTTCACGCCAGAGATCGGGTCATTAGCAATCGTATTGGTTAGCTCCGCGCCTGCCAATCCGTCATGCAGTTTATCTGCTGTTGTTTTCACATCAGATTGTTCGCCTAAGGTGACATTGAAGATTTGTTTCTTGCCATCCCGAACCACCCCTAAAGTGATTTTCTTACCGGCGCCTAAGGTGGCAACTTTTGCTCGCAGTTCACCAAAAGTATCAATACTCTTGTTATTGATTGATACAATAATGTCACCAGCTTTTAGACCTGCTTTATCGGCTGCACTTTCTGGCACTACTTGGCTGACAAAAGCGCCTTTACTCGATTCATAACCGAGCGCTTCGGCCAATTCAGAGGTGATTTCTCCGCCTTGAACCCCTAGCATGCCGCGTTTCACTTCGCCAAACTCGAGAATTTGCTCCGTTAAGTTCTTCATCATATTTGATGGGATAGCAAAACCAATACCAACGTTTCCGCCATTTGGACCAAGAATCGCCGTGTTTATACCGATAAGCTCACCATTTAGGTTCACTAAAGCTCCTCCAGAGTTACCACTGTTAATCGCGGCATCTGTTTGGATGAAGTTTTCAAGGTTTTCTACGTTAAGTCCGCTACGACCTAATGCTGAAACAATACCAGAGGTAACGGTTTGCCCAAGACCAAATGGATTACCGATGGCAACACTAAAATCACCGACGCGCAGTTTATCTGAATCGGAAATCTTTATTTCAGTTAGATTTTTTGCTTTTTCTAACTTGAGTAAAGCGATATCAGATTGCTGATCGCCACCGATAAGCTCTGCATCATACTCTCGTCCGTCATGCAGCTTCACTCGGATTTTCTCTGCACCATTTATTACATGGTAGTTGGTGACGACATGGCCTTTGTTTGCATTAATAATGACGCCAGAGCCGAGACCACGGAAAGGGCGCTCTTGGATTTGTTCGGCTGGAAACTCGGGACCAAAGAAAAAGCGGAATTGCTCAGGAATGCGTTGCTTGGAAACTTGAGTACCTTCAACAGCAATACTGACAACGGCGGGTGTTACCCGTTCTAGCATTGGCGCTAAGCTAGGAAGCTGTTCACCGTTAACGGCTAGCGGTAATGCGGCTGAGGCTGGTATGGGGGTGATGATTGAACTTAAGCTTAATGATAAGACGGTTAAAGCAAGCAAAGGTTTTTTCATCTGATAACTCCTATGTTATTCAAGACCTTTTGATTCTGTATTTGTTTGAGAAATAAGAATTCACAAGGTACTGCTGAGAGTTATGACTTAAAAACCTTTGCAAAGTTCATCTATTATACAAAATTGCTTTATGATGCTTTGGCGGTGACGGCGTCTTCCGAGCTCAATGTTTCTTTTTCTGGCTCTTTAAGTAAGCCTGTCGCACCAGAAGCGTAGTCTTTTGGCGCTTCTTCTATTTTCGAATTAACTTCGTGTTCAACTTTTTCTTCGCTATGTTCAGCAATTTTTTTGTTAAATGGATTGTCTTGATCTGGAACATTAGGCAGCAATTCTGTAGATGTTTTTGCCATATGTTGGTAAATTTTTGTGTATTCTTTACCTAGAGAGTCCAGCATTTCTGCGGTTTGCGCAAAGTGATCCGCAAGATCTTGTTTTTGCTGTTCCAATTCAAATTTTGCTTTGTCCAGTTCTTTTTGGACGCTTTTTTGCTTCTTGTATCCTGGGGTCGTGATTCGCGCGATGATAATTCCTAAAACTGCGCCAACTAACAAACCTATTACGGCGTAAATCCAAGGCATATTTGCTCCTTATCATTGTTATTTAACATGTTTTTTACCGAGTGGTTACACATGTTCGATGGACATGGTACTATGACAAACTGAGTCAATAAAGGGAAATGAATGCGCTTTATTTGCTGCTCTTTACTCCTCTTATATTCCTAATAGGTTGTATACCAATGACGCCGATAGAAAAATATCACTTTGACTTGAAAGAACACGGTTTTCAAAAAGACGACGCGCAACTACAAGCGATTAAGGCGTTAAATCAACTTTATTTGAATCTGATAGATTTTCAAAATACACCTAAATCAGAGGTTAATACCGGGCTTTGGTCTCGTTTATGGAGCAAGCCTCAAGAACTCCCGCCTCCACCTAAAGGGCTCTATTTTTGGGGGGGCGTGGGGCGTGGAAAAACATATTTAATGGACACGTTTTACGAAACGCTACCAGGAAATCGCAAAATGCGAGTTCATTTCCACCGCTTCATGCACCGCGTGCATGACGAATTAGGTGCTTTAGGCGAAATCAGTGATCCCTTAAAGTCAGTAGCAGATAAATTTAAAACTGAAACAGACATTATCTGCTTTGACGAGTTTTTTGTATCAGATATCACCGATGCAATGATTTTAGGGAATTTATTCCAAGAGCTCTTTGCTCGAGATGTTATTTTGGTGGCAACCTCGAATATTCCTCCACAAGATCTTTATCGCAATGGCTTACAGCGCGCGCGCTTTTTACCCGCTATTCAGTTAATTGAGGAAAACTGTGAGATTTTGAATGTAGATAGTGGGGTTGACTATCGATTACGAACGTTAGAGCAAGCAGAGATCTATCATTTCCCTCTCGATCGCGCCGCAAGTGAAAACCTAACTCGATACTATGAGCAGTTAGTCGGTGAACACAAAGACATTCAGTGTGAAATCGAAATCAATCATCGAACTGTTCCTGTGATAGCGGCATCTAATGGTGTGTTACATGCCAGCTTTGCTCAGCTGTGCCAAAGTGCGAGGAGTCAAAATGATTATATTGAAATTTCTCGCCTATATCACACGGTGCTATTAGCGGATGTTGTGCATATGAATCATAGCATTGATGATGCTGCGCGCCGCTTTATAGCACTGGTTGATGAATTTTATGAGCGAAACGTAAAGTTAATCATTTCGGCAGAAGTTGCATTAGAAGCGTTATACAGCTCTGGTCAATTAGAATTTGAATTTAAGCGTTGTCAGTCGCGTTTAATAGAAATGCAAAGTCATGATTATTTGGCAAAAGAGCATTTAAGTTAGTACGAAATTTAAGCTAAAACGGTACAAAGAAAAAAAATGATATTTTCGCGGAAAAAGAGGTGATTTTTTCAGCTGACTTCTCTATAATCCTGCGACCCACCGTTACTGCAGACCGAATTCTACAGGAATTTAGGGTCGAGAGTGCCAACCACTCGAAGGGGTGATGACTGGGCTCTTAGTCAGTGGGAGCTATGCTCCTTAAGTGTAAATTTAAATTAACGGGTTATTATTAGCATGAAAACTTTCGTTGCTAAACCAGAAACTGTAAAACGCGACTGGTACGTTGTAGACGCTGAAGGTAAAACTCTTGGCCGTCTAGCAAGTGAAATTGCATCTCGCCTACGTGGCAAACACAAAGCTGAATACACTCCTCACGTTGACACTGGTGATTACATCATCGTTATCAATGCTGAGAAAGTTGCTGTAACTGGCAACAAAGCTAAGAACAAAGTGTACTACCGTCACTCTGAGTTCCCAGGCGGCCTAAAATCAATCACTTTTGAAAAGCTGATCGATCGTAAGCCTGAAATGGCTCTTGAACTAGCGGTTAAAGGTATGCTACCACGTGGTCCTCTAGGCCGTGCTATGTACCGTAAGCTGAAAGTTTACGCTGGCGCTGAGCACAACCATGTTGCTCAACAACCACAAGTACTAGACATCTAATCGGGGATTTCGAAAATGGCAGAGAATCAATACTACGGCACTGGCCGTCGCAAAAGCTCAGCTGCACGTGTTTTCATTAAACCAGGCAGCGGCAACATCGTAATCAACAAGCGTAGCCTTGATGAGTACTTCGGTCGTCCAACTTCTCGCATGGTTGTTAAACAGCCTCTTGAGCTAGTTGAACTAACTGAAAAACTAGACCTATACGTTACTGTTAAAGGTGGCGGTATTTCAGGTCAAGCAGGTGCTATCCGTCACGGTATCACTCGTGCTCTAATGGAATACGATGAGTCTCTACGTCCTACTCTACGTGCAGCTGGTTACGTTACTCGTGACGCTCGTTGCGTTGAACGTAAGAAAGTTGGTCTACGTAAAGCACGTCGTCGTCCACAGTTCTCTAAACGTTAATTTTTCTTCGGAAGAATTATACGTTCCAGATGTACTGGATTACGCTATCAAAGCCTGGCTTCTTGCCAGGCTTTTTGTTTTTTGCTTCAAATCAAATCCCTTCATTCCTGAGAATCTCAGCATATTAATATCAGATTTGTTCCTTTTGTGACTTCACAAGCGAATTGCATTCACAAATGTTACAAAAAGGTAGCTTTATCTTGTCAAAAAGTAGGGTTTTATTTATCATTTCCAATCAAATAAATACAACTAAATTCGTATTTTGTTAGCCATGCTCTTAAAGGGAAATAACCGGGTCAAAGAGCCTGATATCCCCAAGGAGCAAGTGGGAGAATGTTTGGATGAGCAATGCGCCTTTAAATAACGGTCGCAGACGTTTCTTAACTGCTACAACAGCTGTTGTTGGTGGTTTGGGAGCAGCTGCGGTTGCCGTTCCTTTTATTAAATCTTGGAACCCAAGTGAAAAAGCGAAAGCTGCAGGTGCTCCTGTTGAAGTTGAAGTAGGTAAACTTGAAGAGGGGCAAATGGTACGTGTTGAGTGGCGTGGTAAACCTGTATGGGTGGTTCGTCGCGCTCAATCTGTGGTTGATGGCTTAACAGCGATCGACGGACAGCTTCGTGATCCTGAATCTGGTGAAGCCCAACAACCAGATTACGCTCAGAATGCTTACCGTTCTATTAAACCTGAATATTTTGTAGCAGTAGGTATTTGTACTCACCTTGGTTGTTCACCAACTTATTTGCCAGACAGTTTTAGCGAGCAAGTTCAAGGTGTTAAATCAGGTTTCTTCTGTCCATGTCATGGTTCGAAGTTTGATATGGCTGGTCGTGTATTTCAAGGTGTTCCAGCGCCATTAAACCTTGTGGTACCTAAGCACATGTACCTAAGCGATACCAAAATCCTTATCGGTGTTGATGAAGGAGGGGAAGCATAATGCAAGCTCTACTGGATTGGGTAGAAAAACGCATACCCGCAATGAACGCGTATAAGAAGCACCTCTCTGAGTATCCGATGCCAAAGAATTTTAACTTTTGGTATTTATTTGGCTCGCTAGCGATGCTTGTGTTGGTGAACCAGATCCTTACGGGTATTTGGTTAACAATGAACTACGTACCATCGGGTGATGGTGCATTCGCTTCAATCGAATACATCATGCGTGATGTTGAATACGGTTGGTTACTGCGTTACATGCATTCTACTGGTGCTTCAGCTTTCTTTGTTGTTGTTTATCTGCACATGTTCCGTGGTCTTATCTATGGCTCGTACCAGAAGCCTCGTGAGTTACTATGGATCTTCGGTATGTTGATCTTCTTGGTGCTGATGGCAGAAGCATTCATGGGTTACCTACTTCCATGGGGGCAAATGTCTTACTGGGGGGCTCAGGTAATCATCTCTCTCTTCGGTGCTATCCCTGTTATTGGTGATGATCTAACGTTATGGATTCGTGGTGACTACGTTATCTCTGGCGCGACGCTTAACCGTTTCTTTGCTCTACACGTTATCGCACTACCAATCGTACTTCTGCTGCTTATCGTTTTGCACGTACTAGCGCTGCACGAAGTAGGTTCAAACAACCCTGACGGTATCGAAACTAAACTGCCAAAAGGCACGATGGGCGACGATCACAAGACACAGTTTAAGTTCCACGACTACTACACGAAGAAGTACGATATTATCGACTCGATTCCTTTCCATCCTTACGGTACGGTGAAAGATATGGTTGGTATAGCGGGTTTCTTATTCTTCTTCTGCTACGTGTTGTTCTTCAACCCAGAGATGGGTGGTTACTTCCTTGAGCCACCTAACTTTGAAGCGGCCAACCCTCTAAAAACACCTGAGCACATTGCTCCTGTTTGGTACTTCACTCCGTTCTACGCGATCCTTCGTGCGGTTCCAGACAAGCTACTTGGTGTTATTGCTATGGGGGCGTCGATTGCGGTTCTGTTTGTACTTCCTTGGTTAGATCGTTGCCGCGTACGTTCTTATCGCTACCGCAGTAAGTTCCATTTATTCAATATCATCCAATTCACGATCAGCTTTATTGCGTTGGGTATCCTCGGTGCGCTTCCAGCAACACCAACATACACGCTGCTAGCTCAGATCTTCAGCTTAGCTTACTTCATGTTCTTCGTACTGCTGTACTTCTACAGTAAGAACGAAGCGACTAAGCCACTACCAGAAAGGGTGACATTCAAATGAAAAAATGGATTGTAATTTTATTTGCAATGCTGCCTTCATTGGCAATGGCAGCGGGTGCGAACGTACCACTTGATAAAGCAAACAATGACCTGAGTGATCAAGCGTCACTGCAAAATGGTGCGAAATTGTTTATGAACTACTGTTTCGGTTGTCATTCTGCTCAGTACCAACGCTATGAGCGTGTTGCTCGTGATATTGGTATTCCGGTGGAGCTGTTGAAGGATAATTTAATCTTTGATCCTGAAGCAAAAGTCGGTGATTTAATGGAAAATTCAATCCCTGAGGATTCTGCAGCGAAGTGGTTTGGTGCTCCACCACCTGATTTGACTTTGGTTGCTCGAGTTCGTGGTACTGACTGGTTATACACATATTTGCGTTCTTTTTATGAGGATCCAAGCCGTCCATTTGGTGTAAATAACATCGTATTCCCAAGTGTTGGTATGCCCCATGTATTAGAAGAGCTACAAGGTATACCTAAACCAATTTACGCATTAGAAGTCGTAGATGGTAAGGAAATACAAAAAGTGGTTGGTGTTGAGTCTGATGGTACAGGTGAGCTAAATAACGAGGAATACGATGATGCAGTGCGAGATCTCGTTAACTTCCTTGAGTATTCTGGTGATCCTGTGAAGTTAGAACGACATGCTCTTGGATGGTGGGTAATGGGTTTCCTTATTATCTTCACCATTGTAGTTGTGCTTCTTAAGAAAGAGTATTGGCGTGATGTGCACTAATTGTGCTATCATGCTGTGCTAATTTCCAAATTTTATTGTTTACAATGGAGGCTTAGCCTCCATTGTTTTTTTATATCTGTAAGTGTGCTGGAGGGCTCCATGGCTGTAGCTGCCAATAAACGTTCTGTGATGACTCTATTTTCTAGTGCGTCTGATATGTATAGCCATCAGGTACGTATTGTTCTGGCTGAGAAGGGTGTAAGTGTTGAGGTTGAGTTAGTTGACGAAGCTAATCTTCCAACTGAGCTTGTAGAATTGAACCCATATAAATCAGTACCTACTCTAGTTGACCGTGAGTTAGCGCTTTACGATTCAAAGATCATCATGGAATATTTGGATGAGCGTTTTCCGCATCCACCGTTGATGCCTGTATACCCAGTTGCTCGTGGTAACAGCCGCTTGATGATTTATCGCATCGAACGTAACTGGTATTCACTGGCTGCAAAAGTGAACAGTGGTACTGCTGAAGAAGCAGAGAATGCACGTAATAAGTTACGTAATGACTTATTAACACTTGCTCCTGTATTTGCTGAGTACGAATACTTCATGAGTGAAGAGTTTAGCTTGATCGATTGTTACCTAGCTCCACTATTGTGGCGTTTACCTGTGTTAGGTATCGATTTGGTTGGCCCAGGCTCTAAAGAGCTGAAGATATACATGAATCGTGTATTTGAACGTGATTCTTTCTTAGCTTCATTGACTGAAGCCGAGCGTGAAATGCGTCTGGTTCGTTAATGGATATTACTGAGATGACACCACGACGCCCATATATGCTTCGCGCATTTTATGATTGGCTCGTGGATAATGATCTGACACCTCACTTGGTTGTCGCTGCCACATTACCTGGTGTCAGAGTACCAATGGAATTTGTGCAGGATGGCCAGATCATTCTAAATATTGCTCCTCGTGCTGTGGGTAATTTGGAGTTAGGTAATGAAGCGATTACATTTAATGCTCGTTTCAGTGGTAAGCCTCATTCTGTGATTGTTCCTCTCTATGCTGTTCAGGCTATTTATGCTCGTGAAAACGGTGCAGGAACTATGTTTGAAGCAGAAGATGCATACATGGTGGATGAGCAAGCGGAAGAGTTTCTTGATGAGACTGACTCGTCATCTCTGTCTTTGGCATCAGAAGAAGATAGCGAAGTGGAAGAGGGTGTATTCCCTGATGATGAACCACCAAGACCCAAAGGTCGCCCAAGTTTAAGGGTTGTTAAATAAAAAAAGCAGCGTCTAGGCGCTGCTTTTTTATATCTGTATTGAAAAGGTATTTAGTCTCCGTACTGGAAAGCTTTAATCACCCGTTTTACACCAGAAATATTACGTGCGATTTCTGCGGCTTTATCTGCGTGAGCATGTGAGACATAGCCTAAGAGGAATACCTCATTATCTTCAGTGATCACCTTTATTTTAACGCCAGTTAATGCTGAATCGGTAAGTAAGGCTGATTTCACTTTTGTCGTGATCCAACTGTCGTGGCTGATCTCACCAACCGATAGTGGAGCTTTGATTTTTACTTGATTAAAGATTTCATGCACACCTTTGACTTTACTGGCTTGATGTTCAAATTGTTCCAATAACTCCTGTGTTTGTGCTTGTCCCATTAGCACAACAGTTCCTTTGTATGAACTGGCAATGACACGAACTTTTCCACGATAAGGTGCTTTATTTGTAATGCCCGCGACTTCAAATTCAATATTGTTATCTTGCCATATTTCTTGAGTGCTACGAGTATCAATTACGATCGCTGCAGTTGTCGCGGCTCCTGCGACAAATAAGCCTGCGCATCCAGAAGTCGCAAGTAGTGTGAGAGTTAAGAATAAGGCTTTTATGGAGTTCATTGAATTACTCTTCGTGAGCAGGGAATAATACTTGGTCAATAAGATCGCATAAGCAATGCAGTGTCACCATATGAACTTCGTGAATTCTCGCCGTTCTGTGAGACGGAATACGAATTTCAACGTCATTTTCACCAAGTAATCCAGCCATTTCGCCGCCATCTTTACCTGTAAATGCAATGATTGTCATATCGCGGGTAACTGCTGCTTCCATCGCCTTAATGATGTTTTTGCTGTTACCACTGGTTGAGATGGCTAAGAGAATGTCGCCGGGCTGGCCAAATGCACGTACTTGTTTGGAAAAAATTTCCTGATAGTGATAGTCATTTGCTACAGCGGTCAAAGTGGTGTTGTCAGAAGTTAGTGCCATAGCAGGCAAGCTTGGTCTTTCAGTTTCAAATCGGTTTAGTAAACAAGAAACGAAAAGTTGAGCATTAGATGATGAGCCACCATTACCACAACACAGAATTTTATTACCGTTAAGCAAGCTAGCAACCATAGCTTGAGCGGCGTGTGTGATCGCATCTGGTAATGCTTCAGCAGCGGCAATTTGGATTTGAATACTTTCGGTAAAACTGTCTTTAATGCTATCTAGCATCGGTTATCCTTGAGTGATCGCGTTCTTAATCCAGTCAATTTGTTGCCCCTGTGAGTGAATGGCGACAAGATCAAACCGAAAGTCGGTTGAATAGACTGAGAGGTTATTTTTCATTAACCATATGTTGGCCGCATGGATTAGTTTTTTTGCTTTACTCGCGGTCACTGTTTCGGCCGCGTGCCCATATGATTGATTTTTTCGGTATCGTACTTCAACAAAGATGATAGTTGAACCTTGTTTCATTATCAGATCCAACTCACCACCTTTGGTATTGAAGTTTCTCTCAATTAACGTGAGACCGCAACTGAGTAAATACTTCTCTGCTGCGGTTTCATAATGTTGGCCTACCTTGCGGCGGTTATTGAGCACTGTGCTCCGCCCAATCGATTTCACGTTCAACAACACATTGTTCATTGATGCTCAATACCCCGGTTCGGCCTTTGACAGTGTAACCATCCACGACTTTCATTTGAGGTAATTGTTCCATCATTAGATACGCATCCATACCTAACGCTTGTAAGCGTTTTTGTGAATTGGATTCATTTGGCCACATTTCATCCATCTGTCTTTTCAGTTGCTCTTCAGGATGGATAAGTAGAGGAATATCGCTGTAAACAACACCGGATAAATCTTCGTACTGATGACGACCATTGTTACTACGTGAGTTAGAAAACAGCTTAGGTGGTGCTGTATCTGGATTAATAGCCACTTCGATAAACGGCTTAATCAAGGTCAATTCTGCGCTGCTTGCAACAATATAAACGGCATCTACATCACGGCGGCTACGTGGCTGTGTTTCCAACGAAATACCTAATAAAGATTCCATTTGCGCAATGTGTTGCTGACTGCCTTGTAGGCCAAATGCGGAGTTAATATTACGTTGTAGTTGGCGTTTATCACTAAATAGAGTCACTGCAACTTTATTCTCGCTATGTTGTTGCCACTCTCGATTAAAAGCAGAAACGACACGCTCACCTAGGTGTCCTTTCGGTGCGAGGATCAGAGGATATTTGTAGCCTTGTTCATACAAATGTTTGGCAGCTTGTTCAACTTCTTGTTCTGGTGATAGCGCTAAATAACAAGTGCTGGTGCCGTTTTCGATTTCGTCAGGGATGTTTAACGCCAGCATTGGTACTGGTTGAGCGAACTTATCTTGTGCTGCTTGAAGCTTTTCAACATCATCTTTGATAAGTGGTCCAACGATGAAATCGATATTTTTTTCAAGCAGTGTACGCTCTAACTCTTCCACTGTGATCGTATTGGTATCGACAACCGTGAGTGTTGCACTTGGGTCACGTTGCTCATCGTTCATCATTTCAAGAATAAAACCATCACGAATAAGCTGAGCTTGCTTAGCAAACTTACCTGTTAGTGGTAACAGCAACGCTGTGTTTACTGGTTTTGTTATTTCTAGTGAAAGAATGTTTTGCAGTGATTTTGGTGTGTATAGTGCTGCAGGATGATTTGGGTTTTCGGCTAACCATTTTTCCAGCGTATTCTTAAGTTGAGGGATGTTGTTCGACATCGCCTTAACGTAAGTCGTAAGCTGTAACCAACCGTCTAGAACCGCTTCTTCAGGTTGTGCTGAGAAGCGTGTAATTTCATTAGCGGAGTAACGGTTTAAATTTGCCCAAACATCTTGAGCCACATAACTTTGCTGTGAAGAGGCTAAATATGAAGACAGGGCGATCAGTTCACGGCTGGCTTCAAAGTAATCCCCTTTTTTTGCAAACAGCTTGGCTCGTAGATTGTGGTAATCACGCCACTGTTCGTCTTCCAGCATCCATCCAGGTTTGAAATTTAGCCCTGACAAGGCGTCTGAATAGTCTGATTGATTCACCAAAAGCTGTGCTCGCGCCAGCTGCCATTCCGCTTGCTGTGGTTCAGACAGAGGTTGACGGGCGAGGCGTTTCAACAATAACTGAGCTTGTACGTCATCATTCTCCGCAATGGCTGATTTTAATGCCATGATCAACCAATCATTTTGTAAGCTGCCTTGAGAAGCATCCGCTCGCATGAGATAGCTTTGGGTTGATTGAGATGGATCAAGGGTAATGTCCACTGATGTCGGTGCTGAAGGTTTAGACGAACACGCCGCTAAAGTCACCGCAAGTGCAACAGGCGTCAGAATGCGTGTTACACTGAGTCGCTTATGGTTTTTGTTAGCCATGAGTATTTTAGTAATTCCGTGTAAGATTGTGTCTATATTAATCGTTGAAGTGATGGTAAACAAATGACAGATAACAAAACATTGCCAGCAGAGATCCCAACTCTCTACATTGTGCCGACCCCAATCGGCAATTTGGGTGATATTACCCAGCGTGCGATAGAGGTACTGTCTGGAGTCGATCTCATTGCTGCTGAGGATACGCGCCACACTGGTAAGTTATTGTCTCACTTCAGTATTCAAACCAAAACTTATGCCTTACATGATCATAATGAACAACAAAAGGCGCAAGTATTGGTGGATAAATTGCTGGAAGGCCAATCCATCGCGCTTGTTTCTGATGCTGGCACTCCTCTTATTAGCGATCCAGGTTACCATTTGGTCACAAAATGTCGTCAGGCAGGCGTCAAAGTTGTGCCACTTCCTGGGGCTTGCGCTGTCATTACGGCTTTAAGTGCGTCTGGGTTACCATCAGATCGCTTTAGCTTTGAGGGATTCTTACCACCGAAAAGCAAAGGGCGCAAAGACAAGTTTCTAGAAATCTCAAAAGCAGCACGGACGTGTATCTTTTACGAATCACCGCATCGCATTATTGATTCACTCGAAGACATGCTGGATATTCTTGGCCCAGAGCGTGAAGTTGTATTAGCGAGAGAGCTGACCAAAACATTTGAAACCATACAAGGTCTACCACTTGGTGAACTTATTGAGTGGGTCAAGTCGGATGATAACCAACAAAAAGGTGAGATGGTTCTTTTGGTTCATGGTTTCCGTGAATCTGTTGAGGACACCTTGCCTGATGAGGCAACCCGTACTTTAGCGATATTGACCAAAGAACTGCCTCTGAAAAAGGCTGCAGCGTTGGCCGCAGAGATCTATAACCTGAAGAAAAATGCCTTGTACAAATGGGGACTAGAGCATCTAGATTGAATCGCTTTATAGATAGATAAGATTGAGTTTTGCGGCTTTGCGGCAATTATGAATAAAAAAACATCAATTAGCGCATTCGTTTCATTATCTATGTGATCTCTCTGGACTCCAATGGGATAACTCTATACAATCCGCCTCCGGAGTTGACTGGGTAGTCGCTGCTTCATTGATGTCCTTTAGCCTTGTGTTAGGGGAGACTGATGGAGGGGAGGAAAGTCCGGGCTCCATAGAGCAGGGTGCCAGGTAACGCCTGGGGGGCGAAAGCCTACGACAAGTGCAGCAGAGAGAAGACCGCCGATGGCCCGTAAGGGAACAGGTAAGGGTGAAAGGGTGCGGTAAGAGCGCACCGTGCGACTGGCAACAGTTCGTAGCAAGGTAAACTCCACCCGGAGCAAGACCAAATAGGCTTCCGCATAGCGTGGCTCGCGTTGGAGAAGCGGGTAGGTTGCTTGAGCCAGTGAGCGATTGCTGGCCTAGACGAATGGCTACCACCGTGCAAACGGTACAGAACCCGGCTTACAGGTCAACTCCCCCTATTTAAAACCCATCGTAACAACATCGTTATGATGGGTTTTTTGCTTTTAGTTGACGTAAATTATTTTACAAGCAATAAACTTAGCGCAATATCACGTGTTCCTGATGGGACAAGGTGACGATAAGTTGCCAAATGAGTACACTGGACATCAGACGCAACACTGCGATAGTAAATGAGAAGACCATGACCGACGCATTCAAACACATTTCTGTTTTACTTCACGAATCTATTGAAGGTTTAGCGATTAAACCAGACGGCATCTATATTGATGGCACCTTTGGACGCGGAGGGCACAGCCGAACAATTCTTTCTCAGTTAGGCGAAGAGGGACGCTTATTTAGTATCGATCGTGATCCACAAGCGATCGCTGAAGCCAAAAAGATTGAAGATCCACGTTTCACCATTATACACGGCCCATTTTCAGGAATGGCTGAGTATGCGACGCAGCATGGTATTGCTGGTAAAGTTGATGGGGTATTGCTAGACCTAGGTGTTTCCTCTCCTCAACTAGATGATGCGGAGCGAGGCTTTAGCTTCATGAAAGACGGCCCTCTTGATATGCGTATGGATCCAACGTCGGGGATATCGGTTTCTCAATGGTTAGCTGAAGCCGACCTTGATGACATTACTTGGGTTATTCGTGAGTTTGGCGAAGACAAACATGCCCGTCGAATAGCAAAGGCAATTGTGGCTTATCGTGAAAATGAAGAAAATGAGCCATTAACTCGTACTGGCCAATTGGCGAAGCTGATCTCAGATGCTGCGCCTAAGAGTTTCAAAGAAAAGAAACACCCCGCCACTCGTGCTTTTCAGGCTTTTCGTATTTACATCAACAGTGAACTCGAAGAAATTGATACTGCATTAAAAGGAGCGGCTAGTATTCTTGCTCCGCAAGGGCGTTTGTCCGTGATCAGTTTCCACTCACTAGAAGATCGCATGGTGAAGCGATTCATTAGAAAAGAAAGCAAAGGACCAGAAGTTCCTCATGGCATTCCGATGACTGAAGCGCAGATCAAAGCGTTAGGTAGTGCAAACCTAAAAGCAGTGAGTAAAGCTATTAAACCTTCAAAACAAGAGATTGAGATGAACACGCGCTCTCGTAGTTCGGTTCTTCGCATCGCTGAAAAACTTTAACTTATATGAGTGAGCAGACGCCTAATTTAGCTAAGTTAGTGGCACGGGATCTGATATCGACAGGTCGCGTCCCCCTTATTTTATTGGTATTAATTTTTGCTACCGCAATGGGGGTTGTATTTACAACCCACCATTCTAGACAAGCTATCTCTGAAAAAGATCAGGCTTTGATAGAGCGCGAGCGTTTAGATAATGAGTGGCGAAATCTATTGTTAGAAGAGACGGCTCTTGCAGAACATAGCCGTGTACAAGCCGTCGCCAAGCAAGATCTTGAAATGAAGCGTCCTGACTCAGATAAAGAAGTTGTTATAAACCTGCAATGAGCTCAAAAAAAGTTACTCCGAAAAAAGCAACACCTAAGCCAGAAGCAACGTCTCCTGTTGTTATAAACTGGCGTATTTATGTCGTCCTGTCTTTTGTCTTCTGCGCCTTTGCATTGTTAGTTGGGCGCATTGCCTACATACAAATCATCGAACCAGATAACCTCATTCGACAAGGTGATATGCGTTCGGTCCGTGCCAAAACATTACATTCAGCTCGCGGTATTATCTCTGATCGAAATGATGAGCCTTTGGCGGTTAGTGTTCCAGTTCAAGCCGTATGGGCAGACCCTGCGACCATCTTTAAGCAAGGTGGCTTAGGTGATCGAGATCGTTGGTATGCACTCGCTGACGTTTTAGGCCTTAAACGCCAAAGCTTGATCAATAAAATTGAAAGAAATAAAACACGTCGATTTATTTACTTGCAGCGCCAAGTCAGTCCAGCGATGGCAAATTATATTCGAGAGTTAAAACTCGCGGGCATAGGCCTCAAAGCGGAATCTCGTCGTTACTATCCAGCCGGTGAAGTTAGTGCCCACTTAGTAGGGGTGACAGGTATTGATGGACATGGCCTTGAAGGGGTTGAGCGTAGTTATGATAAATGGCTAACTGGTGAGGCGGGTAAGCGGATCATCCGAAAAGACCGTTACGGCCGAGTGGTTGAGAATATTTCGCTTGAAGAGCGAGAAGAAGGAAAACCACTGCAACTGACGATCGATCAGCGCTTACAAGCCATTGCTTTTAGAGCTATTAAGCAAGCTGTTGCCGATTACCGTGCAACATCGGGCTCAGCTGTTATTCTGGATGTAAAAACTGGAGCCGTTCTTGCGATGGTCAATGCGCCATCTTACAACCCTAATAATCGCTCTGATCTACAATCGGCAAAAATGCGCAACCGTGTTATTACTGATGCCTTAGAGCCGGGTTCTACCGTCAAACCGTTTGTTGTATTAGCAGCACTTGAAAATGGTGTAGCTGATGAAAATACCATTATTGATACTGGCAATGGCATCATGCAAATTGGTGGTAGCCGCGTTCGAGATACCTCAAGAGCGGGCAAAGCAAGCCTTGCTAAAATCCTACAAAAATCCAGTAATATTGGTGTGGCGAAACTAGCACTCAGCATGCCATTAGAAGCGTTGCTTGGGATGTATAGCTCTGTTGGTCTTGGGGAGATCTCTGGCTTGAACCTGATTGGTGAAACTGCGGGTATTTTCCCGAACCGCCGCCGTTGGTCTAAATTTGAAATTGCTACCTTAGCCTTTGGCTACGGCATTTCTATAACACCTCTTCAACTTGCTCATGCATATGCAACTTTGGGCAATTATGGTAAATATCAGCCAATCCACATCATAGATAACAATCAGCAAGATTTATCTCGACAGGTTATTGATAAAGATAATGCCCGCAAAGTCTTAAACATGCTTGAAACGGTAACTCAGCCTGGTGGTACAGCCACCAAAGCCGCAGTACCGGGTTATCGTATTGCCGCCAAAACAGGTACGTCGAGAAAGGCGAGTGCAGGTGGTTATAGTGATGAATATGTGGCGGTTACAGCTGGCTTGGCACCGGTTAGCGATCCACGAGTTGCACTGGTTGTGATTGTGAATGAGCCACAGGGTGATCTCTATTACGGTGGTTCGGTAGCGGGACCGGTATTTGCTGAGATAATGAAGGGGACATTGCAAATTTTAAATATTGCCCCGGATGAAAATCGATTTAAAGAAGAATAAGCGAGAACATTGATGTTCAAGGAATTGACACTGGCTTCACTGCTTTCAACATGGGTTGATGTCAGTAAACAGCCATACGCTGATTTAATCATTACCCATCTTGAATTAGATAGTCGAAAGATCACGCAAGGGGATACATTTGTAGCCGTCAAAGGCCACGTTGTTGATGGTCGAAATTATATCGATGCTGCTATCTCTGCTGGGGCAAATGCCGTGATTGCTGAGGCCTGCGAGTTGCAGCCGCACGGCCATATTACGGAGTTACATGGCACCCCAGTTATCTATATTCAAGAACTGAACACGCTTCTTTCAACCCTTGCCGCTAAGCGTTATCCGCTCATATCCAATCAACTTATCGGCGTGACAGGGACAAATGGTAAAACCACCATCACTCAACTTATTGCTCAATGGCTTGAGTTGCTTCACCGCCGTGCGGCAGTAATGGGGACAACTGGAAACGGTTTTCTCAACGAGCTAAAACCTGCGGCTAATACGACAGGTAATGCTGTTGAAGTCATGCACACACTTCACGAGCTTGAAAAGCAAGGGGCTCAATACACGGCATTAGAGGTTTCTTCTCATGGCTTAGTTCAAGGTCGTGTAAAAGCCGTACCGTTTAAAGTCGGAGTCTTTACTAATTTAAGCCGAGATCATTTGGATTACCATGGCACCATGGAAGATTATGCTGATGCCAAGTTTCTATTGTTTAGTGAACATCATTGTCAGCACGCAGTGATCAACATTGATGACTCGATTGGTGCTAGTTGGGCTGAAAAGCTGCCAAACGTGACGGCCGTTTCTCTCACTCCTAAAGAAACAGGAATTTGGGCAACTCAAGTGCATTATAGTGATGCTGGGATTGATCTTTGTTTTGACGGCCTCTGTGGTCAAGGACAAATGCAAGTACCGCTTATTGGTGAGTTTAATGCCTGTAATGTATTGCTTGCCTTCGCAACACTACTTCAGCTTGGTTTTAGCAAACAAGCTCTGACGGAGAGCGCCCCATATCTAAAACCTGTTTTGGGACGCATGGAGCTTTTCCAAGCAAAAGAGAAAGCCAAAGTTGTTGTTGATTATGCTCATACCCCGGACGCATTAGAAAAAGCGTTGATGGCGTTGCGCGTGCATTGCCAAGGAAAGCTTTGGACTATCTTTGGTTGTGGTGGTGATCGTGATACCGGTAAGCGGCCTATGATGGCGGAAATTGCAGAACGTCTCGGTGATGAAGTGATTCTCACGGATGACAACCCTCGCAGTGAATCTCCACAAGCCATTATTCAAGATATGCTTTCAGGGTTGCGTGAGCCAGAGCGAGCAACCGTCGAGCATTGTCGCTATGACGCATTACGCTTCGCGTTAGCACATGCGAGTGCTGAAGACATTATCTTGTTAGCTGGAAAAGGGCACGAGGATTATCAAGTTATGGCGCATGAAACGATCCACTATTCAGATCGTGAATCGGCACAACAACTGTTGGAGTTAGGTCAATGATTTCTCTTCAATTAAGCGAAATTGCAAAGGTCGTGGATGGTGAGCTTGTTGGTGATGACCAGAAGATCATTGCTGTTTCAACAGACACGCGCACAATTACCGCTGGCGCATTATTTGTTGCTCTGAAAGGTGAACGCTTTGATGCGCATGATTTTGCCGTTCAAGCCGTTGAAGCACATGCAAGTGCCTTGTTAGTGGAAAGAGCTTTACCCTTCACAACATCGCAGGTTGTCGTGGCAGATAGCAAGTTGGCATTAGGGCAGTTAGCTGCATACGTACATAGCCAATGCAATACGCCAACCGTTGCGATAACAGGCAGTTGCGGTAAAACAACAGTAAAAGAAATGGTTGCTAGTATTATGGCGGCAAAAGGCCAAGTTCTTTTTACTGCTGGAAATTTCAATAATGATATTGGTGTGCCGTTAACACTTTTACGTTCTGCTCCTGAAGATGAATATGCAGTTATTGAACTAGGGGCAAACCACATCGGAGAAATTGCTTACACCACTCAATTGGTGAAACCGGATGTCGCATTGGTCAATAATGTGGCGGCAGCACATTTGGAAGGATTTGGGTCAATCGATGGCGTTAAGCAAGCAAAAGGTGAAATCTACCAAGGTTTGAAAGCTGGCGCAGTGGCGATCGTCAATTTAGATAGTCAAGGCGGTGAACACTGGTGTTCTGTGTTGGCGGATAAGACAGTTAAAACCTTTTCTTCAACCAATAATACAGCGGATTTTTACGCTAGCCACATTGTGTTAAATGAGATTGGAGAGGCCAATTTCACGATGCATACTCCTGAGGGGGATACCAATATTCAGCTCAGTATTGTTGGTCAGCATAATGTTGCTAATGCCTTAGCAGCCGCGGCTCTTGCTCTTGAGTTGGGAGCGACGCTTCCTATGATCCAACATGGCCTTGCGAATCTTGTGAAAGTGAAAGGTCGAGTGGAAGTTGAACAGCTTAAGTCGAATATTAAACTGATTGATGATAGCTATAACGCGAGCGTTCCTGCTATGAAGGCCGCAGTTGATCTACTCGCGGGTTTTAAAGGCTCTCGCTGGCTTATTCTCGGAAATATGGCAGAGTTGGGTGAGGAAAGTCTTGCACTTCACCGTCAAGTCGGAGAACATGCAGCCCCATTTAATTTTGAGTATGTCTTGACCTTCGGCGAGGATGCGAAAGCAATTAGCACGGAATGTCACGGCATGCATTTTTCTACTCACGACAGCATGATTGATTATATAAAGCAGCAGTTAAAACCGGGGATTGAGCCCAATACTTTATTAGTGAAAGGTGCAAATAGTGCCGGTATGAGTAAAGTTGCTGCTGCTTTGAAGGAGATGTATTCATGATCATTTGGCTTGCAGAGCTGCTACAGCCATACTTTTCTTTTTTTCGCTTATTCGAATACTTGTCTTTTCGAGCGATAGTCAGTGTCTTGACGGCTTTGGGACTTTCTCTTTGGATGGGGCCTCGTCTAATAAAGCGTCTGCAAATGCTACAAATCGGTCAGGTTGTACGTAACGAAGGCCCTGAATCGCATTTTAGCAAACGAGGCACACCGACGATGGGAGGGATCATGATCCTCGCATCGATCATTATTACCATCTTGCTTTGGACAGATTTATCCAACCCTTATGTGTGGGCTGTTCTGTTTGTCCTCACTGGTTACGGTGCCGTTGGGTTTGTAGACGACTACCGTAAAGTCGTGCGTAAAAACACAGATGGCTTGATTGCTCGATGGAAATATTTTTGGCAGTCAGCGATCGCACTCGTTGTAGCCTTTGCTTTGTACGCGCATGGTAAAGATACATCTGCAACACAGTTAGTGGTTCCATTCTTTAAAGAAGTGATGCCTCAACTTGGATTGATGTATATCGTTCTGACTTACTTTGTGATCGTCGGTACCAGTAACGCAGTTAACCTTACGGATGGTCTTGATGGGCTGGCGATTATGCCAACAGTGCTGGTTTCTGCAGGTTTTGCAGGAATCGCATGGGCAACGGGTAACGTGAACTTCGCGGAATATTTGCATATTCCTTATGTGCCTTATGCTTCAGAGCTGGTGGTGGTGTGTACCGCTATTGTGGGGGCTGGACTTGGCTTCCTTTGGTTTAATACATACCCAGCGCAAGTTTTCATGGGGGATGTCGGCTCACTTGCCCTTGGTGGTGCACTAGGTACCATTGCAGTGCTTGTTCGTCAGGAGTTTGTTTTGGTGATCATGGGCGGTGTATTTGTAATGGAAACCTTATCGGTTATTTTACAAGTCGGCTCATATAAGCTGCGCGGTCAACGAATTTTCCGTATGGCACCTATCCACCACCACTATGAATTAAAAGGTTGGCCTGAACCACGTGTTATCGTTCGATTCTGGATCATATCAATCGTTTTGGTATTGGTTGGCTTAGCTACCTTAAAAGTTCGCTAAGGTAAAGAGATAACAGGCATGGAACATTGGCGTAATATAAATAAGGTTGTTGTTGTAGGGCTCGGTATTACCGGGCTCTCTGTCGTTAAGCATTTAACAAAATTACCGCACAGTTTATCAATTAAAGTAATTGATACTCGCCCGCAGCCGCCAGGCGCAGAACAATTGCCGACCGAGGTAGAACTACACAGCGGTGGGTGGAATCAGGAATGGTTGCAACAAGCTGATCTAATTGTTGCGAACCCCGGTATTGCTCTAGCTACTCCTGAGATTCAATGTGCTATCCAAGCTGGTATTCCAGTGATTGGAGATATTGAGCTTTTTGCATGGGCTGTTAATAAACCTGTTATTGCGATTACTGGTTCGAATGGAAAGAGTACGGTGACGGACCTGACCGGAGTCGTGGCCAAAGCGGCTGGTTTGAGCGTTGGTGTTGGTGGGAATATTGGTGTTCCTGCATTGGATTTACTGGAGCAATCAGCCGATCTGTATGTGCTTGAGTTATCTAGTTTTCAGCTTGAAACAACGTCGAGCCTGAAATTGAAAGCAGCCGCTTTTCTTAATCTTTCAGAAGATCATATGGACCGATATGATGGCATGGAAGACTACCGTCAAGCCAAATTAAGAATTTTTGAACATGCTGAGTGCTGCATCGTTAACCAGGCCGATCAAGCAACTTATCCTGATGATAAAAGGACGGTGATTTCGTTTGGTTTAACCACGAGCGCTGACTTTGGGGTTAAGGAAATTGAAGGTGTGGAATATCTTTGCGATCATGACTCGCCTGTCCTTACCTCGGACGCTTTGAGTCTTGTTGGGCGCCACAATGTCGCTAATGTTTTGGTTGTGTTAGCGCTACTTCGTCAAGCTGGTGTGGATTATCGCAAAGGTTTGGATGCATTGAAATCTTACAACGGTTTGACACATCGTTGCCAAGTGGTTGCGGATAATCGCGGTATAAAATGGGTAAATGATTCTAAAGCGACGAATGTAGCAAGTACATTGGCAGCACTTTCTGGCTTGCGTTGTTCCGGCAAGTTGTATTTGTTGGTTGGTGGTGATGGTAAAGGTGCAGATTTTTCTGAGCTTGCTCCTGTGTTAGCTGAGTTAGATGTAGAACTTTGCTGTTTTGGTCGTGATGGTGAGCGTTTTATGCCTTTGCATTCATCTGCGAAGCAATTTGAAACGATGGAACAAGTCATCAAGGCCATTTCATCGGAGCTAAAGCCTAGTGATATTGTGATGCTTTCGCCAGCATGCGCTAGCTTCGATCAGTTTGCCAACTTTATGGCTCGAGGGGATGCATTTACCCAACTGGCCCAACACTATGCGTAACCGATAAGAATACAGAAATATGCAGATTCACAACTCCATCTCTGGTGTAAAAGGATGGTTTACACGCCCAGCTCCTCAAGCATTATTTGATCGCCAGTTAGTCTGGATATCACTTGGTTTGATGCTAACTGGTCTCGTCATGGTGACATCTGCTTCATTTCCTATTAGTTCACGTTTGACGGATCAACCATTTCACTTCATGTTCCGCCACGCTATCTTTTTAGTTTTAGCAATTTCTACGTCAGCCATCATCATGCAGGTGCCAATGAAACGCTGGATGCAATACAGTTCAGCACTGCTTGTTGTGTCTGTTGGGCTTTTGGTTGTCGTACTTGTTGCGGGTAAATCTGTTAACGGTGCATCACGTTGGATCCCACTTGGCTTATTCAACCTGCAACCAGCAGAGGTCGCTAAGCTTTCATTATTTATTTTTATGTCGGGTTATTTAGTACGTAAAAATGATGAAGTTCGTGCTACCTTTTTTGGTGGTTTCATTAAACCCATCATGGTATTCGGTACACTAGCCAGCTTACTTTTGCTTCAGCCGGATTTAGGCACAGTGATCGTAATGCTTGTTACCCTGTTTGGAATGCTGTTCATTGCAGGGGCAAAGCTCACTCAGTTTCTTGCTTTAATGGTGGTCGGTATTGCAGCTGTTGTTGGCCTTATCTTAATTGAGCCCTATCGGATGCGCCGAGTCACTTCATTTTTGGACCCATGGGAAGATCCATTTGGCAGCGGCTACCAGTTAACACAATCATTAATGGCTTTTGGTCGTGGGGAATGGTTAGGCCAAGGTTTAGGTAACTCCGTTCAAAAATTGGAATATCTGCCTGAAGCGCATACCGACTTCGTCTTTGCTGTACTAGCTGAAGAGCTGGGTTTTATTGGTGTTGTACTGGTCCTTATTTTAATTTTCAGCCTAGTGCTAAAGGCGATTGCAATTGGCCGAAAGGCTTTTGAGCATCAACAGCTTTTTGGGGGCTACCTAGCGTTTGGTATTGGTATTTGGTTTGCCTTCCAAACCTTAGTCAATGTGGGGGCGGCAGCCGGTATCGTACCTACAAAAGGCTTAACATTGCCTTTGATCAGTTATGGTGGCTCGAGCTTAATTATTATGTCGGTTGCTGTTTCGATATTACTGAGAATCGATCATGAGTGCCGTATAGCCGACTCTAAGAAAGAATTACAAACTATAGATACAGATGACAAACAGTAAAAAATTAATGGTAATGGCTGGTGGTACGGGAGGACATGTTTTTCCTGGCTTAGCTGTAGCCAAAAAGTTACAAAAACAAGGGTGGCAGATTCGCTGGCTGGGTACAGCGGATCGTATGGAAGCTCAACTCGTCCCTCAACATGGTATTGACATAGATTTCATCCAAGTCAAAGGCCTACGAGGAATGGGGATGATCAGACTTTTAAAAGCACCGTTTCAGATCATCAACGCGGTATTGCAGGCCCGTAAACATCTTAAAAACTATCAGCCCGATGCAGTGTTAGGTATGGGGGGATACGTCAGTGGTCCCGGGGGAATTGCTGCTTGGACCTTAGGTATTCCGGTTGTACTGCATGAACAAAACGCGGTTGCTGGCCTCACAAATCAGTGGTTAGCGAAAATTGCTAAGCGTGTTTTTCAAGCGTTTCCTGGGGCGTTTACTGATGCAGAGGTCGTCGGTAACCCAGTAAGAGAAGATGTCGTTGCTATATCTGACCCAACGGTTCGTATGTCTGACAGAAATGGGGCGATTCGCATTTTGGTGATGGGAGGGAGCCAAGGCGCTCAAATCCTTAACCGAACGCTGCCAGAAGTTGCTGCATTACTTGGTGAAAACTATCAAATTCGTCACCAAGCAGGAAAAAATAACCAAAATGAAGTCGAGCAGGCTTACCATAGTGCTGGTTTTGAGCATGTAGAGGTAACAGAGTTCATTAATGATGTAGCAGAAGCCTATCAGTGGGCTGATCTATTGGTTTGTCGCTCGGGGGCGCTAACCGTATCGGAAACGTCGGCAGCTGGAGTTGGTTCCATTTTTATTCCATTCATGCACAAAGATAGGCAGCAAGCACTAAATGCTGATCACCTAGTAGAATGTGGCGCCGCAAAAATGATAGAGCAACCAGAGCTAACGGTCGACAAACTGGCCAATCAAATTAAGAACCTTACACGTGACGAATTGCTAGAGATGGCAATTAAAGCTCGAGCTGCTGCAAAACTGAACGCTGACGACGTCGTGGCTGACGCCATCGTAGCGCTGACCAAATAACGAGAAATTTTATGACTGTTCAACATACTCAAAATCTTGCTCAAATTCGCGCGATGGTGCCAGAAATGCGTCGTGTTAAATGCATTCACTTTATTGGCATCGGCGGTGCTGGTATGAGTGGTATTGCCGAGGTTTTATTAAATGAAGGATATCAGATCACAGGTTCTGATATCGCGGAAAATGCTGTAACAGAGCGTTTAGTCAGCAAAGGTGCACAAGTTTTCATTGGTCATCAGGCTGAAAATGTTGAACGTGCGAGCGTTGTTGTTGTTTCTACTGCTATTAATGAAGAGAACCCGGAAATTATGGCAGCGCGAGAAGCGCGTATTCCCGTTGTGCGCCGAGCTGAGATGTTAGCAGAGTTGATGCGTTTCCGTCATGGTATTGCCGTTGCAGGTACACATGGCAAAACAACTACAACAGCGTTAGTGACTCAGATTTACTCTGAAGCAGGATTAGATCCTACCTTTGTTAATGGTGGTTTAGTTAAAAGTGCGGGCACCAATGCTCGTTTAGGCTCTAGCCGCATTTTGATTGCGGAAGCCGATGAGAGTGATGCGTCATTCTTACATTTACAACCTATGGTCAGCATCGTAACGAATATCGAAGCCGATCATATGGATACTTATGGCGGTGATTTTGAAACGTTAAAACAAACGTTTGTTGATTTTCTACATAACTTGCCTTTCTACGGTCAGGCGATTGTTTGTATTGATGATGAGGTTGTTCGTAATCTAATCCCACGTATTAGTCGTCAAGTCATTACCTACGGTTTCTCCGATGATGCAGATGTTCGTATCGAGAATTATCGTCAAGAGGGTCAGCAAGGTAAGTTTACAGTTGTCCGTGAAGGTAAAGCGAATTTAGATATTACGCTTAACATACCTGGTCGCCATAATGCATTGAATGCCTCTGCAGCAATTGCTGTCGCGACTGAGGATGATATTAGTGATGAAGCTATCCTTGCAGCAATGGCAGGAACTCAGGGAACTGGACGCCGATTTGACCATTTAGGTGAATTTGAAACTGGTCGTGGCCAAGCCATGTTAGTGGATGATTATGGTCATCATCCTACAGAGGTGGATGTGACAATTCACGCTGCCAGAAGTGGTTGGGAAGATAAACGCTTAGTTATGATCTTCCAGCCTCATCGATACAGTCGAACGCGTGATTTGTACGATGATTTTGCCAATGTACTTGAGCAAGTCGATGTACTTATCATGCTTGATGTTTACGCTGCTGGTGAGGCACCTATTGCCGGAGCTGATGGGCGAGCGTTATGTCGGACTATTCGCAGTAGAGGAAAGCTAGATCCAATTTTTGTACCAGACAGCAAGTCGCTTCCTGCAGTTCTAGCAAATGTTTTACAAGATGGTGACTTAGTGCTAACCCAAGGAGCAGGGGATGTTGGCAAAGTAGCGAAGCAGCTTGCCGCATTCGAATTGAACATCGATGCCATGCTAGATGCATAACGCAAGTGTGAGAACTCTGATTTTTGACTAATTTATTGTGTTTAAATGATGATTTCTCACTTTCAATGTTTGATACTTTCCTTGACCCCAGTATAATCCGAAGGTTGAAATAAGTGCATTTGCCTCTATTAAGAAAAGAAATAGGGATGAGAATTGCGAGCAATTAGCAAGGACAACGGACTTTGATTCAATCTGTACTTAATGAAAGCCGTCGTTTACGCAATACACCACTAGTAAAGCAACATGCTGTTGGCGGAAGCTTTTTACTGGTGGTTTTATTGTTGGTTGGCTCCATTCTTTACTCAACACTATCGTGGATGTGGGATGATCAGCGTCTCCCTTTATCTAAGATAGTGCTTCAGGGGAATTTGGAATATGTAACTGCGTTAGATGTCCAGCGGGCATTTGCACGGTTAGAACACGTTGGCACCTTTATGTCTCAAGATATTAATGTGCTTCAAACAACGGTTCAGTCCATTCCTTGGGTCGCCCATGCTTCTATTCGAAAACAGTGGCCAGATACAATTAAAATCTTTCTTACCGAGTACCACGCCGAAGCAATTTGGAACGGTAACTCGATGTTAAACGAGAAAGGCGTTGTATTTGATGGTGACATTGGCCAACTAGAGGGAGACAGGGTTAAACTGTATGGCCCTGAAGGTACAAGTCATAACGTGATGACGGTATGGCGAGAACTCATACCTAAATTTGGCGCACTGAATCTTAAAATTACGTCGTTGGTTTTAAACGAGCGGCGAGCTTGGCAAATTATATTAGATAACGGTATTCGTCTTGAATTAGGCAAAGAGTCTCTAGATGAAAGAATCGAACGATTTGTCGAGCTATATAGAAAACTAGGTAGTGATACTGAAAAGATAAGCTACATAGACCTCAGATATGATACAGGGGCGGCAGTAGGCTGGTTCCCTAAAGAAGAATTAGAACAAGAGAAATCAGATGACTAAGACCGCAGATGACAACATTATTGTTGGTCTTGATATAGGCACTGCCACCGTATCTGCTCTGGTAGGTGAAGTCCTACCAGATGGTCAAATTAATATTATTGGTGCTGGTACGAGCCCATCTCGAGGCATGGATAAAGGTGGCGTAAATGACCTAGAATCGGTTGTAAAATCGGTTCAACGTGCCGTTGATCAAGCGGAGCTAATGGCTGAGTGCCGTATTAGTAACGTATTTCTTTCATTATCCGGTCGCCATATTGCGAGCCGCATAGAGAAAGGTATGGGAACTGTCTCTGATGAGGAAGTGTCTCAGGATGATATGGATCGTGCAATTCACACCGCAAAATCTATCAAAATTGGTGATGAACAGCGCATTCTGCACGTAATTCCTCAGGAATTTACCATTGACTACCAAGAAGGGATTAAAAATCCGCTAGGTTTATCAGGAGTACGCATGGAAGTCAGCGTACACCTCATTTCTTGTCATAATGATATGGCAAGAAACATTATTAAGGCTGTAGAGCGCTGCGGCCTTAAAGTAGAACAACTTGTTTATTCTGGGTTAGCTGCAAGTAATGCAGTGATAACAGAGGATGAACGTGAGTTAGGCGTTTGTGTTGTAGATATCGGTGCAGGTACCATGGATGTAGCGATTTGGACTGGTGGAGCTCTACGTCACACAGAAGTTTTTTCATACGCCGGAAACGCCGTTACCAGTGACATTGCCTTCGCTTTTGGTACACCAGTAAGTGATGCTGAAGAAATTAAAGTGAAGTACGGATGTGCACTGAGTGAATTGGTGAGCAAGGATGATACGGTTAATGTACCTAGTGTTGGTGGAAGACCATCACGAAGTTTACAACGTCAGACACTATCAGAAGTGATCGAGCCACGTTACACTGAACTTATGGGACTTGTTAACCAAACTATCGATTCTGTTCAAGAAAAGTTGCGGGAAGATGGAATCAAACATCACCTTGCAGCAGGGGTTGTACTCACAGGTGGTGCGTCTCAAATTGAAGGGTTGGTAGAATGTGCGGAACGTGTTTTCCGCAACCAGGTTAGAGTTGGTAAACCTTTAGAGGTAAGCGGCTTAACCGATTATGTTAAAGAGCCGTATCATTCTACGGCAGTTGGTTTGCTTCATTACGCAAAAGACAGTCAAGTTAATGACGATACCGAATATAACGAACCAAAGCGTCAGTCTATGTCGAGTTTTTTTGGTCGTTTGCGTAACTGGATTCAAAAAGAGTTTTAACCTGAGCAGCAGGAAAAACGGAGATAACACATGTTTGAACCGATGATGGAAATGTCTGACGATGCGGTAATTAAAGTCGTTGGAGTTGGTGGCGGTGGTGGTAACGCCGTTGAGCACATGGTACGTGAATCCATTGAAGGCGTGGAGTTCATCAGCATTAATACTGATGCACAAGCACTTCGTAAGACTAGCGTTAACACAGTTATTCAAATTGGTGGCGATATCACCAAAGGTTTGGGTGCAGGTGCAAACCCACAAGTTGGCCGTGATGCTGCTCTAGAAGATAGAGATAGAATTAAAGAAGTTCTAACTGGTGCCGATATGGTATTTATCGCAGCTGGTATGGGCGGTGGTACTGGTACTGGAGCTGCTCCTGTTATTGCAGAAGTTGCTAAAGAACTTGGTGTCTTGACGGTGGCTGTTGTGACTAAGCCATTTAGCTTTGAAGGTAAAAAGCGTTTAGCTTTTGCTGAACAAGGAATTGAAGAGCTGTCTAAACATGTAGATTCTCTAATTACTATTCCTAACGAAAAGCTTTTGAAGGTGCTAGGTCGCGGAATTACCTTACTAGAAGCTTTTGCTAGCGCGAATGACGTACTTAAAAATGCAGTGCAAGGTATTGCAGAGCTAATCACACGCCCTGGCATGATCAACGTTGACTTTGCTGACGTAAGAACAGTGATGTCAGAAATGGGTCATGCGATGATGGGAAGTGGGGTTGCTAAAGGTGAAGACCGTGCGGAAGAAGCTGCTGAAATGGCAATTTCTAGTCCACTTCTAGAAGATATCGATCTTGCAGGAGCTCGTGGTGTTCTTGTGAATATTACAGCTGGTCTAGATATGCGCTTAGATGAGTTTGAAACTGTAGGTAATACGGTGAAAGCATTCGCATCTGACAATGCTACAGTGGTTATCGGTACTTCTCTCGATCCTGATATGGCGGATGAAATCCGCGTAACAGTTGTTGCTACAGGCATTGGTAATGAGCGTAAACCAGATATTACTTTGGTGGCGGGCGGAAAAGCAAAAGTAGCACCAGCTGCTCAGCCTGCACAAACGCAAACACCGATTCCGCAAGCTGCACAAGTAAAAGTGGAAGAGAAACCGGCACAACCTTTGCAGGAAAAACCACAAGTGACGACGCAACCTTCTTCTCCGGCTACAGGTACAGCGACTAATCAAAATGCTGCACCGAAGCAAGAAAAAGAGAGCGGTTATTTGGATATTCCCGCATTTTTACGTCGTCAAGCAGACTGATATTTCGCCATAATTTGACACTGTTCAAAATTATGATACGATTCTCGGTCGGTAAGTATTACCGACCGTAATTTGTAGCGTTTACAAAGAGGCAAGTAGATGATCAGACAACGTACTCTGAAAGAAATAGTGAAAACGACTGGTGTGGGACTCCACTCTGGGCGTAAAGTGACACTAACTCTTCGCCCTGCTGCTGCAAACACCGGTATCGTTTATCGTCGTACCGACGTAAATCCGCCAGTCGATTTTCCGGCAGACCCTCAATCTGTTCGTGATACGATGCTTTGTACAGCACTCGTGAATGATGAAGGAATCCGCATCTCTACTGTAGAGCACTTAAATGCAGCTCTAGCCGGTATGGGTATCGACAATGCTGTGATTGAAGTAGATGCTCCAGAAATCCCAATCATGGATGGCAGTGCTAGTCCGTTTGTTTTCTTACTGCAACAAGCAGGTATTGAAGAGCAAAATGCAGCTAAGCGCTTTATTCGAATTAAAAAGCCAGTTCGTTTTGAAGATGGTGATAAATGGGCTGAGTTTGTGCCATTCAACGGTTTTAGAATGGATTTCGAAATTGAGTTTAATCACCCAGCGATTGATTGTGACGAACAACATTTGCGATTTGATTTCTCATCTCAAGGATTTATCAAAGATATCTCTCGAGCAAGAACGTTTGGCTTTATGCGTGATATCGAATATTTACAATCACAAAACCTATGTTTAGGTGGTAGCTTTGATTGTGCAATTGTTCTTGATGACTACCGAATTCTAAATGAAGAAGGCTTACGCTTTGAGAATGAGTTTGTGACTCATAAAGTGCTTGATGCCATCGGTGATTTATATATGTGTGGTCACCCAATTATCGGTGAATTCCGCGCATATAAATCGGGTCACGGCTTGAATAACCAATTACTTCGAGCGGTATTAGCAGATCAAGAAGCTTGGGAGTGGACGACGTTTGAAGAAGAAGCTGGTTCACCAGTTGCTTTTGCTGACCCAAGTATGGTGTTGTCATAACGATAAGTTTGATAAAGAAAACCAGGCGTATCGCCTGGTTTTTTTATTGATTTTTTTTCTTGGCCAAATCGGCCAATCTTTCAAGTCGCTTTTTTACCTGAGGTGAAGCGGAATCAGCAATTAAGCGTAAGTAGCCCGCCGCATTTTCTGAAATAGGTTCCCTAGACTTTGTTTTCTCTTTCTTGTTTGGATGTTGCTCTTGTTTGTAGAGTTCAGGGTTTATCCGGATATCGATTGCGATCAGTTTAGAAAATCCCTTCATTCTTAGCTGATTTAATAACTGCATTCTTTCATAATTAAGTTTCATTTTTAGTGCAGCACTAGCAACCTCAATAATGAGTTGCCCATCACGAATATTTGCCGCTCGGCAATGTTTCTCCGTCCCACGTGGCAATAATTCATTTAACAGTAGATTGATTGTTAGAATCTCTTCAGCATGCTGTTGCAGCTTGGCAAATTGAGAGCCTGAAACAATATCATTCCCTAAAGTTGGGCGGTGATCTCTCATATATGAACCCATCTTGAAACATACCCACATTGTAGTCCAAGTTATAGGCTCGTAATAGCGTTGTATTTGTATAAAATTGAGGCTAGAAGCGAGAAAAAAGTAAAAGTGGTTCAAACAAATACGTTTGCTATTGGTTGTTTGAAAGAAAATTCCTTAAACTAACGGCCACCTTTAAACATTTGCCCTTGAAAATAACAGTTTTCATCACAATATCTGTGGTAAGTGATTTATCTCAGTATTCTTAGTTTAAAACTGGTAGAGACTGAAGGCATAGAAGTAGATCGTAAGCGATCTGAGTAAAGAGAGATTCATAGCAAATGATAACTAAGCTACTGACAAAGGTAATTGGCAGTCGCAACGACCGAACATTGCGCCGTCTAAGAAAAATCGTTAAAGAAATTAATAATTATGAGCCGACGTTTGAAGCGTTGTCCGATGAAGAGTTAAAAGCGAAAACAGTTGAATTTCGTCAACGTTTAGAGCAAGGCGAATCACTAGATAAGCTACTTCCTGAAGCTTTTGCTACAGTACGTGAAGCCTCTAAGCGTGTGTATGGTATGCGCCATTTCGACGTTCAGCTTATTGGTGGTATGGTGCTAAATGCTGGCCAGATTGCCGAGATGCGTACTGGTGAAGGTAAAACGCTCACCGCGACATTGCCGGCATATCTGAATGCACTGCCAGGTAAAGGTGTGCACGTTGTTACTGTGAATGATTACTTAGCAAAGCGTGACGCCGAGACAAACCGCCCACTATTTGAATTCCTTGGAATGACGGTTGGCGTAAATGTGCCAAATATGCCGCCGGTAGAGAAGAAAGAAGCGTATCAAGCCGACATTTTGTACGGTACCAATAACGAATTTGGTTTCGATTATCTGCGTGACAACATGGCTTTCCGCGCTGAAGATCGTGTTCAACGCGAACGCTTCTTTGCTGTAGTCGATGAAGTGGACTCAATCTTAATCGATGAAGCGCGTACACCTCTTATTATTTCTGGTCCAGCAGAAGACAGTTCAGAACTTTATACGCGCATTAATACTTTAATTCCTCACCTTGAAAGACAAGATCAGGAAGATTCAGAAGAGTACCGTGGCGATGGTCACTACACTGTGGATGAGAAGTCGAAGCAAGTTCACTTAACTGAAACAGGTCAAGAATTTGTTGAAGAGCTGTTGATCAAAAATGGTCTGATGGAAGAGGGGGACACCCTATACTCACCAACGAATATCAGCTTATTACATCATGTGAATGCTGCTCTTCGTGCTCACGTTTTGTTTGAAAAGAACGTTGACTACATTGTTACCGAAGAAGGTGAAGTTGTCATCGTAGATGAACACACTGGTCGTACAATGCCTGGTCGTCGTTGGTCTGAAGGTCTTCATCAAGCCGTTGAAGCGAAAGAAGGCGTTAAGATCCAAAACGAAAACCAAACGCTTGCATCTATCACGTTCCAAAACTACTTCCGTCTCTACGAAAAACTGTCTGGTATGACAGGTACCGCAGACACTGAAGCATTTGAATTCCAGTCAATTTATGGTCTTGAGACGGTTGTTATTCCAACCAATAAACCAATGATCCGTAATGATATGCCAGATGTGGTTTACCGCACTGAAGCAGAGAAATTCAATGCGATTATTGAAGATATCAAAGAACGTGTCGAAAAAGGCCAACCATCGCTAGTCGGTACGGTTTCTATTGAGAAATCTGAACTACTATCGAATGCTTTGAAGAAAGCTAAGATTAAGCACAACGTTCTTAATGCTAAGTTCCACGAACGCGAAGCTGAAATTGTTGCTGAAGCAGGTACGCCAGGTGCTGTCACGATTGCAACCAACATGGCTGGTCGTGGTACCGATATTGTATTAGGCGGTAGCTGGCAAGCAAAAGTTGAAGCACTACAAGAGCCAACTCAAGAACAGATTGATGCCATAAAAGCTGAATGGAAAATTGTTCACGATAAGGTCCTTGAAGCTGGTGGTCTGCATATTATTGGTACAGAGCGTCATGAATCTCGTCGTATTGATAATCAGCTTCGTGGCCGTTCCGGTCGTCAAGGTGATGCGGGTTCATCTCGTTTCTATCTTTCAATGGAAGACTCACTACTACGTATCTTCACGTCAGATCGCATGGCAAGCTTGATTCAGAGCGGTATGGATGAAGGTGAAGCCATCGAGTCTAAGATGCTGTCACGCTCTATCGAAAAAGCCCAACGTAAAGTTGAAGGACGTAACTTTGATATCCGTAAGCAGTTGCTTGAATACGATGACGTAGCAAATGATCAACGTAAAGTAGTTTATGAACTACGTGATGAGCTCATGGTTGTTGATGATATTAGTGACATGATCGAGCAAAACCGTGAAGACGTTCTTTCGTCGATTATTGATGAATACATTCCACCACAATCTTTGGAAGAAATGTGGGACGTGGAAGGTCTACAGGATCGATTGAAGAATGACTTTGATCTTGAAGCTCCAGTGAAACAATGGCTTGAAGAAGATGACAAGCTATATGAAGAAGCGTTACGTGAGAAGATCATTAACCTAGCGGTTGAAGTGTATAAAACTAAGGAAGAAGTGGTTGGCGCGCAAGTGCTACGAAACTTTGAAAAGTCCGTTATGCTTCAAACACTAGATACATTGTGGAAAGAACACCTTGCTGCGATGGACCATCTTCGTCAAGGGATCCATCTACGTGGTTATGCTCAAAAGAACCCGAAACAAGAGTACAAGCGTGAGTCATTTGAACTATTTGAAGGCTTGTTAGAGTCATTGAAATTTGACGTTATCACTATCTTGTCGAAGGTTCGTGTTCAGCAGCAAGAAGAAGTAGAGCGAATGGAAGAACAGCGTCGAGCTCAGGCTGAAGAAGCTGCTCGTCGTGCGAAAGCTCAACACGCTTCTGCTGAAAACCAATTGGCTGATGGTGAATCAGAAGATACCGCTCATCAACCAATGGTTCGTGAAGAACGAAAAGTAGGCCGCAATGAACCATGCCCATGTGGTAGTGGTAAGAAATACAAACAATGTCATGGTCAGATTAACTAGCACACGATAGCAACGTGTTTGTTAACCGTTGTTGCGGTGTATTACAACGAAGAGTCGCTTAGGCGACTCTTTTTTTAAGTCAAATTCAGAAGGAGTCTACGATGAAACGTATTCATATCGTAGCGGCAATCATTTTTAACCGAGACAAGTCGCAAGTTTTTATTACCAAGCGCCCAGATGATAAACATAAAGGTGGCTTCTGGGAGTTTCCTGGCGGAAAAGTGGAAGACAATGAATCAATAGAACAAGCGATGATCCGAGAGCTCGAGGAAGAAATTGGCATTGTGACTACCGAGCAACAGCGATTTGAACATTTGGAATTTGATTATCCAGATAAGTCCCTTAAGTTTGATTTCATTTCTGTGACTCAGTTTGACGGAGAGCCTTACGGACGAGAAGGTCAACAAGGTGAGTGGGTTGCTGTTTCTCAGCTGCCTAACTATTCCTTCCCTGAAGCCAATATCTCTATTCTTCAGCGAGTAGTAAAAGAGTTTTCTTAAGCTTACTTACTCCCACTAGCCAGACACAATGAATGCTGTTAGTTTTATTGAGTAAAATACAGAACAAATATTTGAAAACGGAGAAAGTGCAATGGTACGTATTGCAATTGCAGGAGCAGCGGGTCGTATGGGCCGTAACCTAGTCAAAGCGACACATTTAAATGAACATGCTCAAGTTGGAGCTGGTTCAGAGCGTCCGGAATCATCGTTGATTGGTGTTGATGTGGGTGAATTGTGTGGTGAAGGTAAGTTTGACGTCGTATTGACTGATGATCTGGCAAAAGACATCAATAGTTTTGATGTCATTATTGATTTCACTGCGCCAGCAAGTACGTTAGCAAACCTCGAACTTTGCAAACAGCATGGTAAAAGCATTGTAATTGGTACGACGGGCTTTACCGAGCAAGAACGAGAGCAAATTGATCATGCGTCAAGAGAAGTACCTGTCGTTATGG
The DNA here is from genome assembly GCF_050113695.1 of Vibrio sp. TRT 17S01. Taxonomy (NCBI): domain Bacteria; kingdom Pseudomonadati; phylum Pseudomonadota; class Gammaproteobacteria; order Vibrionales; family Vibrionaceae; genus Vibrio; species Vibrio sp. TRT 17S01. The sequence goes on along the minus strand of NZ_JBNJOG010000002.1, from coordinate 362,670 downwards.
CTCCTAACTACTCTGTTGGTGTTAACCTAGTTTTCAAACTTCTTGAAAAAGCGGCAAAAGTTATGGGTGACTACTGTGACATCGAGATTGTCGAAGCACACCATCGTCATAAGGTTGATGCTCCTTCTGGTACCGCGATTGGCATGGGAGAAGCCATTGCTGGTGCAATGGGGAACAAGCTAAGTGATGTAGCGGTATATGCACGTGAAGGCATTACCGGTGAACGTACAAAAGATGAAATTGGTTTTGCGACAATTCGTGCGGGTGACATTGTTGGTGAGCACACGGCGATGTTCGCTGATATCGGTGAGCGAGTGGAAGTGACGCACAAGGCGACAGACCGGATGACTTTTGCAAACGGTGCGGTGAAAGCTGCAGTGTGGTTAAAAGAGAAGCCCGCAGGTTTTTATACGATGACTGATGTTCTTAACTTAAATGAGCTATAAATAAATAATTATGCGCTGGACTCGTCCGGCGCTTTTTATTCCTTCCAAATTTATTCCGTATAGCCAACTGATATCCTTCCTGCTGTTTTTTTAGTTTTTACTTGTGATTTTGCCTGTCTTGCTTTGTTTTTTGTCTGTAATCCTCAAAAGTTGCATTTGTTTTTTTGAGTATAACGTTTGCGCGCTTTTTGAGAAGAAAAGTGTGATCTCAGATTGGCTTGAAAATATGGATTTCATAAATTTGTACCGATAAATCCAAAGTTGCATCAATAAAGTTGTTTTTTTAAGTGCTTGAGTTGCTTTTGTTGCTAATGACTATAAAAAATGAATTTATTTTTTTGGTCTCTGTTGACACAAATCACAACTCTAATTAGAATACCGCCAATTTGTCTAAAATACCTAAAATCGCTTTTTTATGGCGCAAAGGAAGGCAAATTTGCAGTTTAATTTATTATTTTTGCATTTTTATTCCGGAGGTTGTCTTGAGTAAATCAGCACTGTTAGTCCTAGAAGATGGGACAGTGTTCCGCGGTGTTTCCATTGGAGCAGATGGTTCATCCGTTGGTGAAGTCGTTTTTAATACCTCGATGACGGGGTACCAAGAAATCCTCACTGATCCTTCCTATTCCCAGCAAATCGTTACTCTTACTTATCCTCACATTGGCAATACCGGAACCAATTCCGAAGACGAAGAATCCTCTTCAATCCACGCACAAGGCCTTGTGATTCGCGATCTCCCTCTTATCGCTTCTAACTTCCGTAACGAACAATCCCTTTCTGATTACCTTAAGTCGCAAAATATCGTCGGCATTGCGGATATTGATACTCGTAAGCTAACTCGTATCTTGCGCGAAAAAGGTGCTCAGAACGGTTGCATCGTAGCTGGTAACAACCTAGACGAAGCTTTTGCCCTAGCGAAAGCAAAAGAATTCCCTGGTTTGAAAGGAATGGATCTTGCGAAAGAGGTTACAACAAAAGAAGCGTATCAATGGAAGCAAGGTTCGTGGACGCTTGAGAGTGGACTTCCAGAGGCGCAAGACGACAGCGAGTTGCCATATCACGTTGTTGCCTATGACTTCGGTGCAAAACGCAACATCCTACGCATGTTGGTTGACCGAGGCTGCCGCTTAACGGTTGTTCCTGCTGAGACTTCAGCAGAAGAAGTGTTGGCTCTAAATCCAGATGGCGTTTTCCTGTCAAACGGCCCTGGTGACCCAGAACCATGTACTTACGCGATTGAAGCGACAAAAGTATTCCTAGAAAAAGGTCTACCAATCTTCGGTATCTGCCTTGGTCATCAAATCCTAGCGTTAGCATCGGGTGCACAAACTGTGAAAATGAAGTTTGGTCACCACGGCGCAAACCACCCAGTTAAAGATTTGGACCGTAATGTTGTGATGATCACTTCTCAAAACCACGGTTTTGCAGCCGATGAAGCAACACTACCTGAAAATCTACGTGCTACTCACGTATCGCTATTTGACGGCTCTCTACAAGGTATCCACCGTACTGATAAGCCAGCATTTAGCTTCCAAGGTCACCCAGAAGCGAGCCCTGGTCCACACGACGCAGCACCGCTATTTGACCACTTTATCGAACTAATTAAACAACACAGCGCTTAATTTCGGAGTAGTAGATAATGCCAAAACGTACTGACATTCAAAGTATTCTTATTCTTGGTGCTGGTCCGATTGTTATCGGTCAAGCATGTGAGTTTGACTACTCTGGCGCACAAGCGTGTAAAGCACTGCGTGAAGAGGGTTACCGAGTTATCCTAGTAAACTCAAACCCTGCGACAATCATGACTGACCCAGACATGGCGGATGCAACTTACATTGAACCAATTCAGTGGGAAGTTGTTCGTAAGATCATCGAAAAAGAGCGTCCAGATGCAGTTCTACCAACGATGGGTGGTCAGACAGCGCTTAACTGTGCTCTAGATCTAGAGAAATACGGCGTACTAGAAGAGTTCGGCGTGGAAATGATCGGTGCAACTGCTGACGCTATCGATAAAGCTGAAGACCGTTCTCGTTTCGATAAGGCAATGAAGTCTATCGGCCTAGAGTGTCCACGTGCTGATACTGCCAAAACAATGGAAGAAGCTTACAAAGTACTCGATATGGTTGGCTTCCCATGTATTATCCGTCCATCTTTCACAATGGGTGGTACTGGCGGTGGTATCGCATACAACAAAGAAGAGTTCGAAGAGATCTGTCGTCGCGGTCTCGATCTGTCGCCAACTAATGAGCTTCTAATCGATGAGTCATTGATTGGTTGGAAAGAGTACGAAATGGAAGTGGTTCGTGACAAAGCGGACAACTGTATCATCGTATGTTCTATCGAAAACTTCGACCCGATGGGCATCCACACCGGTGACTCAATCACAGTAGCTCCAGCTCAGACTCTGACAGATAAAGAATACCAGCTAATGCGTAACGCATCGCTAGCGGTACTGCGTGAAATCGGTGTTGAAACGGGTGGCTCAAACGTACAGTTTGGTATCAACCCGAAAGATGGCCGTATGGTTATCATCGAGATGAACCCGCGTGTATCTCGTTCTTCTGCTCTAGCATCTAAAGCAACGGGGTTTCCTATTGCGAAGATTGCAGCGAAACTGGCAGTAGGCTTCACGCTAGACGAGCTACAAAACGACATCACTGGCGGCGCAACTCCAGCTTCATTTGAACCTACGATCGATTACGTAGTCACTAAGATTCCTCGCTTTAACTTCGAGAAATTTGCTGGTGCGAACGACCGTCTGACTACTCAGATGAAGTCAGTGGGTGAGGTAATGGCGATTGGTCGTAACCAACAAGAGTCACTACAAAAAGCACTTCGCGGTCTAGAAGTTGGCGTGAATGGTTTTGACGAAATGGTTGACCTAGACGCACCAGACGCACTGACAAAGATTCGTCATGAGCTAAAAGAAGCGGGGGCAGAGCGTATTTGGTACATCGCAGATGCATTCCGTGCTGGTATGTCAGTAGACGGTGTATTTAATCTAACGGCAATTGACCGTTGGTTCCTTGTTCAAATCGAAGAGCTGGTTAACCTAGAAAACCAAGTCAAAGCTGGCGGTTTTGCAGGCTTAACGGAAGATGTTTTACGCAAGATGAAGCGTAAAGGCTTCTCTGATGCGCGTCTGTCTACGTTATTGGGTGTCTCTGAAAATGAGATTCGTCGTCTGCGTGACCAGTACGATATCCACCCAGTTTACAAGCGTGTTGATACATGTGCGGCTGAGTTCTCTTCTGACACTGCTTATATGTACTCATCTTACGATGACGAGTGTGAAGCACAGCCTACAGATAAAGATAAAATCATGGTTCTAGGCGGTGGTCCTAACCGTATAGGTCAAGGTATTGAGTTTGACTACTGCTGTGTACACGCTTCATTAGCGTTACGTGAAGATGGTTACGAAACTATCATGGTTAACTGTAACCCTGAGACCGTTTCTACCGACTACGACACTTCAGACCGTCTGTACTTCGAGCCAGTTACTCTAGAAGATGTTCTTTCTATTGTTCGTGTTGAGAAGCCAAAAGGCGTTATCGTTCAGTACGGTGGTCAAACGCCATTGAAACTGGCTCGCGCTCTAGAAGCAGCCGGTGTGCCAATTATCGGTACTAGCCCTGATGCTATCGACCGTGCAGAAGACCGTGAGCGTTTTCAAGTTGCTGTTGACCGTCTAGGTCTACTACAGCCAGAAAATGCAACAGTTACGACACTTGAGCAAGCTGTTGAGAAATCACGTGAAATCGGCTTCCCACTTGTAGTACGTCCTTCTTACGTATTGGGTGGCCGTGCGATGGAAATCGTATACGACGAGCAAGATCTTCGTCGCTACTTTAATGAAGCAGTGAGCGTATCGAACGAGTCGCCAGTGCTTCTAGATAGCTTCCTTGATGATGCGGTAGAAGTAGATATCGATGCTATCTGTGACGGTGAGCGCGTGGTTATTGGTGGTATTATGGAACATATTGAGCAGGCGGGTGTTCACTCAGGTGACTCAGCATGTTCACTGCCTGCTTATACACTAAGCCAAGAGATCCAAGATGTCATGCGTGAGCAAGTTGAGAAGCTAGCATTTGAGCTTGGTGTACGTGGCCTAATGAACACTCAGTTCGCGGTTAAAAACGATAAGGTTTATCTAATCGAAGTTAACCCACGTGCTGCACGTACGGTTCCATTCGTATCGAAAGCAACGGGTGCGCCTCTAGCGAAAATCGCTGCACGTGTCATGGCTGGGCAATCTCTAGAGTCGCAAGGCTTTACTAAAGAGATCATTCCACCTTACTACTCAGTGAAAGAAGTTGTACTACCGTTCAACAAATTCCCAGGTGTTGACCCACTGTTAGGCCCAGAAATGCGCTCCACTGGTGAGGTGATGGGTGTGGGTTCAACGTTTGCTGAAGCATACGCGAAAGCAGAACTTGGTTGTGGCAAAGTCTACCCTGAAGGTGGCCGTGCACTACTCTCTGTTCGTGAAGGTGATAAGCAGCGCGTTGTTGACCTAGCATCTAAGCTAACGAAGCTTGGTTACCAGCTAGACGCAACGCACGGTACCGCAGTTATCCTAGGTGAAGCGGGTATCAACCCACGTCTAGTAAACAAAGTACACGAAGGCCGTCCACACATTCTTGACCGTATCAAGAACAATGAGTACACCTACATCGTGAATACGGCAGCAGGTCGCCAGGCGATTGAAGACTCTAAAGTTCTACGTCGCGGCGCACTAGCAGAGAAAGTGAACTACACAACAACGCTAAACGCAGCGTTTGCAACCTGTATGTCTCACACTGCTGATGCTTGTGCTTCAGTGACTTCAGTGCAAGAGCTGCACGCGAAGGTTGCAGAGAACGAAGCTTAATAAAAATCAATAGGCTCGCAAGAGAGCCTATATGACAACCTCATTGCCCGCTCATTTGAGCGGGCTTTTTTATGCTGATTTTTATTGATGAAAATTAGGAATAGGTTGTAATCGAAGCTTTCGCTAACTGCTGCGTCTTAGGCAATGATAGTTTGTTATTTCTACTGGGTTGTTGATTGGTTAAAAAATGGAACTCTCTTTTGAAATTCTTACCCTTTTATTTTTGGTAGCGACAGCCGCAGGTTTTATTGATGCAATGGCGGGTGGTGGTGGTCTTTTGACTTTACCTGCGCTGCTTGCCGTAGGAGTACCGCCGACACAAGCACTAGCGACCAATAAACTGCAAAGCTCATTTGGTAGTTTTTCAGCCAGTTGGTATTTCGTGCGCAATGGCATTGTTAATATCAAGGAAATGCGCTTAGCAATTGTTTGCACTTTTGTCGGTTCTGCTATTGGCGCTGAGGTGGTGCAGTATATTAATGCAGGTGTATTAACTAGTCTTATTCCACTGTTATTGGTGGCGATCTCACTCTACTTTTTATTGATGCCAAAAACTCGAGAGCAATCTGGTAAGGCCAAAATCTCAGAAGCCATGTTTGCTTTTTGTGTCGGTGGTGGCGTTGGTTTTTATGATGGCTTTTTTGGTCCTGGAACTGGTTCGATCTTTACCGTTTGTTTTGTCGCTCTTGGCCACTTATCTCTTGTCGACGCTACAGCACGCACTAAGGTGCTGAATTTTACCTCCAATATCGCAGCGCTGATGTTTTTTATTTTCGCGGGGTTACCTATATGGGAAATTGGATTAGTAATGGCTATCGGAGGTTTTTTAGGGGCGAGGCTCGGCGCAAAGGTTGTGATAAGCAAAGGGCAACAATGGATTCGACCACTTGTGATCACTATGTCGATGCTAATGGCGTTAAAGCTACTTTGGGAACAGCATCAGCAATGGTTTCTATCAGTGCTTTAACCCTCTCATTTCGATAAGAGTTTGCGCGCAAGCAAATGTTAATAGGCCGATAGAGAGGCTTGAGTTGCCTGAAATCTTGATATAAATGCCGCTGAATGTTGAGAGTTTTGATCACTGAAAGTGGAACTAGCGCAGGAGCAACGTCAGCTAGTGCTAATTGGGCTGCTGCGGTATAAGAGTCCATCTCCATAATTGGCGAGATGCCAAGTTGATTAAGAACACTCAGTTGGTAAGTATTAGAAGGATTTTGTAAGTCGTTCGTAATGATGTGATCAGGTAAGGTGGTTAATGGGGATGCGCTAACCACATAAAATGGTTCATCAATAAGGTGAAATGTCATCAAGCCATGATGAGGTGGCAAGTAACCCGCACATACGCCAATGGTGGCTTTTCCTGACTGCACATGTTCAATAATTCTAGGTGTGTGATTGGTTGTCAGGCTAATGTGTTGATCCAGCTTAAAACAGTTGCCGAGTGCAGGAGCGAGATAGCCTGCAACCAATGTTTCTGAGCAGTCTAATTTAATGACGGTATTTTCACAGGCAGCTTGCTGTTCATAGATTTGCCCTCTGAGCTCATTGAAGGTCGGGGCAATATTAGCAATTAAATTTTCTGCATCCTGCGTAAGTTTGATATGTCGGCCATGTGGGACAATCAGTTTCTTCCCGATTTTCTTCTCTAGATTTGCTATCCGTTTACTTACGGCGGATTGGCTGATATAGAGTAAGCTACCAGTACGACTCATGGTTTTAGCTTTACTTAATACCAATAATGTTTCAATGCCTTCTAGTAACATAATAATGATGAAAATCGGGAATCATTTGTTAACTTTAACTCATAATTAAGCTGGATGTCATGGCTCATTGTTTACTGACAGATTGGCTGAGGCAAAAAGAGCATGAAGCAATATTCTGTGTTTGACGTAATGATTTTAATTGTTTTCTCATTATGCTCCGAGCATTGGATTTGCATACTAATTCTTGTTGGCCAAAATCTGAGTGCCCAACATCAACCTTGAGGTGGGGTGGAAGTTGCTTCGACATATGGTAAAGCGAGTGGGTTGAAGACTCGCAATGGCGTAATGCCTTACGGTAACTCAAAGCAATTAAGCCGCGGATCATTTGGAAAATAAATTGATTCATAGAGTGTCTCCTTGGTTGATTAAATTAGCGACTCGTTGACCGTGATAAAAGGCCGTGTCCAGATCAACTGGATGAACTTGACTATTCTTGTCGGGGCTGGCGACTAACCCTAAGCTTGCGCCAGTGCGGTTGAGCCCGAGATCGTCCGTATGCTCAGAGGTATCCATTCCTGCCCAAAGCATCCCGTGTTGACATGCGAGTGTAATAAAACTGGCCAAGGTTTGTTGTTGGTCACCATTAATACTGCCACCTGCAGTAAAACCGGAGGCTAACTTGTTGCGCCACGCTTTGACTGCGTATTTATCACTGCTTGCATCCATAAAGGCTTTAAATTGACTCGCTGGTGCACCCATGTAGGTAGGACTACCGAAAATGACGGCATCGCAGTGTTCGATTGCGTTTAACAGCTCGTCATTTTGATAGCGGCCTGCGTTAATATCTTGTCCTAACACTTCAAGTAATTCGATTTCAACGCCTTGAGAGTGAATGCCTTCTGCGATGCTGTGTGCTAACAGCCGTACAGTCCCTTGCTGGGAAAAAAAGACAATCGCTATTTTCTTTTTCATACCTGCTCCTCGTATAGATTGCGTTGGGCTGGAACATCACTTTGATACTCGATAAATTCCCATTCAATACCGTTATCATCAAAAGCATAAAAGCGAGTTCGATGAGGCTCTATCTCCATGTTGTGGTTGTCGCGAAAGCCCGCCGCGAGCAGTCTTTTTGAGACCGATTGAATGTCTGACACAACAAGTCCTATATGATTGATGCCTAGATCAAAATAGGGTGTACGTGTCACGTGAGGTTGCGATTTTGGTTCAGCTTCCTGAAGAGCAAGGTAGTGCTGCTCAGTACCGATATGGCACCAACGTTTTGTATTCATCCCTTGATATCGCACGCTAAAGTCGGGAAGAGCGGTTTGTAAAAAATGGATGGTCTGTTCAAGGTTACTGACCGTAATATTGGCGTGCTCCACGTATGTTTTCATTATTCCTCCTAAACTACTGCATGAAAGTAATATGGATGATTTCTGATTGATGTATTTAGTAAAGTTATTTGTTTATTAACTTAATCTCTTAATTGATTAAGTAAATAAAAAACTTTATATATGAAGTAAAAATAGGCCAAGATGTGATTGGTGTGGATTATTTGTGCAATTGATATGTAATATGTATAAAAAAACGGCGCTCAATGAGCGCCGTTTTAAAATTGAATTGACTAAATATTATAGTGATTCAGTAAAAGTACGAGCGATAACGTCACGTTGCTGCTCTGGAGTTAGTGAGTTAAAACGTACTGCATAACCAGAAACACGAATAGTTAGCTGTGGGTAGTTCTCTGGGTGAGCTACAGCATCTTCAAGTGTTTCACGTTTTAGAACGTTAACGTTTAGGTGTTGACCACCTTCGATGCGTGGTGCTGTTTCGATTGAAACTTCACGGCTTTCGTATTCACCTAGTTCGTTGATTGAAACTACTTGGTCAGCGTCATAGCCTGCTGATGCAGCAACACAACGTGCTTCATCTTTCTCGCTATCTAGTAGCCAGATAGAGTTTAGAAGTTCATCATTTGCTGCTTTAGTAATTTGAATACCTTGGATCATCACTATCTCCTAGTCCACAAACGTGGTGTTATTGGTGTTAATTTTCGAATTTTGTTGAGCTACGTATTATATAGCGGATAACCACTATTTTAATATTGATTTAAGTCAAAAAACAACTAAAAACCTTAAATTTCTCATGGTAAAAACATTGAGTTAAATCAATAAAAGCTTTAAAAACATAGTGATTACAATATATTTTAAACTATAAAATTTAGTTAAATGCTTAAAATGTTGTAATTTTACTACATTTGAAGTTTGTTTTTTGAGCTGATATGAGCGATATCCCATGCTAGCGTGGCATTTCTGAAAGTAAAAAGTGATTAAATGACAATTGAAAGAAAGTGCAAAAATAAGAAATTTATCGGTGCTCATGTGTCGGCTGCTGGTGGGGTTGATCAAGCGCCACTTAGAGCTGCTGAAATTGGAGCCACGGCATTTGCTTTGTTTACTAAAAATCAAAGGCAATGGGCTGCAAAACCGTTAGAAGTGAATACGATTCGTGCATTTAAAGAAAACTGCAAGCGACTGGGATATCTCAGTGAACAGATCCTGCCGCATGACTCTTACTTAATAAATTTAGGAGCGCCAGAGCAAGAGAAGCTCGATAAATCAAGATTGGCCTTTATTGATGAAATGACAAGGTGTGAGCAGCTAGGCTTAACATTGCTGAACTTCCATCCAGGTAGCCATTTAAAAAAAATATCAGAGCAAGAATGTTTAGCCAAAATTGCTGAGTCAATTAATTTGGCGCACCAAGCGGTGCCAAACGTTGTGGCCGTTATTGAAAATACCGCGGGGCAGGGGAGTAACTTAGGGTGGCGTTTCGAGCATATCGCGGAAATCATTGCTCAAGTTGAGAACAAAGAACGGGTTGGTGTTTGCCTTGATACATGCCACACCTTTGCCGCTGGTTATGACTTGCGTGGTCCTGCAGCATGTGATGCTACATTTGCCGAGTTCGACCGTGTTGTGGGGATGCACTATTTAAGAGCGATGCATCTTAATGATTCAAAAACAGAATTTGCCGCCCGCGTTGATAGGCATCATTCATTAGGGCATGGGGAAATTGGTTGGGGTTGTTTTGAGTATATAGCAAAAGATCAGCGTTTTAACGGTATCCCTTTGATTCTTGAAACAATTAATCCCGATCTTTGGAGTGATGAAATTCAAGCGCTTAAGGATTTTGATATACAATCAAAAGCTTAAACAGGTAATTCATATAATTGGCATCAATCTTTCATGAGTGGTGGTGAACATAGCATAACTAAATCACGATTAAGGAGGTTGCTATGCCATTTGCTACTCACTTTGCTGCCGTTAGACCGGCTCGTTTCCCAGTTCCCAATCGTCATATATCGGGGCAGGGGCATTATCGCATTCCTCAGAAACAACATTAAATTCAACTTGTTCCTCGGGTGAATTCTGAGAAAATGATCTCTAGAATTCACTCGCAGGATATTCAATATGACTCAGGCTCAGACGTGGCAAGATGTAATCGGTCAGGAAAAACAGCAAGCATACTTTCAAGAAACCCTTCAATTTGTGGAGTCAGAAAGGCAATCAGGCAAGGTGGTTTATCCGCCAGCAGCTGATGTATTTAATGCGTTCCGTGCGACAGAGTTTCAAGATGTGAAAGTGGTGATCTTAGGGCAAGATCCTTACCACGGGCCAAATCAAGCTCATGGCCTTTGCTTTTCAGTATTGCCGGGAGTGAAAACGCCACCTTCATTGGTCAATATGTACAAAGAGCTCGCTCAAGATATTGAGGGATTTCAAATTCCCAATCATGGCTACCTTCAGAGTTGGGCTGAACAAGGAGTGTTGCTGCTCAATACCGTGCTAACAGTGGAGCAAGGAAAAGCACATTCACATTCTAAGACGGGATGGGAAACCTTTACTGATCGCGTTATTGAGTCTATTAATCAGCATCAAAGCGGTGTGGTATTTTTGCTTTGGGGTTCGCATGCGCAAAAGAAAGGCCGCTTTATTGATCGCAACAAACATCATGTATTAGCTGCGCCGCATCCTTCACCATTATCTGCTCATCGCGGATTTTTTGGTTGTAAACATTTCTCTGCGGCAAACCAGCTATTGAGTCAGCAAGGGAAAACACCGATTACGTGGCATCTCCCGCAGAACATTATGTAAGAATTCGATTACAGGATAACTTGCTCATTTTTCGAACAGTCTCAAAGCAAACTGGCGCACATCTATATACACTTACTAGAAGTAAGTGTTAAGGAGAGACGCTATGATGATTGAGAGAATCAGACGTGAGCATGGTTATATGGTGCGTTTACTGGCGATCCTCAGGGAAAAACTGTCGCTATTGAAACAGGAAAAAGAAATCAACTACAGCTTAGTAAAAGAGATCGTTGATTACTTAACAGACCATTCTGAAAAAGTGCACCATCCAAAAGAAGATATTCTGTACCAGTATTACCTTAAACATTATGGTGATCAGCAAGACATCGTAAACTTGGAAGAAGAGCATATCCGCTTGTCTGAAAAGAGCCATGCTTTTCTTGCTGTGATAGAGATGATTCTTCAAGACGCAGTCGTTCCACAAAATATCTTTATGGAGCAACTGGAGGATTTTTTAAAGGCGCAGAAAAGCCATCTTGAAATGGAAGAGCACTCCGTTTTGCCTTTGATCAGCAAACAGTTTTCGACACAAGATTGGCAGACAGTTGAGCAACTGTGGTTAGTTGTTGAAGATGATCCAGTCTTTGGGGATACCATCGCAGAGCAATACAAACAGCTCGCTCAGAGAGTGAGACAAACTGATAGCGAGTGTATCTAACACTATTCAAAGTAAAAATAGGCACCGTATGGTGCCTATTTTTTTAAATATCGATATCTTCTAAGTTGTCGTAGGTGACGTCCATATCCATAAGCTCACGTTTCAAACGCTGCCTATCTTTAATTGCTTCAATCTCTCTCCATTTACGTTTCACTGGCTTGCTACGTGTACGTGATTTTGGAAGGTCCATCTCCATGAATTGTTCGAAATCTAAGCCATCCATAAGCTACCTCTTTGTTGTTGTATTTATCACTCCATGAAGGAGCTTTTTTAATACCATTGAGTTTGGAGCGTAACTTTGATTCGTTTCTCATTTGTTACGTTTGAATGAACTTTTTAACTGAATATTGTTAGGTGGTCACAAATTTCGTGTAGATTTTTGGTGAATAAAACAGCGTTTGAATTCACGCAAACGTTTAAATTTTACTTTTTTTAATGTTAATGACAGTGCGCTTTCATTCTCATGATTAACCGTTGAAGCTTTTGGCTATTTTTTATGCACTGTTTACATTTTTGTGCTTTTTTCTTATGCCGTGGGAGAAATCAATATGCCTTATAGTTTCGGGGGTTAGTGACGGATAGCTGGGCGGTAACTTTGTGTTCATTCGTCAACGTTAGGCGTTGTTAATTTTTTATCTTATTGTTCTATGCTTGTGCTTTTCTTGTATTTTTTTGTGTTAATTTTAGGTGACTTTCTAGTGAAAAATAACAATTGTGCGATACTTGTTGCGTATTGATTTTTGTATGGCTTACCTGCATTATCCGCCCGTCAAAAATACGCTGATACGTAAAAGGGAAGCATGAAGCGAGTTTTACATATCTCGGCTGCTGCATACTACAAATAATAACTAAGATTCATTGACACTTAGTTGAGCAGCCAGATGGATGGCTTGGAAGCGGGGATCAGCGAAAACTCACTATGAGGATCTTATGACAGACTTAATTAACTTGATGAATGACCTGCTTTGGGGGTCTATTCTGGTTTATCTTTTAGTAGGTGTAGGAATTTACTTTACGGTTCGGTTGGGGTTCATTCAGTTCCGCCATTTTGGTCACATGTTTTCTGTGTTAAAAAACAGCCGTAAAGCAGACAAAGCGGGCATCTCTTCCTTTCAAGCACTTTGTACGAGTTTAGCCGCTCGTGTTGGTACAGGTAACATGGCTGGTGTGGCGGTTGCATTAACTGCCGGTGGACCGGGCGCAATTTTCTGGATGTGGTTGATTGCAATGCTTGGTATGGCGACCTCGTTTGCCGAAAGTACGCTAGCGCAACTATACAAAACCAAAGACGATGATGGTAACTACCGCGGTGGTCCAGCTTATTACATGGAAAAAGGCTTGGGCATGCGCTGGATGGGTGTATTGTTCTCTATTTTCTTGATCATTGCTTTTGGTTTGGTATTTAACGCAGTACAGGCTAACTCGATCGCCAATGCGATGCATGCCGCGTTTGGTTGGGAAGACATCTATGTTGGTGTTGCGGTTGTATTGCTTTCTTCTATTGTGATCTTCGGTGGTATCAAGCGAATTGCACGTGTTGCTGAGTTGGTTGTTCCAGTTATGGCGCTGGCATATTTGGCACTTGCTTTGTTCGTTATGTTTATGAATATCGAGAAGGTTCCAGCGGTCGTTTCTCTTATCTTTAAGAGTGCCTTTGGTCTTCAAGAAGCAGCTGCTGGTGGTTTAGGTTATGCGATAGCTCAAGCGATGATCAATGGTATTAAACGTGGTCTATTTTCTAACGAAGCCGGTATGGGTTCTGCGCCAAATGCTGCTGCTTCTGCAACACCTTACCCACCACACCCTGCATCTCAAGGTTATGTTCAGATGCTTGGCGTGTTCATGGATACCATTGTTATCTGTTCAGCAACGGTAGCGATCATTCTAATGTCTGGTGAATATGTACCTCATGGTGAGGTCACCGGTATTCAGTTAACTCAAAATGCATTGAGTTCTCAAGTTGGTGAATGGGGCAGTATTTTTGTTGCGGTTGCCATTTTCTTCTTCGCATTCACATCTATTATTGCGAACTACTCATACGCGGAAACCAACCTGATTTTCCTTGAGCATAACCATAAAGCGGGCCTAAGTATTTTCCGCGTTATTGTTTTAGGTATGGTGATGTTTGGGGCACTTGCTTCATTACCCGTTGTTTGGTCACTTGCCGATGTGTCTATGGGCTTGATGGCGATTGTTAACTTGGTAGCTATTTTGTTGCTATCCGGTATCGTGATTAAGCTTGCGAAAGACTATAACCGTCAGCTTAAAGAAGGCAAAGTACCGACATTTGATTCAAATGACTTCCCTGAGCTTAAATCTCAGCTAGAAGACGGTATTTGGGACCAAAATAAGAAGGACTAATATCACAGTTATATTAGAAACGGCGTGTTGTGACTTTGTACCTAACGGTGGTTTCTTTATATAAGCTATAGATAATGTCTATTAGAACGATTCAAAAAGCCATGCAGACAATGCATGGCTTTTTTTGTAACCTATAACCTATAACCTATAAGCAATAAGATTATAAATGGATAGAGTAAAGTCATGTTAGTCGTCGTTTCCCCTGCGAAAACACTGGATTATGAATCGCCTTTAGCGACTGAGAAATTCACACAGCCTGAGCTAGTGGAGTATTCTAAGGCGCTGATTGAAGTGTGCCGCAAACTGACCCCAGCAGATGTCGCTAGCTTAATGAAGGTGAGTGATAAGATTGCAGATTTAAACGTCGGTCGTTTTCAAGAGTGGAGTGAGAATTTTACGGTTGATAATGCTCGGCAAGCGATTTTAGCGTTTAAAGGGGATGTCTACACGGGTCTTGATGCGCAAAGCCTAACCGAAGATGACTTTGATTATGCACAGACGCACCTTCGTATGCTCTCAGGGTTGTATGGTCTATTAAAGCCGTTAGATCTGATGCAGCCGTACCGTCTTGAGATGGGGACCAAGCTCGCTAATGATAAAGGAAGTAATCTTTATCAGTTTTGGGGTAATGTGATCACGGAAAAGCTGAATCAAGCGATCGCAGAGCAAGGTGATAATGTTTTGATCAATCTTGCTTCTAACGAATACTTTAAAGCTGTGAAGCCAAAGTCTCTGGATGCTCAAGTGATCACGCCTATCTTTAAAGATTGTAAAAATGGTCAATATAAAGTGATCAGCTTTTACGCTAAGAAAGCGAGAGGCATGATGGCTCGCTATATTATTGAAAACAAGATCGCGAGTGTGGCAGATCTAACTCAATTTAGCACTGCGGGTTATTACTTTGTTGAAGCGGAATCAACGCCAACCGAATTGGTTTTTAAACGCGAAGAGCAATAAGCGAAGAGTTATGGTTACGTGGCTAAAACAACTATTGAGAAAGTATGATGCTTGGTGTGTGTCTATGGGGCTTACACCAGAAAATAAGCGAAGCTGCGTGCCATATCGTTCAGAGCCGGATTCTTCCAAACAAAGTCACAAACACAACAAGGCGCAATGAAAATGCGCCTTTTTGATACGCACTGTCACCTCGATTTCTCCCCCTTTGCAGATGATATTACTCATCATGTAAACCTTGCACAGCAGCAAGCCGTCGTGCGTTTGTTAATCCCTTCAATCGGAGCTTCCAATTGGGGGACGCTCGACAAACTGGCGAAGCAGCATGCATCTATCTATTACGCATTAGGGATTCATCCGTACTTTATTGATGGCCAAAGTCTTGCAGACCTCACTACATTGGAACAACGGTTAACGAATCGTAGCGAGCATTGTGTCGCTGTTGGTGAGTGCGGTTTAGATGCCATGATAGAGGTGGATTTGGCTCTTCAAGAGCGCCTTTTTGTTCGTCAAATTGAATTAGCGCAGTCTTTTCAACTTCCTCTGATTTTACATGCAAGAAAGACTCACAACCGCCTTATTCAACTGCTGAAGAAACATCGTTTTACCCACGGAGGGGTGTTGCATGGTTTTGCCGGGAGCTACCAGCAAGCAATGCAGTTTGTTGAGCTTGGTTTTTACATCGGTGTCGGTGGCGTGATTACTTATCCAAGAGCCAACAAAACGCGCTTAGCGATAGCGCAGTTACCGCTTGATGCTTTGGTGTTAGAAACAGATTCTCCCGACATGCCACTTATGAATGAGCAAGGCAAGCCTAACCATCCCCAAAACCTGAGTAAAATATTGCGTGAGCTCGCATTGTTAAAGAATACTTCTACGCAAACGATTGCTGGAAACGTTTGGAAAAATAGCAATCTGGCGTTCAATATTTGTGAATAGTTTCGAAATATATTGTTCATTTGGTCACGCTATTTCGACTGAATAGTGACAATATTCACATTATTGGGTGAATGCTTGATGAATCTTATAAGAAAGTGTGAAGGCGGCATTACTTTATCCTCGGTCGGGTGAGTATAATTGCCCACGCTTTTGAGCTCCATTTTGTAACACGCCAACAAATAACATATAAGGAAGTCATAAACTATGAGCCTGTTTATGAGCCTAGTCGGTATGGCAGTATTGCTAGGAATTGCATTACTACTGTCAGATAACCGCAAAGCTATCAATCTAAGAACTGTGGGTGGCGCATTTGCTATCCAATTCATCATCGGTGGTTTCGTTCTTTACGTACCATGGGGTCGTGACCTTCTGGCTGGTTTTTCAGCTGGTGTACAGAACGTGATCGATTACGGTAAAGACGGTACTGGTTTCCTATTCGGCAGCCTAGTTAACTTCTCAGTTGACGGTATCGGTTTCATCTTTGCTTTCCAAGTACTACCAACGCTAATCTTCTTCTCTGCGCTAATTTCTGTACTTTACTACATCGGTGTGATGCAGTGGGTTATCAAGATTCTTGGTGGCGGTCTACAAAAAGCACTAGGTACTTCACGTGCCGAGTCTATGTCTGCAGCAGCTAACATTTTCGTAGGTCAAACAGAAGCTCCGCTAGTGGTTCGTCCGTTTGTTCCTAAAATGACTCAATCTGAGCTATTTGCAGTAATGTGTGGTGGTCTAGCGTCTGTTGCTGGTGGTGTACTAGCAGGTTACGCATCTATGGGTGTACCTCTAGAGTACCTTGTAGCAGCATCATTCATGGCAGCACCAGGTGGTCTACTATTCGCTAAAATCATCAAACCAGAAACTGACACGCCAGATGAGAGTCTAGGCGATGACATCGACGGTGGTGAAGACAAGCCAGCTAACGTTATCGATGCAGCAGCAGGCGGCGCATCAGTTGGTCTACAACTAGCTCTTAACGTTGGTGCAATGCTACTAGCATTCATCGGTCTAATCGCGCTAATCAACGGTATCCTAGGTGGCGTTGGCGGTTGGTTCGGTATGGAAAATCTAACTCTAGAACTACTTCTAGGTTGGCTATTCGCTCCTCTAGCATTCCTAATCGGTGTTCCATGGGCTGAAGCAACAGTTGCTGGTTCATTCATCGGTCAGAAACTAGTTGTTAACGAATTCGTAGCTTACCTAAACTTCGTACCTTACGTTGGCGAGAACGCTCAAGTTGTTGCAGCAACAGGTGCAGTGATGTCTGAGAAGACTCAAGCAATCATCGCATTCGCTCTATGTGGTTTCGCAAACCTTTCTTCTATCGCGATTCTACTAGGTGGTCTAGGTGGTCTAGCTCCAAACCGTCGTCACGACATCGCACGTATGGGTGTTAAAGCGGTTGCAGCAGGTACGCTATCTAACCTAATGGCGGCGACAATCGCTGGCTTCTTCCTATCTTTCTAATTGATTAAGCGAAAGATTATATAGACGCCGTTTTAAAAAGCCCCGTAGTCACACGTTGTGTGCTACGGGGCTTTTTTATTTTTTCTTTCGTCGTTTTTTGCTTGCTAACGAAGTTAACTGCGAATATTCGCCCCAATCATTTAGTGAAATGAAACACCTTGGGAGTCATATTCTTGTTGCCTTTGTTCGCGAACAAAATACTTAGAAAGACATCAGCCTAATTGGAGTTAGGCGATAAATTCACTGCGTTTGGATATCGATAAGATTGAGCAAACGTTGAACAAAACCTTTTTTGAGATACAAACCGTTTGCGCTCTATGAGCAACTACAGTTTTGCGATAAATATCTATAATGTATATGTCTATAGAAAGTAGGGTAGAACTCATGTATGAAGTTATCCTCGCAACCCTAGCTGGGTTTGTTGTCGGAATCCTGTTTTCTGCCATTAAGTTGCCAATACCTGCTCCCCCAGTGTTATCTGGTGTGATGGGCATTGTAGGGGTGTACTTAGGTGGCATTACTTATCAATGGATTATTGAGAAGTTTTTTAGCTAGCGCTGATTGATACAAGGAGTATGATGAGCACTGGCGATATACATGTTAGACACCGCAATCACAGATTGTTGTGCCATAGACCAAACTGGTACTGTGCGGTGACAAGGATAGCAATTGGTATACGCAACCCTTTTAGCAATGTTGCTAAAGGTGTTTCATTCGCTGTATATACCGAGTCTTCAAGGAACCAAGTCCGTTCATTAATGACTGTTTAGCCATAAACTCACGGTGGAGTGCCGTGGGCTGAGTAGTGAAATTTTTGAATATTGATCGGAGATAGAAATGAGCGATTTAAAAGCAGCAGCACTACGTGCACTTAAACTAATGGACCTAACTACGCTGAATGATGATGACACTGATGCGAAAGTTATCTCACTTTGTCATGACGCAAAATCAGCAGTAGGTAACACAGCTGCAATCTGTATTTACCCTCGCTTTATTCCTATTGCTAAGAAGACACTTCGTGAGCAAGGTACACCAGACGTTCGCATCGCGACCGTAACTAACTTCCCACACGGTAACGACGACATCGAAATCGCAGTTGCTGAGACAAAAGCGGCAGTCGCTTATGGTGCGGACGAAGTAGACGTAGTATTCCCTTACCGTGCTCTAATGGCAGGTAACGAAGAAGTTGGCTTTGAGCTAGTGAAGCAATGCAAAGAAGCATGTGGTGACATCCTTCTTAAAGTGATCATCGAAACAGGTGAACTGAAAGAAGAAGCACTAATTAAGAAAGCTTCTGAAATCTGTATCAAAGCAGGTGCAGACTTCATCAAAACTTCAACGGGTAAAGTGCCAGTAAACGCAACTCCAGAATACGCTCGCATGATGCTTGAAGTGATTCGTGATATGGGCGTTGCAGAAACGGTTGGTTTCAAACCAGCAGGTGGTGTACGTACAGCTGAAGACGCGCAAGCGTACTTAGCAATGGCTGATGAAATCCTAGGTGACAACTGGGTTGATGCTCGTCACTACCGTTTCGGTGCGTCAAGCCTGCTAACTAACCTACTTAATACATTAGAAGTGACAGACGAGACTGCTGATCCAGCAGCATACTAATTCTCTCATTCGAGAGTAGATAACAAGAAAGTCTGTTTGGTGGAGCAGTGGTTCGCTGCTCCACATTACCTCTTTACCTTACAACCATTGCTACCTTTAGCATGGGAGGATCTAATGTACTTACCCCAAGAAATTATTCGTAAAAAACGCGACGGCGAAGTTCTAACTGCCGAAGAAATTAACTTCTTCATTCAAGGTGTTGCAAACAACTCTGTATCTGAAGGACAGATCGCGGCATTTGCAATGGCAATCTTTTTCAACGAAATGACAATGCCTGAGCGTATCGCACTGACGTGTGCAATGCGTGATTCTGGTATGGTGATCGATTGGAGCCACAAAGAGTTTGGTGGTCCTATTGTTGATAAACACTCAACGGGTGGTGTAGGCGACGTAACCTCGCTAATGCTTGGCCCTATGGTGGCAGCGTGTGGCGGTTTCGTTCCTATGATCTCTGGTCGTGGCCTTGGTCACACTGGCGGTACGCTAGACAAGCTTGAGTCAATTCCAGGCTACAACATCACACCGACTAATGAAGTATTTGGTGATGTGACTAAAGACGCAGGCGTGGCAATTATCGGTCAAACTGGTGACTTAGCACCTGCAGACAAGCGTGTTTACGCAACTCGTGATATTACCGCGACAGTAGACAACGTCTCGCTTATCACAGCGTCAATTCTGTCTAAGAAACTGGCTGCGGGTCTTGAGTCTCTAGTTATGGATGTAAAAGTAGGCTCTGGTGCGTTTATGCCAACTTACGAAGCATCTGAAGAGCTAGCGAAATCAATCGTAGCGGTAGCAAACGGTGCAGGCACCAAGACAACCGCAATTCTAACTGATATGAACCAAGTACTGGCTTCTTCAGCGGGTAACGCAGTAGAAGTTCGTGAAGCGGTTCAGTTCCTAACGGGTGAATACCGTAACCCTCGTCTACTTGAAGTAACGATGGCGTCATGTGCAGAGATGTTGGTATTGGCAAAACTTGCTGATGACACAGAAGATGCACGCGCGAAACTGTTGGAAGTACTAGACAACGGTAAAGCGGCGCAGTGTTTCGGTAAGATGGTTGCAGGCCTTGGTGGCCCAGCAGACTTCGTTGAGAACTACGATAACTACCTAGAAAAAGCAGAAATCATCAAGCCAGTCTTTGCTGATGAATCTGGTGTCGTTTCAGCAATGGATACCCGTGCAATCGGTATGGCAGTTGTTTCTATGGGTGGTGGTCGCCGCGTGGCAACTGACGTGATCGACTACGCAGTCGGCTTTGATGACTTTATTCGCTTGGGTGAACAAGCGTCTAGTGACAAGCCTCTAGCTGTGATCCACGCTCGCAATGAAGAGCAGTGGCAAGAAGCGGCGAACGCACTGAAAGCGGCGATTACGATTGGTGGCGAATATACGCCAACGCCAGAGGTATATCGTCAGATTCGCGCGGAAGACCTTTAAACTCTTCATATTTGAACTTGCAGCGGCGTTAACTGCGCTCGCTCACCCCAGTCACATAGACGAGCTATGCTCAGGGGATTCGCTTGCTTGTTGCCTAGCTGCAAGTCCAACTATCTTGAGTTGAATTACTATTATTATTAGATTGGTCGATTGAGCATTTCCTCTCGACCAGTTAAAGGAAGAGAGCAATGAAAAGAGCATTTATTTTAGTCTTAGACTCATTTGGTATCGGTGCAACGGCTGATGCGAAAGATTTTGGTGATGTGGGTTCTGACACCTTAGGTCATATCGCAGAACAGTGTGATAAAGGTTTAGCTGATAATGCGGATCGTAACGGCGCACTAAAGCTACCTAACCTATCTAAGCTAGGCCTAGCGATGGCGCACAAAGAGTCAACAGGTAGCTTTGCTCCTGGCCTTGACGCTGACGCTGAAATCATCGGTGCATACGGCCATGCGGCTGAGCTTTCTTCTGGTAAAGATACTCCATCAGGCCACTGGGAAATTGCTGGTGTACCAGTCCTGTTTGACTGGGGCTACTTCACTGATAAAGCAAACAGCTTTCCGAAAGAGCTAACAGATCGCATTCTTGAGCGTGCAGGTCTAGACGGCTTCCTAGGTAACTGCCACGCGTCAGGTACTCAGGTTCTTGATGACTTAGGTGAAGAGCATATGAAGACTGGCCAACCCATCTTCTATACCTCAGCTGACTCTGTTTTCCAAATTGCATGTCACGAGGAAACGTTTGGTCTAGAGCGTCTACTAGAGCTGTGCCAAATCGCACGTGAAGAGCTTGAAGATTACAACATTGGCCGTGTTATCGCTCGTCCATTCATTGGCTCAGGTAAAGGTCAGTTTGAGCGTACCGGTAACCGTCGTGACCTATCTGTTGAGCCACCTTCAGCAACGATTCTTCAAAAGCTAGTAGATGAGAAGGGCGGTGAAGTTCACTCGATTGGTAAGATCTCTGATATCTATGCTGGCTGTGGTATCACTAAGAAGACTAAAGCAACGGGCATCCCAGCTCTATTTGAAGCAACCAAAGAAGCAATCAAAGAAGCGGGTGACAATACTATCGTATTCACTAACTTCGTTGATTTCGATTCAGCTTACGGCCACCGTCGTGACGTAGCTGGTTATGCAGCAGCGCTAGAGTACTTTGACGGTCGTATCCATGAAGTAATGGAGCTGATGGAAGAAGATGACCTGTTAATTCTTACCGCTGACCACGGTTGTGATCCTACATGGCCGGGTACTGATCACACACGTGAACATATCCCTGTCATTGTCTACGGGAAAAAAGTGCCAGCAGGTTCACTGGGTCGTCGCGATAGCTTTGCTGATATCGGCCAAACCTTGGCGAGTTACTTTGGTACCTCTCCTATGGAATACGGGAAGAATTTCCTGTAATTACAAATAGTTTGATTTAAATAGAGGGCTTGTCCCTCTATTCTTTTATTTATTGCTAACTTACTCCGATTAAGAAAAGGAAATTGAATCATGGCAACTCCACATATCAACGCAGAAATGGGTGCATTTGCAGATGTTGTTCTTATGCCGGGCGATCCATTGCGAGCAAAATACATCGCAGAGACCTTCCTAGAGGACGTAGTACAGGTGTGCGATGTACGTAACATGTATGGTTTCACTGGGACATACAAAGGCCGTAAGGTGTCTGTTATGGGCCACGGTATGGGTATTCCGTCATGTTCAATCTACGCGACTGAACTAATCAAAGATTTTGGCGTGAAGAAAATTATCCGTGTCGGTAGTTGTGGTGCGGTAAGTGAAGACATCAAAGTTCGCGACGTTGTGATTGGCATGGGCGCGTGTACTGACTCTAAAGTGAACCGTATTCGCTTTAAAGGCCACGATTTTGCAGCTATCGCAGACTACAAGATGGTGCGTGCAGCAGAAGATGCAGCGAAAGCACGTGGTATTGAAGTGAAAGTGGGTAACCTGTTCTCTGCTGAGCTGTTCTACACGCCGGATCCAGAAATGTTCGATGTAATGGACAAGTACGGTATCGTCGGTGTTGAAATGGAAGCGGCAGGCATCTACGGCGTATGTGCGGAATATGGTGCGAAAGCTCTGACTATCTGTACGGTTTCAGACCACATTAAAACAGGTGAGCAAACCACTTCAGATGAGCGTCAAACCACGTTTAACGACATGATGATCATTGCCCTAGATTCTGTATTGCTTGGTGACGCAGAATAAGTGAAGAAAATTAAAAAAGCCTCAGCAACTGCTGAGGTTTTTTTATATCAGTTAGACATTTTTGAGTAGGAGGTTTTCCCCCTTATTTCGAGGTTTTCTGCGTAGGACAAACGCTAGTAGTAACCCACCGATAAAACTCATTCCAACCATTGAATACATGTAACGATCGCTTTTGCGATAGTAATGATCCGAAAACGCTGTGACTTTTCCTGTTTCAAAAGTAATGCGGACAAAGCCAATAATACTACTGTCATGTAAGATCGGTTCAACCAGTTGTTGACGGCCAATTCGTGCTGTTTCCAGTGGCGTATCAAGCCCTAAGATCTCTCGTACCGATTTTGATGTGTCACTTGCAGCTAGGCGTACCCCTTCAGAGTCGTAGATCGCGGCATCAAACACTAAGTTATCTTTCGCTAGCTGGTTGGTGAGTTTCAGCAGGCGCTCTTGATCTTGTTGAATGATCATCTCGCTAGCAGACAATGATGCTTGAGAGATCAGCACCTTGGTTAATGTTTCTAGCTGGTTCGCTTGAATTTGCTCATTACCTTTGGTGATCTTGACGCTGTTGATACCAATCACCCCGACCATTGCGATCAGCGATAGAATGGCTAACACCCTCAAAGCCATGCGAAATGAAAATAAAGAAGTATCCATAACAGTCCTATACGGAATATTCATACTATAGAGAATATTGAGACTTGCGTTTGTAAATTGCAATAGGGTAAGTTGTTGGGAGTTTAAATAAGGATTTAATTACATGGAAACGTTGAAGACATTCTCTATTCGTCGTCAAACTACTTTACTTAATCGCCTTCCTGAAACCCGTTTTGCTACCCAGTTTGATAAAGCAAAAGCGAGTTGGATTATCTACGGTGAATTCTTGTCACCACAGCACTTTGAAGACATCGACTTCTTCGTTGGTGACTATACTCCTGTTGTGGATGTATGGGCGGTAGGAAAATATGAAGTTGCGCTTATGGGCGTAGAGCTAACTCAAGAGCATGAATCAATTCTTCAAGCACTGGAGCTGGACTATGCGCGTTTAACAGAGGTGCCAGATTTATCTAAGCCCGGTTTGATCGTCATGGACATGGACTCAACAGCCATTCAGATCGAGTGTATTGATGAAATTGCTAAGCTCGCAGGCGTTGGTGAAGAAGTCTCTGAAGTGACTGAACGAGCGATGCAAGGAGAGCTCGACTTTGAGCAAAGTTTACGCCAGCGTGTTGGAAAGTTAGCTGGGGCGGATGAAAGTATCCTCGAGTCGGTTCGTGCAGAATTACCTCTGATGCCAGATTTAAAAGAGCTGGTGGCGACGCTACATCAATTTGGATGGAAAACAGCGATCGCGTCAGGCGGCTTTACCTACTTCTCTGATCATCTCAAGTCCTTGCTCGACTTAGATCATGCTCAGTCTAATCAACTGGAAATTATCGACGGTAAGCTCACCGGACGTGTATTGGGAGAGGTGGTTTCAGCACAGACTAAAGCTGACATTTTAGTTCAGCTTGCAGAGCAATATGACGTAGAAGTTCACAACACTATTGCTGTTGGTGATGGTGCAAATGATCTGGTCATGATGGAAGCGGCTGGGTTAGGCATTGCGTATCATGCAAAACCTAAAGTTGAAGCGCAGGCACAGGTTGCAGTGCGCTATGCTGGACTTGGCGGGGTATTGTGTGTCTTATCTGCCATGTTAGCCAAACAGAAGAAATTAAGCTGGAAACCAACACCTTAAATAGAAAGCGAGGCATAAGTCCTCGCTTTTTTATTTGGTCAGTTCGAGTCGAATAAGTACTTCTTCGGTGATATCAATCAGCTCGCCATAGCCAACAATGGTGGCTATTTCTTTCTCTAAGCTTCTTGCCTGATGCATGCTGATCTGGGTTAATTCTTCAATGTCTTTTCGTAACAAGGCGGTGATGGGTTCAAAAACTGGCGCACCACAAATTCGTAGCGCATAAAAGTCGCCCATTGCCTGCGCTTTTTTAATAAAGCTAATTCGCTCTTTGATTGACTCAAAATCACTGGCAAGTTTGGTCTCCAACGATTGAATTCGTGTGCCAAATTTTAGCGCGGAAAGGTATAGTTCGTGATATTGAGGTTCCGCCCCTTCGATACGCTTCATTGGCGTTGCAAGTAGGGTATTGGTACGTCCTTTATAGATGGGCTCAACGGAGAAGCTTTGCTCTTGTCCCAGCTTGGCAAGCAGGGCAAGGTGAGGTAGGAGTGGGTAGTTCACTCCAATAATACTAGGACTTAAGTTCCCCCCTTTTTTCTCGAAAAACAGTGGCGTACTGACCATTTTGTCGAGCAAGATATTATGCAATCCTTCAAGTAACTCATTACTAGGCAACAGCTCTTTCTTCGCATTGAGTTTCTCTTTATTGTGGTCGATTAAGGCACCAAAAAATGCGATGGTTTTGTTCGTATGGCTGTCTTCGTGAATCGCTAATTGAAGTTGTTTCCCACCCGGACTGATCCGTATCACTTTATAAGGGACGGCATCCAAAGGTAGTGACTTGTCATACAATTGAAGTTCACGGAAATTGACGAAACAGTTTTCTCCCGCTTTGAGCTTACTTGGCTCTGCCAACGCAACACTGCAGCCATGTTTAGATATATCAACGGTGACGCCAGCATTTTGCTGGTTAGAATAAGTTAATGTTAATGGTGAGCGGAACTGATAGCGTGGCTCTCTACGTCGTGACTTTGCATCAAAGTAGAGACAGGCAGGCTGCGAAGTCGATTGACGTGAGTGGATGAATTGATTCAGTGTGTTTGTTGGTAACCTAGGCTTTTCGGTCAGAATGTAGTCTCTACCCATGGATGAGTCAGAGATCTCTTGTAAGAAGCCACAATGTGTCAATTCATCATTGTTTAGCTGAAGCTCAGATGTGTGAGGGGCAAGCTGGGTTTTGTCTTCCTCAGACAGTTCAAAAACAGATAAGCGAAAGGCTTTCCAACAACTTTTTTTTGCTCCAACATGCCAAAACAACTGACGAATTTCTCGCGAAGCTTCAGGCATCATCATGGAGAAAAATAGTTTCTTATTTTGATGCTCATGGGTAAAGGAGTAGAGCACATTATTGCTGCCTCTAAGGCCCGGCATTGTTAAGTGCTTCATTCTTTCTTTATGGAATAAACTGCTTAAAGTCTGTTGGTTACGTTCATCGTGCCAGTACTGCCATATTGGCTTGTTGTTCTCAGTCATGAGCACCAACTTCAGCTCATTGCCACTAAAAAAGACAGGTAAATTGCAAGTGTGTTTTAGATAGGCGTGCTCGTAGCCTCTTGTTCTAGCTCGGATGATTTTGTCTTGGTTATCGTGTCGAGCTTTAAGCGAATCCGATTGAAGGTTTTCTTGAATCACTTGTTCAATGACGTTGGTCTCTGTTAGCCTCAATACGCGCAAAAACTTTACGGCATCATTCTCATAAGACTCATCAATGCCCACAATGCGGTATTGAAGCGGTGCCGCAATCTCGTAAATCTCAGAATGCTTTGCCAGCTCAACATAGGTGACTTCAATCACTTCGCCGAGTTTATAGTCAAATGCAGTCGGAACTTTGAAACGAGCACCAGAAGGGGAAACATCAACCGTTACGGCATGTACGAGTTGATCTCGAGGGAGCATGATTTCAATTTGAGAAGAGAGTTTGAGCCGGTTTTCTCGCCGCTTTAAATCGTAGCCGAGTGTGATGGGTTCAACTTCGAATTGATGGTCTTCGTTACTTAGACCTTTGTTTTTCAGTTTTCCTCGTTGTTGCATTACGCGGAAGTTGTTTCGAGTATTGCATAGTGCTTCCCAAACACCTTCGGTGTAACCACCAAACTTGCGTGTATTTTTGTGATAGGCATTAAAGGCGACATCATCCAGCCAGTGTTTGATCCCATCTAATTCGTATTCACGGCATTCGCCTTGGACTCGGCCGCGCAGATCTATACTCTTCGAGCATGGTGCCATGACTCGATTCAACTCCATTTTTACCAGAATTTTGACAGACGGCGCTTCACCTTCCGTCATTTGTGATAAAACGAAATTAAAATCATCAGAGTTGTAGGCTGGAATTAGTCTTTCCGCCAATGAGAGTATTTCAGATTGCTGCATACATTTCTGTTAGAGTATTCCATACCTAATCATATCGGCCTTGATATAAAGATCTTTAGTGATATGTTACGGCTAATCAAGTCAAAATGACGATGAATAACCCGTTTATTGTCACAAGTAAATAAATTTGAGGACTCATGGCAAAAGCAAAACGAGCCTACGTATGTAATGACTGTGGTGCAGACTTCCCTCGTTGGCAAGGACAATGTAATGCATGTGGTAGCTGGAATACGATCAGCGAAGTCAGGCTAGCGGCGTCACCTGCCGCTGCAAGAAATGAACGTTTGACAGGTTATGCCGGAAATAGTGGTGAGACTCAGGTTCAAACATTGTCTGAGATCGATCTACAAGATGTGCCTCGTTTTAGCAGTGGTTTTAAGGAGCTTGATCGTGTGCTGGGGGGCGGAGTGGTCCCAGGAGCGGCTATTTTGATTGGTGGTAATCCAGGTGCGGGTAAATCGACATTACTGCTGCAAACTATGTGCGTGTTATCGTCTCAGATGCCAACGTTATACGTCACGGGTGAAGAGTCATTACAACAAGTTGCGATGAGGGCTTCAAGACTCGGTCTACCGAAAGAGCATTTAAAAATGCTATCAGAAACCAACGTCGATCGTATTTGCCAAGTCGCAGAAAAAGAGCAGCCTAAGATCATGGTCATTGACTCGATTCAGGTTATGCATGTCTCAGACGTTCAATCCTCTCCTGGTAGTGTGGCTCAAGTCCGCGAGTCTGCAACGGCATTAACTCGTTATGCTAAGCAAAACAATGTTGCAGTATTCATCGTGGGCCACGTGACCAAAGATGGCACACTTGCAGGTCCAAAAGTGTTAGAACACATTATTGACTGTTCGGTGTTGCTAGATGGCGGTACCGACAGTCGATTCCGCACCTTACGTAGCCATAAAAACCGTTTTGGTGCGGTTAATGAGCTTGGCGTATTTGCAATGACAGGACAAGGACTGCGAGAAGTAAGCAATCCTTCGGCGATTTTTCTTTCAAGAGGGGAAGAGGATACCGCTGGTAGTTCAGTTATGGTTGTTTGGGAAGGTACCCGGCCTTTATTGGTTGAAATTCAAGCTTTGGTCGATTATTCCCAACTGGCAAACCCACGCCGTGTTGCGGTTGGCTTGGAGCAGAACCGCTTATCGTTGTTGCTTGCCGTCTTACATAAACATGGTGGGTTACAAATGGCTGACCAAGACGTGTTTGTTAATGTTGTTGGCGGTGTGAAGGTCACTGAAACCAGTGCGGATTTAGCACTATTAATGGCCTTGATTTCTAGCTTCCGTGACCGACCATTGCCGAAAGATGTTGTGGTCTTTGGCGAGATAGGATTGGCGGGGGAAATCCGCCCCGTACCTAGTGGGCAAGAGCGCCTCAATGAAGCATTTAAGCATGGCTTTAAACGTGCCATTGTTCCAGCGGCCAATATGCCAAAAGGTGGTATCGCAGGAATGCAAATCTTTGGCGTGAAAAACCTTTCTGAAGCTATTGAGCATTTCGATGATTTGTAATGATAGTATAATTAATAAGACGCAAGTTTTTGCATAATTGATAAGACATTACGTATATAAGGATATATTCGTGAAAATTTATGCAATGTTGCTGCTTTGGATGTGTGCCACTTTTAGTTGGGCACATCCAGAAACAACCGTTGAAACGAGCCAGTCTGTTCAGTGGTATCAAGGAGGTAAGTGGCAAGCCGGCACGTCATTACGTCATCATTTGCATTCGTTAAAGCCAAAGGACGAGTTTGCTCTCACCGGAGGTAAGCAAGTTAGCTTTTTTCGCTTTACCGTTCGTCAACCTCAGCGATATGTCATCGACTTTCGTAATTCAACTTTGATTGGGCACTTCCAGCATGTTCTGTTTGATGGAGGTGAGCAGCCTATTCAAGTTTTTACGGGAGGAATTCTTGAACAAGAAGCCAACCCGTATTTTCTCCGCCATGGTCGAATGGTAGAGCTTATCCCTGGGGATTACTCCTTACTCACCTTCCAGCAGTCACAGTTTAATATTGCCCCGCCAACGCCTTTTATTATGCCGGAAGCGGAATATATTCAAGAGATTAAGACCGGAAACAGCATCACTCTATTAGGGCTAGGTATTTTTGCTAGTCTATTTTTTTACTATTTGGTGCTATCTATTACCCGGCGCTCTCGTGTTGATCTGGCATACGCTCTGTTTATTCTTGGGAACCTTCTATTCAATGCCACATCGTTACTATTCTTAAGTGATGTGCTGGGTGCTACATGGTTCACTGGTGCGAGCTGGCCGATCTTGCTATCGAACATTGCTTATGTGGTTTTTGTTCTTGCATTGCTGGGTATTACTCGTTTGCAGCACCCTTGGTTATGGTGGAGTGGCTTTGCGATTGTTGCATTGTTTAGCGCTTTTTTTATCGTATCGTTTTTCTTGCCAAATTTTCAAAATGAGTTCAATCGGTTGGGGGTCGCCATTTTCTTGTGCTTTGGTTTGTGCAGTGGTTTGGTTCTCAGTTGGCAAAAGAACATTGTTGCAAGGTGGTATTTGCTAGCGAATCTCGGCTTTTTTATTCTAGCGATGATAGCGATTTCACAAGAGCAAATTGCTGGTGTGACAACGATTTATATGTCTCATATTGGGTTGGTTGCGGTTGCTTGTGAGGTGCTTTTGTTGTCTTGTGTGGTGGCATATCAGATGACTCGAATTGAACATGAGCGCCATGAAGCGTTGCAGCGTTCCGAGTTACATTTGCAATTGGCCCATCGTGATCCTTTAACTCAATTGCCAAATCGATATGCGATGGAAGAACGGTTACAAACGGCATCAGAGTCAGAGTCATTCATCTATATTGATTTGGACGGATTGAAGCAATGTAATGATTGTTATGGTCATAAGGTAGGTGACAAGCTTTTGGTTTCGTTTGCTTCCCACTTAGCTAAGGCGTTACCGAAAGAAGCGATGCTTTTTAGGATTTCAGGTGACGAATTTGGCTTGTTTTACGCTACGGGGATACAAGGTCATGTAGAACACGCGCTCATTAGTGTTGAAACGAAATTGAAAAAAGAGTTTTCCTCGTTTTGTGGTATCAGCTATGGCATCGCTGAGTTTAGTCAGTACATGAATTATCACGATACGGTGCAACAAGCTGATGAAAGAATGTACATCAATAAAAGAAAAAGGAAAGCAGCCAACGGCTGAAAGTAGGGCAATATAAAAAGAGGGAGCTTTCGCTCCCTCTTTTTATGGTGATTAGAAAGTATTGATACCCAATGCTTGGATTTCAAAACCATCACTTCTCAGTAGGTGAGATTCAAGTTGAGACTCACTTAAGTTGTGCTTGTCTTGCATTGTTACGCGGTGAGTTTTATCGGCAAAGCGAATCGCAGTTAGGCGACAGCCTTGGTACTCTTTGCCAAACTGAACATTAAGCGTACGGTTGGTACGAAGTAGTTGCTCGTTGCTTTCGTAACCTGGTAGCAACTCATCGTATTCACCGATATCAGCGACCGCTAGCCATGAGCTTTCAATCTCGCCATTACGTAGACATTTTAGCTGAACTTTTGTGACACCTTGCTCTGGGTAATCAGCAAATGTTCTGTTGTAACCACCACCAGTGAATTCACGAACAAAGAGAGATTTACCTTGAACTGGACAGTTTAGTTTCACTGTTGTTGCACCAGCACGGCCCACAGAGTAGAAGGTTGAAGAGTCTTCTGCACCTGTCATGTTTTCTGGGCGGTAACGTGTTTGGTCTGCTTCCGTACGAACACCTTCTTTATTGATACGAACGTAGGCATGACGGCTACCTTCAGGAGCTTCTTCTTTTCCATAAACGACAGTTTGGAGCGCTTCATCAACATTACATGACAAAACATTTGTGTCTGGTTCTGGATTGGTTAGACACTCTTTTAGGTTCTGGCTGTATGGTTCATACAAGCTTTCACATAGTTCGATATGGATATCAGTCAGGTCTTGATCATCACTTGGCTGTACTTTTAGCGAGTTAAGTAGTGGGCCATATGAGTTCGCTTTATCATTCGCACGAACCGTGATTGGTGTGAAGAATCGGTCAGCAACGAACTCAACTGTTGCTTTGTTAAAGCCGTTGTTTTGCTGTGTACGAGTTAAAGGTAGGTCAATACGATGTGCATCCACATTATCTTCAGGTAGAGACTGACCATTGACTTTGATTGTCTCTAATTGATCCGATTTTACGTTGACAATGAGTTTGTCTTGAGTGCGATCGTAACCATAAATGCGCTTTGCATAATCAAGATCGAATGTATAACGTACCCCTGGAGTGGTTGGAATAAAAGTTCGTACGCGGACAGAAGATGGGTTACCACGTTTATCCAGTTGATACCATCGACCATAAGGACTAGCGTACGGATTGTCGCTGTCTTTGATCTTAATGTAGTTCCCGCAGTGGTATAGATCAGAATCTAACTCTGCGACATTCATGTGGTATGGGTAAGGACCGTAAATAGATGCTTTGCCCACCTCCAATTTTGCTTTACAGGTACTATATGGTCCATTAAAAGCTTGGCGAACTTCTTTGACTGATAGAGTATCACTCCATTGCCACTCTAGTAGATCGCGAAGTGTACGTTCAGCCCAACGAACATCAAATAGAATGCGGTTATTCGGGGTGTATGCTAATTTTTCTTCAATGGATAAAGCACTATCATCGTAGCGATATGGGACTGGAGCAATCAGTCCCCAACCGTGTTGACGGTAACCACTAAAATCTTGCTCAAAAGTTTGATTGGTATCGTCCGCGATAGCCCAGCAGCTTGCTAACCCAAGAAAGGTTGCAGGTAATAGTTTCTGTAACATTAAGTCATTCCTTTTTTAGTATGAACTAATAAACAAACTGATGTTGTATGTTTCTTTTTTGTTGTTCGGACTAAAGGGTAATGGCATCTCTTGTGATGATAAATTGACACAGTCAATATAATGTTATTATTCTCATCAATGAGATGGTTTGGGAGTAAAAATCATAGACTTAGGACATGAGGTACGACCAGAACAGCCAAAAAAAGGGGAGCGTAGCCCCCCTTTGTTATGCATTGAAGTTAATGGATACTTAGTGCTTGAATTTCAAAACCATCACTTCTTAATAGATGTGATTGCAGTTGAGACTCTGACAACTTATGGTCATCCTGCATTGTGACTTTATGTGTTTTGTCCGCAAAACGAATGGCGGTTAATCGGCAACCTTGGTATTCATCTCCGAACTTAACATTTAGCGTACGGTTTGTTCGTAGAAGTTGTTCGTTGTTTTCGTAGTTGCTGATCAGTTCGTCAACTTCACCGATATCTGCAATGGCATGCCATTTGATTTCAACTTCTTCATTTCGTAGGCACATCATTCGAACTTTGGTTTCTCCCTGTTCAGGGTAGTCAGCAAATGTTCGACCAGGAGCTCCACCAGTAAACTCTCGCACATAGAGAGATTTGCCTTTTATTGGGCAGTTCATTAATACGGTTGTTACGCCAGAGCGACCTACAGAATAAAAGGTGTTAGAGTTTTCAGGCCCTGTCATACCTTTTGGATGGTAGCGGCTAAAGTCGAACTCAGTGCGAATGCCTTCATCAGTAACACGTACGTAAGGAATTTGAGTTCCAACCGAAGGTGTTGCGTTCTCACCGTATACAATGGTTTCTAACGCTTCATCAACATTACATGAGAAAACATCCCCACCATCTTCAACTTCAGTTAAGCATCGTTGTAGCTGTGGACTGTATGGTTCATACAAATTCTCACAAAGCTCAACATGAACATCTGTCACGTCTTGCTTCTTACTTGCTTTCACTTTTAGTGCATTGAGAATTGGACCATACGAGTTTGGATTATCGTTAGCGCGAATGATAATTGGTGTAAAAAAGTTGTTTGCCACAAAAGTCATTTTAGCTTTGTTAAAGTCGCTATAATGATGTGAAGTGTTTAATGGAAGCTTGATGGTCTGTAGGTCAATATTCTGACTACTTAAGCTCGCATTGTTAACTTTGGCACCTTCAATCGTTGCGGTGTTAATGGATACATATAAGTCTTTTTGAGATTTGTCATACCCATTCACTCGCTTCGCGTAATCCAACGAGAAGTCATATCGAATGCCCGGAGTTGTCGGAATAAACGTACGGATTTGAATTGACGAAGGGTTACCGCGCTTATCGATAGGGTACCAGTTCCGCTTAATCTTAATGCGATTACCACAGTCAGCCAGATCAGAATCTAACTCTGCAACCTTTTGGTTATGTGGATAAGGGCCATAGATTGAAGCAGCACCGACCTCGAGCTTTGCTGTACAAGTACTGTGCGAAGAACCGAATGCTTTTAAAACGTCGCGGCTTGTCAGTGAGCTATTCCAATGACTGTTCAACATGTTGCGGAATGTACTGGCACTCCAGCGCACATCAAAGAGAATATGATTATTTGGTGTATAAGCGAGCTTCTCAGAGATACTTAAATGTTGCTTGTTGTAATCAAAAGGAACGGGAGTAATTAACTGCCAGTTAGACTTATAACCATTAAAGTCTTGAGTGTAGATTTTATGGTGCTCACTTGCGATAGCTCCGTTGCTGGCAGCAGCAATAATGGTTAAAGGTAATATTTTACGTAACATTAAGTTATTCCTTAATTTTATGTTTAGGGAATAAGCTTACGTTTTATGTTGCTATGTTGTTGTTGGTGGGTAGATTAATCGGATAATACTTAAGAATAAATCACCAATATCAATAAGATGTAACTTTCTCGTGTGTGAGACGTGTGCGTGTCTCTTATTTGATTTAACGTTCGGTTAGGAAAGCAGAAAAGTCGAATTGGTAGGTAGTATATAGAGGGAAGGAATTTTTTTTTATCCAACAGCACGCAAGGGTATCAGTCTTGACAGATTGTGGTATACTCTGCGCGCACTTTATACCTTATTAACAGAGTAAGACAATGACTGATTTATCAAAATACAGAAACATTGGTATTTTTGCTCACGTAGACGCGGGTAAAACTACCTCTACAGAGCGTATCCTTAAGCTAACTGGTAAGATCCACAAGATCGGTGATACTCACGACGGTTCAACTACTACTGACTTCATGGAGCAGGAAGCTGAGCGTGGTATTACTATCCAGTCTGCAGCAACAACTTGTTTCTGGAACGATCACCGTCTAAACATCATCGATACTCCTGGACACGTTGACTTCACAATCGAAGTTTACCGTTCTCTAAAAGTACTTGACGGTGGTATCGGTGTATTCTGTGGTTCTGGTGGTGTTGAACCTCAGTCAGAAACTAACTGGCGTTACGCTGACGAATCCGGCGTATCACGTCTGATTTTCGTTAACAAACTAGACCGTATGGGCGCTGACTTCTACAAAGTTGTAGACCAAGTACAAAACGTTCTAGCAGCGACTCCGCTAGTAATGACTCTACCTATCGGTATCGAAGAAGATTTCGTAGGTGTTGTTGACGTACTAAGCCAAAAAGCTTACGTATGGGATGAGTCTGGTCAGCCAGAGAACTACGAAGTTCAAGACATCCCTGCAGACATGGTAGACAAAGCGGCAGAATACCGTGAAATGCTAATCGAAACTGCAGTTGAGCAAGACGACGACCTAATGATGGCTTACATGGATGGCGAAGAGCCTTCTCTAGAAGACATCAAACGTTGTATCCGTAAAGGTACTCGTGACCTAGCGTTCTTCCCAACTTACTGTGGTTCAGCGTACAAGAACAAAGGTATCCAACTTATTCTTGACGCGGTAGTAGATTACCTACCATCTCCAACAGAAGTTAACCCTCAGCCTCTAACTAATCCAGAGACTGGTGAACCAACAGGTGAAGTTGCAACTGTATCTGCAGACGAGCCACTAAAAGCGCTTGCGTTCAAGATCATGGATGACCGCTTCGGTGCTCTAACGTTCATCCGTGTTTACTCAGGTAAGATGAAGAAGGGTGATACTGTTCTTAACTCTGCTACTGGTAAAACTGAGCGTATCGGCCGTATGGTTGAGATGCACGCAGACGAGCGTAACGAGATCGATTCAGCACAAGCTGGTGACATCATCGCTGTTGTTGGTATGAAGAACGTTCAAACTGGTCACACTCTATGTGATCCTAAGCACGAATGTACTCTAGAACCAATGATCTTCCCAGATCCAGTTATCTCTATTGCTGTTAAGCCTAAAGATAAAGGCGGTTCTGAGAAAATGGGTATCGCGATCGGTAAAATGGTTGCAGAAGATCCATCATTCCAGGTTGAAACTGATGAAGATTCAGGTGAAACAATCCTGAAAGGTATGGGTGAACTTCACCTAGACATCAAAGTAGACATCCTGAAGCGTACTTACGGCGTTGAGCTAGAAGTAGGTGCTCCACAGGTAGCTTACCGTGAAACTATCACTCAACCAGTTGAAGATAGCTACACGCACAAGAAGCAGTCTGGTGGTTCTGGTCAGTTCGGTAAGATCGATTACCGTATCAAGCCAGGTGAAGCAAACTCTGGTTTCACGTTCTCTTCAACAGTTGTTGGTGGTAACGTACCTAAAGAATTCTGGCCTGCAGTAGAGAAAGGCTTTGCGTCAATGATGGAAAACGGTGTTCTAGCTGGCTTCCCAACTCTAGACGTTGAAGTTGAACTATTCGACGGTGGCTTCCACGCAGTTGACTCTTCAGCAATCGCGTTCGAAATCGCTGCGAAAGGCGCATTCCGTCAGTCTATGCCTAAAGCTGGTCCACAACTTCTTGAGCCAATCATGAAAGTTGACGTGTTCACTCCAGAAGATCACGTTGGTGATGTAATCGGTGACCTTAACCGTCGTCGTGGTATGATCAAAGACCAACAAGCTGGTACTACTGGCGTACGTATCAAGGGTGATGTACCTCTATCAGAAATGTTCGGTTACATCGGCTCTCTACGTACAATGACTTCTGGTCGTGGTCAGTTCTCTATGGAGTTCTCTCACTACGCACCATGTCCAGCAAACGTAGCTGAAGAAGTTATTGCTAAAGCTAAAGAAGAGAAAAAATAATTCTCTGATTTAGTTTGCTAGCTTAAAAGCCCCTGAAGTTTACTTCAGGGGCTTTTTTATATTCTGGCGATCTTCTTTAAACGAATTATTTGTTGCAATGTATTCGTATTTATAGCGCTGATTGTGACTCAGAGATTTCTTGGTGTAACCAATTGGCGAAAGTTTGAATACGATTTCTTCGAGGTGATTCTTCATCATAGAAAAGGTTAAACTGAATACCAGGTGTCAACCCGATATTGAATGGTTTGACAAGTAGGCCTCGCTCAACATAGTCATTGGCAAGTGAATCTGACGCAAGACAAGCTCCGTGTCCAGCCATGACTGCATTCATCGCATGATCAAAGGTACTAACGTCCATCCATTGTACTCTCTCTTTATCCATTATAATGCCGGCTTCTGCAAACCAACTCTGCCATGGGTAACCACCGGATTCATAATGTATTAACCAGGATTTAAGTAGCTGTTCTGGTTGCGTTAGGTTAATTGTGTTGGCGAAGTGGGGGGAACAAAATGGGTAAATGCTTTCTTCAAACAAGAACTCTTTATGCAGTTTTTTCTCGTTGTCAGTGTCTAACTCTTCTCCTTGCCAAATTGCGAGATCGGCCGCTCCCTGCCTGAGATTAGGGGCGTCACAGCTGGTAATGATACGAATAGGGATCGCTGGATATTGGGTCGAAAATTTCCAGAGCCGAGGTAGTAACCAACGAGAAGCAAATGAAGGAGTGGAGCTGACACAAAGTAGCCCATCGATGGGTTCATCTTGAATTTGGTTAAGTCCGGTAATGATGTGACTGAAGCCTTGTGATACGTGTTTGAACAGGTTTTTACCTTGTTCCGTTAAGCGCATTTCGCGCCCTTCACGCACAAACAGTTTGCAGCCAAGACCTTCTTCAAGTTGGCGAATTTTCTGGCTGATAGCGGCTTGACTAAGGCAAAGTTCTTCTGCCGCACGACTATAACTGTTGAGCCTTGCTGCGACTTCAAAATAACGTAAGCCATTTAGATGATGCAACCTTGCATCCATGGGTACTTCCTATACTCGATGTTATTGCTTTTATGCATCTTAATCGCTTCAAGTGAAAAAGCCAAAGAAGGGAGTAGGCTCTTCTTTGGCTTAACGTCTTTTCTATTGAGGCTGAAGGATGCGGTTAGCGCTTACTCTTCCCAGACGACTAATTGATCTTTGGGCCAATTGTGTCCGATATCATGATATTTCTGCTCTAATATGTGGCGTTTGATTTTTAATGTCGGTGTCAGAATGCCGTTTTCAATACTCCACGGATCTTTAATCATCAGTACGCCTTTAATCTGCTCATGAGATTCCAATTCAGCGTTCATGCGAGCAATGACTTTGTTGGTGGTTCGTTCATAGCGCTTGCGATCAAAATTGGGAAAATCATGAGGGACGACCAGTAAAATGGGAGCGGGAAGTCCCAATCCAATAAGGCACATCATTTCTACCCGGCTATATTCAAATAGCTTTTTCTCGATAGGGACTGGAGCAACAAATTTCCCTTTAGCTGTTTTAAAGGTGTCTTTTTTACGTCCTTGAATCGTCAGGTAGCCATCAGAATCGATAACACCAATATCACCTGTATGAAGCCAACCCTCTTGATCGAATGATTCTTGAGTGGCGATATCGTTTTTGTAATAGCCCGAGAACAAGCCGTTACTCCGAACCATGATTTCGTCGTCATCTGCTATTTTTAGTTCTATTCCAGGGCCAGCATTACCAACGCTACCAATTTTGTCGGCTCGGAATGGGTAATTCAGTGTGCTGTAAGCGAAAGACTCAGTCATTCCCCAAGCTTCGGTAATATTAAGGCCAACACTGTGGTACCAATCGAGCAAAGCTGGAGAAACTGGAGCTGAACCACAGCCGAGTACGCGAGCTTTGTTTAATCCAAGACCATCAGCTAATTTCTTTTTAATCAAATTATTAATGAATGGGATCTTCAGCAGAATATTCAATTTCTTTTGAGGCAATTTATCTTGAATACGCTGCTGGAATAGGGTCCACAGGCGAGGAACTGAAATAAAGAGTGTCGGCCGCTGCATCTTCACATCTTCAATGAAAGTATCAAGCGATTCTGGAAATGCCGTTTGTACGCCACCCATGATGGATGAACCAAAGATATAAACGCGTTCAGTAATGTGCGCCAAAGGAAGGTAGGAGAACAAGCGATCATTTTTCTCGATGCCAATATGTTGAATCAGCTTATCGACAGACCAACTAAAAGCACCGTAAGTTAGCATTGCTCCTTTTGGTAACCCAGATGTGCCGGAGGTATAAACCAAGGACATTAGCTTATCATCGTAGTGCTCTGGACGTTCTGTGCTAGCTTCTGCTTCTTTGATGAGCTCGCTATATTGATGTTGACACTCTGGAGCACTGTCATAAGGTAAGGCGATGCTAATGAGATCGGGTAGGTTAGCAAGAACTTGGTTTGTTGCCGCTGAGTCATCAAGCTTTCCGCCAATTAAGACCTTACTTTCACTATGTGTTAAGCAGTACTCAATCGTGTCTGCACCTGCCGTTGGGAAAACGGGGACACTGACATAATCTCCCAACATCATAGCAAGGTCGCAAATAAACCACTCTGCACAGTTTTTGGAAATCAAAGCGACTCGATCGCCCGGTTGCACACCTAAGTTACGTAGCACAGTGACGAGGCGTAAAGCTTGGTCTGCAACTTCGGCATAGGTAAATTCAACAAATTGTCGGTTGATAATTTGCTTGAGATAAACCTCGTTTGGGCGTTCCTCGGCCCATTTCAAGATCATTTCATTCGGTGGTGGGAGAGCACAGGTTGGTTTGCTTAACTCGTTAGGTTGAATCATTCTCTAACTCCGTGTTATTGGCAAAATTTATTTTGTAGTAGTTATGTTAAGATCTTGTTAACTCTAGCATGTTGTCTTAATAACTTAAAAGATAATTTGTAAGGAAGTGGAGGAGAGAGCGAATAATGAACTCCTTTGGGAGTAGGTTGGTTGTGTGTATTCGCTCTTAACATATTGAAATGATATGTGAGATTTATGGTGTTAATGCAATTGGCGATAGATGGCTGGTGTTAAGCCTGTCTTTTTCTTAAATATGCGGGAAAAATAGGAAACGTCTTTGTATCCACATTGAAAGGCAATAAAAGCAATTTTTGTTTTTCGATCTTCAACGAGCAGCTGTTTTGCTAAAGAAATTCTTTTACTAATGAGATAGTCTCGAAAACTCATCCCCACTGATTTGTGAAATAGTTTGGAAAAATAAGTAACAGAATAATGGCAGTAGTCAGCAATATCTTCTTCTCTTATTGTTTTTTCTAAGTTTTGTTCTATATATCTCAAAATTTCAATGATGTCTTTATTGATTGAGTGTTGCTCGAAGAGAGACTTATCTTTATGTATATCAATAATATTTTTTGAGTTTTTAAAATGGAAATAAACGTCTCGGCTCATATTTTCTATCCAATCGTTATACTTACCATTTTCAATATCAAAGTGGTTATAAACAACTTCCAGATCGAGGATTTCTTTAGCAATTTGGCCTTTATGAATAACAATGAGTTTTTTATTTAGGTTCTGACATATCTTGACCGCAGTAATCAGCAGAGGGTGGTTAGTGTGCGGCTCAAAAAAGAAAAAACAAAACTGAGTGTCCGCTTCACTTAACACTGAAACATCATGACCATTTTCTACAATGTGGAAGTACTTTTCGATTTGAAACATCATGTCTCTTGGGACAAATGAAATGGACTTTCCTATCCAATATCCCTTGTGCAGTACATTCATTCTTTTTTTACATTCCATTGTTCTGATTAAAAGGGCTAATGCTTAAAGACTAGAACATGGAGTTTTGACTGCAAATACGAATACTGATTGCGGTTTAGTTTTGTCGTTAATTCGACCCCAGTTTAGGGATAGAAAAGCACTTACGTGATATTAATCACATGTACTGTTCCGTATAAATATGTCAAGTTTCATTAATGAGACTTTTGTTTGATTTATTTGAGCGAAGGCGTGGTGAATTATATTTTGTACTTTTATCTCTATTAATCAGTTTGTTAGGGTTTATTGGTGCAAGCGGGTTCTTATAAGGTTGGATGTGAGTTAATTAACAGTATTATCATTAAATAATTCTAATTAGATTAAAAACTCCATAATTTGATGGCAAGAAAGTGCCAAATATTGGCAATAAAATCCTAACAATTAAGTTAATAAGTCTCTAAATTAATAGTTAAGCAATGACGCTGCATTGCATTATCTGGAAGGAGACCAAGAGATGGATAATTTAGTAAAAAACGTGAAAGCTTTCATGCAGGACGAAGAAGGGTTGACCGTTGTTGAGTACGTTGTCGGTGCAGGGCTACTGGTGGCAGCATTAGCTGCTGTATTTAGCCAGTGGGGAGCGACTATTTCTGCAGAGCTTGCTACCGTTTTTTCGACTAGTTAATAAACGTTCAAATAAAGAATCCCATGCAAAAGTTCTATACTTGCATGGGATTGTTTTATTTTAGGGCTAGCAGAATGATGGTTTTAATTCACCAATTCTTCAGCGATGAAGAAGGTTTAAGTGTTGTTGAATATGTCATTAGTGCAGCGTTACTAGTAGTGATATTAGCTGGTGTCTTTTCTGCTTGGCAAGATACGTTAATTCAGGAGTTTAGCGCCCTGTTTAATTAATTTATGCACTAGACTTTAAGTTCAATAGTTCACGAAAAGGGACGGTGCATGAGCTTTGCCTATGGCGGATGGTTGATCTTAATTTTAATTGCGGTGTTTGATGCTAGAGAGCATCGTATTCCTAATTTACTTGTCGCTACGTTGATTATTTTCTGCTTGTTTCAGCAATGGGTTATGACCCATGAACTTTATTCTGTTTTTATTACGCTCGGCTGTGGGATCACGTTATTTGTATTGGGACTAATCCTCTATTTTGCTCGGATTATGGCTCCCGGCGATGTGAAATTACTCGCGGGAATTGGGTGTTTCCTTGGGTGGGAACAACTACAGCCAGGCTTATATTGGATTGCCATTGCAAGCATTGTTGTTGGTTTGTTTTATGCAAGTCTTCACCTAGCGATGCAACCAGAGTCATTACGCCAACTCCTCGGCCGCTATCAAACTTACCTCCACTTAAACAAAAGTGCTATTCGAGCTCCGCAAGTATCGAGATCTTCTTCTAAACTTAGAATGCCGTTCGCTCCAATTGTCGTAATCGGACTGGCTCTGAATAACTATTTGGGATGACAAGGAGTCACCATGGCTATTACTTCGAGGGAAAGCCATCATCGATGCAAGTTAATACCACAGGCTGACGCTCCTAAAGTACCGACGTCATTCGACGATCTGCTGGTGCCTAAAGTTGTGTTAGAAAACTTGCTAATCAAGCAACTAGCCGCCTATCCAAAGTCAGACATTTTGGAGTTGACCCGTTTAATGGCTATCAATAGCCATATGATTGAAGATCTTATTGCTAATCTAAGAAAAAAATCCCTTGTTGAAGTTTTTCAAGCCGAGTCATCGGGTTTTAATACCCAAAGTAGTGGCCATGTGCGTTACGGTTTGTCTGAAACAGGGATGACAGAAGCAGATATCGCCTTTGCGAAAGATGCTTATTTAGGCCCGGCACCAGTCTCGCTCAAGCAATATGATGCCATGGTTAAAGCTCAGGATGTGCGAGCAAAAGTCGTTACCAAAGACGATGTCACTTCGGCTTT
Organism: Vibrio sp. TRT 17S01; assembly: GCF_050113695.1. Lineage (NCBI taxonomy): Bacteria > Pseudomonadati > Pseudomonadota > Gammaproteobacteria > Vibrionales > Vibrionaceae > Vibrio > Vibrio sp. TRT 17S01. The sequence continues at coordinate 321,007 of NZ_JBNJOG010000002.1, read as the reverse complement.
AAGTGAAGTGTATGGTGCTGAGCGCATGATTTCTGTCTTGGGGCCAGCGATTAATTCTGGCAGAGCCTTGCTGCTTTATGGCGACGCAGGAACAGGGAAAACCTTCGTTGCAACACGAATTCTTGATTCCCTTAATACTTCAGTCTATATCCCGTATGCAGTCTATGCGGCGGGAAATATCATTAAGGTTTTTTCCCCCCAACACCATAAAAAAGTTGTGACGGATGATGAGCGGAGTCTGCTGTATAAAGAACAGTTTGACCGCCGTTGGGCATTATGTGAAAGGCCCAGTATCCAGGTCGGTGGTGAGCTGACAATGGATATGCTCGAGGTGAATCATACGGAGCATAACCGCGTCTGGATGGCACCACTGCAAATGATGGCCAATAACGGTATTTTCATTATTGATGACCTTGGACGCCAACCCATGCCTGTCGCGACGTTACTTAACCGTTGGATAGTGCCAATGGAGTATTTCTTTGACCATTTATCTCTCCCTAATGGCCAGCAAATCACTATTCCCTTTATCTTAACGCTCGCTTTTTCAACGAACTTAGATCCGGAAAAGATCAGTGATCCAGCCTTTCTTAGACGGCTTGGTTACAAGATCCAGTTCTATCCATTAAAAGAACATGAATATAAGGCGCTGTGGGAAAAACTTGCTCAGGGCCGTGAACTAAATCTAGAACACTCGACATTCGAACAATTATTTGACTTACACCGTCAGCACAATGTTGGTTTTTATCCTTGTTTGCCTAAAGACATTGTTGGGATCAGTCGTGACATCATTGCATTTGAAGAAGTTCCTCCGATGATCACGCCAGACATTTTAAGTAGAGCATGGGAAGTCTATTTTACTGCTGATGGTAAAGGAGGAGGCGCCCGATGAGCAGAAACCAAGTCATATTACTCTTCTTATTGTCCATTATTTTTGGCTTAGGGGCGGTATTTTTTGCCAAACAATGGATGGATCGGCAAATGCAACCCCAGACGGAAGTAGAAGTGGTTGAACGAGAGCCTGTTGTAGTTGCGGTACAGGAAATTACCGCGGGAAGTGTGATTGAAGAGCAGCACTTAACCACCAAATTACTCGAAGTAGATTGGCGAAGTGAAGAGCAGTTTAGCAATGTTGATGAATTATTGGGGCAAGTAGTGGCTACGACCATATTTGCTGGTGAGATAGTCACATTGCCACGTTTATCGACACCAGGAGAAGGTTCTACATTGGCGGCTCTTATCCCCGAAAATAAACGCGCGGTGACTATACGAGTTAATGATGTGATTGGGGTCGCGGGCTTTTTGTTACCGGGCAATCGTGTGGATGTGCTGAACACGATTAAATACAGCGATACGTCAGCGAATACGATCACTGTTTTGAAAGACATTAAGGTCCTTGCTGTTGATCAAACGGCAAAAACAAAAGAGAACAAGCCAGTTATTGTTCGAGCGGTCACGCTCGAAGTTTCTCCCAAGCAAGCTGAACGATTATTAACGGCGAGAAGTCGAGGTGAAATTCAGCTTACGTTACGTAATCCATATGAAGAAGAAAAAGTGGTTAAGCGGTACGTGGCACCTAGTGTGACCATTATAAAAGGTACCCAGTCTTCTAACATCAAAGTCAAGGACTGAGGTGAGCTATGACAAGAATAATCACCCTTATTACGTTGTTTCTATTTTCTGTTTTTTATGTTCATGCAGCGACTCAAACCGGGCAAGTGGTTACGGTGCCACACCATAAATCGACCCATGTGACCCTTTCAGCCAAAGCAAAGCGGGTTTCATTGGGCGATCCGGAAGTCCTCGATATTGTGATGCTTAAATCCAACGAACTTTTTCTGATTGGTAAAAAGCTAGGCTCGACGAACTTGATGGCATGGAATAGCCGAGGTGAATTAATTGAATCGATCAATATTCAGGTAACTCATGATCTTAATAGCTTAAAAGCCAAGTTGTATGAGTTTTTGCCAGATGAGTCTATTCAAGTTCATAGCGCGCAAAATCGATTGATCCTCAGTGGGCAAGTCAGTAGTCAGGCCAATATGACCAAAGCGCTTCGCGTTGCTGAAACTTATGCATCAGGCCAAACGGCAGATGCAACCAAAGAGTCGCTCAGTGTGCAAGTAGAGCAAACTGGCGTGATAAACCTGATGACCATCGGTGGTGCTCAACAAGTGATGTTGGAAGTCACCGTTGCAGAGGTTCAGCGCAGCTTAGTTCGTCGATTTGATGCGAACTTTCACTTCTTTGAGCTCAATGGGAAATTCTCGTGGGGAGGAACATCTGCGGGGGGCATTATCGATGATGTTGACGGTATTGTTGCGCCGATTTTCAATGCGCCTGCCATTGAAGGTACTGGCTTATTAGGCACCTTCATTGACAGTGACACCTTGTTCACATTTGCTCTCGATATCGCGAAACAAAATGGTTCTGCCAAAGTACTGGCAGAGCCTAATTTGACCGCATTAAGTGGCTCTAAAGCGGAGTTTTTGGCCGGGGGAGAATTTCCGATTCCTGTGCCAGATCGGGATGGTATTTCCATTGAATACAAAGAATACGGTGTCGGCCTTAAATTCATTCCGACCATATTGAGTGATAAGAAAATTAACCTCAATTTGGCTGTTGATGTCAGCGAAATTGCTAACACTACGTCATTGACACTAAACCCGGGTAATACCAATGGGACGTATATTATTCCTCCTATTACACGCCGTAGCGCTTCTTCCACATTGGAATTAGCAGACGGTCAAACCATTGGAATTGCTGGGCTACTAAGTGAAAACGTTCGTGACGTCGTGAGCGAGATGCCCGGCTTCAGTGATATTCCAGTATTAGGACAGTTGTTTAACAGCCAAGAGTTTGTTTCTGGTGAGACTGAATTAGTCATACTGGTGACCCCTCGTTTAGCTCGTCCGATTGATCGCAGTCGCGTAACGCTACCCACCGATGCTTATGTTGAACCCACTGACGTGGAGTATTACTTATTGGGTCGAGGCTCGAGAATAATAAGTGATGATTCCATGAACAAACCCGTTTCTAAAGCAGAGCCGGGCGCATTTATCGAGCACTCAAAAGGCGGCACTGAAGGTTCATTCGGGCACAGCTTATAGGAGAAAGAACATGAAAACGATCATCATTCTATACAGTGCTTTGCTTGGGGCTTTGTTACTCGCTGGGTGCGCCAATCAAGAAGGCCTTGGGGCTCATGTTGCTAAGTTACGTGCAGAGCAAACATACAATCCAAATGCGAGCAAAGAGAATTTGGAAATCATTCCATCAGGCAGTGGTGAAAGAATGGAAGGGGCTTATCAAGTCTACACTGGCCAACAAAGTGAAGACTTGAAAGGTACAGAAAGTCAATTCTTAGAAGGATTCACAGGCAGTCCTTAAGGAATCACTATGACGCTGGCAACACGAAACGGTCCTCCCGCGAAAAAGCAGCGGGGGTTGGTCTTGGTTATGGTTACCGCCGCTATGATAGCTCTACTCGGCATAGCGGCGTTGGCTATTGATGTAAACCATGCTTTGCTCAATAAAACGCGACTGCAAAATGGTGCGGATGCAGCAGCATTAGCTGCCGCGATTGTGCTCGATAATGGAGGCTCTACCGACGATGCGACGGCAGCGGCCAACTCCGCATTATCAAACCTTGCCACTGCAACAGGAAATGCGGAGATGGACTTTTCTTCTGCCAACTTTGCTGTTCAATATTCTAATGATCCACAGATCTTTCCCTATTCAGGGTACAGCTCAGCAGAAGACACCTACGTTCGTGTGGCAATCAGTGGTTACCCATTGGAAGACTTTTTTGCTGGCGTATTTGGTTTTACTAAAGATATCGGGGCAACAGCGGTAGCTGGTCCGAGCCCTTCGATCCAAATCCTTGCTAACGTGGTGCCGATTGCTATTTGTGAAGGGGAAGATCCTGGCTCCAGTGGTTATAACCAAGGGCAAGTTTACGCCTTAAAACTTGCAGACCAAAATCAATCTGAGATGGGGCCTGGTAACTATCAATTGCTGGACTTTGGCTCTGGTGCAGACACGGTTCGCGAAGCGTTAGCTGGCGGTTACGAGGGAACCATTGATATCACGGAGCCTGTGATAACCAAACCGGGCAGTACCATTGGACCTGTAGGGCAAGGGCTAAATACCCGTTTTGGCGTGTATTCGGGTGGTGGAGTTAACGCGGTGGATTATCCCCCTGATGAGTACGTAAAAGAGCCTGCCGTCAAAGCCTCATTAGATCAAAATGGTAACTTAACCTATAACGATAATACTGGAGCTGATGGGGCATGGAGCTACGATGATTATCTTGCTGCATTGCCATGTGCTGAAGGCAGCACAGCCTGTGAAAGCAATGGGCAACCTAACCGACGTATTTTACCTGTTCCTATTGTGGATTGTTCTGGAGCAACAGGTGGGACCAGTAGCTATAATATTACCGCAATAGGGTGCTTTTTCATGTTACAAAAAGCCCCAACCAGCGCCTCAGGAAAAGAGGCGGTATTTGGAGAGTTTATTGAAGATTGTACAGTGACCGGGGGAACTCCAGGTGACAATTCAGACACCGATGGGCCATACCGAATTGTGCTTTATAAAGATCCGCTGAGTGAGGAGTCTTAATATGATTTCCTATCAACGTAAAGAGCATGGTGTAGCGGCAGTGGAGTTTTTAATTACCATTCCCGTTTTGATGGTGATTTTAGTGGGGATCACCGAGCTGGGTAATGCGCTTATCCGTTACAACTCGATAAATAAGTTGGTGCAAAACGGTGTCCGATACGCAACTTCTGATATTACGGGTACCGCTACGTATGATGCTATCGCATTGCCAAGTGAGATCAAAAATATGGTGGTGTATGGCAAGCCAACTGCGAGCACAGGGGATACACCTTTACTGAGTGGTTTAACAACTGCGGACGTTTTTGTTGTCCATGATGCAGGTTATGTCACCATTACGGTCAATCACACATACACCCCTCTACTCAATATCATTCCTGATAGTGTGAATTTTAACGTTCCGTTGAATGCCTCTGCAGTCATGAGGACTGCGCCATGAGAAAGCAGCATGGATTGAGCATAGTGGAATTTACTCTTGTATCGACAGCTTTGCTGATTGTAATTTTCGGCATGATAGAGGTGGGACGCTATGTCTATTCGTTGCAGTTGATCAATGAAATGACCCGAGTCAGCGCAAGGCTTGCAGCCGTTTGTCGAGTTGAAGATAGAGATGATATTCCAGCCTTAGTTGTGGGAACAAATGCACCGGATGGTTTCACCGCAGATAACTTACAGATTGATTACTTAGATGAAAATGGTGGTGAGATCGATCTGACAACTGCTGATGCCTTTTCTAGAATTAGATATGTAAGAGCCAAAGTTATTGATTTTAATTACCAGTTTGTCGGCCTACTTGGCTTATTTGATTCAATCGGTGTTTTGACGGTTCCAGATTATGAAGCCATTCGACCGAGAGAGAATTTAGGGTTTCATCGAGGGACGGATGATAACCCTACTGGGGAAACGGATTGCTAGGAGAGTGTGAATGGGAGAGGCGGTGAAGTTGACGCGAAATGATGAGAATCGCTTGCGGTTAAAAACCAACCTCAGCATTTGGGTATTTTATTCAAGTGACCGCTTTCACATGCACATTAGCCATGAACTTGGTAAATGCAAGAGCATTAACTTTGAGGCCATCTCTTTTCATAGTTTGGTGGTGTCGAATTTAGCTCAATTTTCACCACCTGATCTGATTTTTGTCGAAACGGGCCCCAATTGGGCGCAAAAGATCGTCGAACTGCAAACCTATGAAGGGCCTACTGCTTCTGAAGGACATGAAGCGTCGCTGATTGTATTCGGCAATGAAAATGACAATGGCGCATTAAAAATTGCATTACGTATTGGTGCGGCGGACTTTATCTCCGATAAAGCGGCGTTCGAAGAACTGATTCCGATGCTCAAAAACGTGGCGGAAGAGAAGGTCGCCAGTCGCCATTTGGGTGAGTTGTTGGTCTTTGTGAATAGCAAAGGTGGGGCTGGTGCTTCAATGTTGGCGCTTAACTCTGCAATGGAAATCGCCAAAGCGTATCCAGAGCAAGTGTTGTTATTAGACCTCGACCTGCAATTTGGGGTGATTGATGACTACCTAAATGTTTCTTCCCCTTACAGCTTGGCGGATGCTATTGCCCACGTGAATGACCTTGATGAAAGTTCCCTCGGTGGCTACGTGACCAAGCACCCGAGTGGTTTACATATGTTGAGCTTTAAGCACGAGAATGGGCATGAAAATTACGAAAAAGCGCATAATCTAAATAAGCTTCTACCGCTTTTACGTGAGTTTTACCCTTATGTTGTTGTTGATATGTCTCGAGGGGTTGATCAGCTGTTTGCCTCGGTGTTAGCTCCTGCCAGCAAGATATATTTAGTCACGCAACAAAACCTTGTTGCTGTTAAAAATACGACTCGTATTGCCAAGATGCTCTCGTTTGAATTTGGGATCCAGAAAGAGCAACTTGAGGTGATCGTTAATCGTTATGAAAAACGTCAGTCAATAAAAGTGAAAGACATTCAAGAAACCATCACAGGGGTTCAGGTTCATATCATTCCCAATGATTTTAAGGTTGCCATAGAAAGTGCCAACTTAGGGCGACCCTTTATCGAAGCCAAGAAAAACTGTTCATTATCCAAAGCCGTCAGACAGTTTGCACAAACAATCATTCCACAACAAGAAACTAAACAGAGTTGGTTTAAACGTCTGTTTTCCTGAATTAAATAGGGGAGTTATATGTTTTTCAAGCGAAAAAACATTAACCCTGAGTTACAGGAAAAAATAGCCGCCGCAGAGAAACAAGAGCTCGAAGTACTGCAAACAGAGGCTACTTTTGAAGTTGGTGAAGATACACAACCCGAAGCATCTCAGGACAAAAAAAAGCAGGAAGCAAAAGCGAAAGAGCAAGCGATTGACGAAACGCTTAGACAGTTAGAACAAGAGCAAGAAGTGAAGCATTACTATCACCAATTGTTATTGGAAACGCTGGATTTAGGGTTGTTATCAAGTTTAGAGAAGGACAGAGCGAAAAAAGATCTGCATGACTCAATCGTGCAGTTGATGGCCGAAGATCAATCTCATGCACTCAGCGCAGAAGCTCGCAAACGTATCATTCAACAGATTGAAGATGAAGTGTTTGGTCTTGGGCCTTTGGAACCGCTTCTAAATGACTCCACGGTGTCGGACATATTGGTGAATGGCCCGAAGAGTGTCTTTGTCGAGCGTCGCGGTAAGCTAGAAAGAACACCATACACTTTTTTAGATGACCGCCATCTTCGTAACATCATTGATCGGATTGTAAGCCAAGTTGGGCGACGTATTGATGAAGCATCTCCCATGGTGGATGCTCGACTCGTTGATGGTTCGCGGGTTAATGCCATTATTCCGCCTCTTGCTCTCGATGGCGCATCCGTTTCAATTCGTCGCTTTGCGGTGGATAAGCTCACGATGGACAATTTGCTCAATTACAACTCCTTGTCAGAGCAGATGGCTAAGTTTGTTGAAGCGGCAGTTCAAGGGGAAATGAACATCTTGATCGCTGGTGGTACCGGTTCTGGAAAAACCACAACCTTGAATATTTTCTCCGGTTTTATTCCCAGTGACGATCGCATCATTACCATTGAAGACTCAGCAGAACTACAGTTGCAACAACCCCATGTGGTTCGGTTAGAGACCCGTCCGGCGAATTTGGAAGGCAAAGGTGAAATTACTCAGCGGGATTTAGTGAAAAACTCATTGCGGATGCGACCTGATCGTATTGTGCTTGGTGAGGTACGTGGTGCAGAAGCGGTTGATATGTTGGCAGCAATGAATACCGGTCATGATGGTTCATTGGCTACAATACACGCCAACACCCCTCGTGATGCCTTAAGTCGGGTTGAAAATATGTTTGCGATGGCCGGTTGGAATATCTCGACAAAAAACTTAAGGGCACAAATTGCCTCGGCAATACACCTTGTTGTTCAGATGGAGCGTCAGGAAGACGGTAAGCGTCGCATGGTGAGTATCTCAGAGATCAATGGCATGGAAGGAGAGATCATCACTATGTCGGAAATCTTCAAGTTCCAACGGCAAGGAATGGATGCAGAAGGGAATGTTATTGGCTACTACACTGCAACAGGGGTAGTGCCTGCGTGCCACGACCAATTGTCAAAACGTGGTTTGCATTTGCCATTTGAAATCTTTAACGAGACTTATCAATAAGGAGGAATGCCATGCAACAAGATGCCACCTTCTTTTTCGTGTTGTTGTTTTTTGCAGTGATGTTTATCTCTCAAGCGCTCATTCTTCCAGCCGCGGGCAGTAAAGCAAAGCATAAGGAGCTTTCAAAACGGCTTAAAGACACCCAAGCCAATTTGGATGAAGAGACTCGTTCGTTATTGCAAGAGCACTATCTGAAAAGCCTAACGCCACTCGATCGCAAACTGGTTTCAATTTCGGTGTTCTCTTCGTTGAAGAAGACTATTGAGCTATCAGGCTACGATTGGAGCTTGACGCGTACGCTATGCATCACCTCGTTGATCTCCAGTAGCTTAGCGTTGATTGCTGTTCTATTACGCCAACCATTTTATGTTCCACTCGCCCTGTTTGGCGGGGTATGGGTGATCTTAAAGATGGTGCTGCAACAAAAGATCAGTAATCGTCTCTCTACGTTTGAAGAGCAGTTACCTGACGCGTTGGACATTATGCGCCGAATGCTTCAAGCGGGTCAGCCCATCACACAGGCATTTAATGAGGTTGGAAACGAAATGCCTGATCCGATTGGGAGTGAATTCAAAAATACCTTTAACTTACTCAATTATGGCTATGACATGCGCCTAGCGATAATGCAAATGGCAGAGCGCTCGCCCACCGTGTCCATGTTGGCATTTTCAAGTGCTGTATTACTGCAAAAAGAGACCGGCGGGAACTTATCGGAAAACCTAGAAAAAGTGTCTCATGTTTTGCGGGCTCGTTTTAAGTTAGCTCGAAAAATCAAAACGATATCGGCAGAAAGCCGTTTATCCGCTTGGATTTTGGTGTTGTCGCCTTTTGTATTGTTCGTTGGTATGGCGGTACTTCATCCCGACTATGTTCGGCCGTTATGGGAAGATCCGCGAGGGATGAAGTTGGTGACTGGCGGCATCATTAGCCTGTTTATTGGTTCAATTTGGATCCGCAATATCATCAATTTCGAGGTGTAGCATGGAAGAGATCTTAGCGGTATTGGAAAGCTATCAAATTGATGAAGAGATGCTGTTTCTTGGGCTGATTTTAATTTCGACTGTTTTGATGGTTGTCACCGTCACATTAGTAGTGGTAGGCGGGCGCTCACCCATTAAAGACAAATTAGAACAAATACGCCAAGACAGTGGTGCCGAAAAACTAAAGAAAAACCGTCGCTTAGATAATACCTTGGAATCATTGGCACCGATTATGGCGCCTAAAAGTAACAAGGAACGGGAGTCGGTGCGTCATCAACTTATGCATGCGGGCTATCATGACGCCAATTCACTGACATTTTTCTATGCCCTTAAAGGCATGTCTTTAGCCATGGGGTTGTCTATTGCAGGGATGATGTACTTCTTCCAACCGGATATGAGTAATCTGAATTTGATGATGGTGATCAGTGTTGGTGTTGGCCTGTACTTGCCGAATATTGGCTTAAAACAATTGGTGAATAAACGTCAGTCTAAAATTCGTGGAGGAGTACCGGATGCGCTTGATTTACTAGTTGTGTGTACAGAATCAGGCTTGGGTTTTAATGCCGCACTGAGACGCGTTGCTGATGAGTTGATGATCTCTCATCCTGATTTTGCGGACGAGTTGGACACGGTATGCGCCAAAATAAAAGCGGGTATTGAAATGTCGGATGCGTTTGAAGATCTGGTGGATCGCACTGGATTGACGGAGATCACCGGACTTGTCAATATGCTCGCGCACGCCTCACGGATTGGTGGCAGTTTGGCGCAGACATTACGGGAATATACCGAAGATTTTCGTGACAAACGCAATCAAGAAGTGGAAGAGATTGCAGCAAAGATCCCCACTAAAATGATCTTCCCATTGCTTTTATTTATTTGGCCCTGTTTCTTTATTGTTGCGATCGGGCCATCAATGCTGTCTCTTTCTGCCAGCCTTGGAAAATAAGGATTCACTATGAAAGGACTTCCGTTTGCTCTACTGACTTCATGCTTGCTATTAACGGCTTGCGCCGCAAAGGATGAAGGGCCAGATATTGATACCTCGCTTTATACGGGTAAGCCAATTGATACATTAACTAGCGATGCACCACCATTGAATGAAAAAGAAGCGATTCAACGTGCTGACATCGCACTGAATAACAACAACTTTGATTTGGCTTTGTATGAATACATCCGCTCATTAACCTTCGCTAACGCCAAAATGAAGGATCGCTCACTCTACAATATCGGCCGGATCCATCAGGCGAGAGGGAATTTTCCCTTGGCGGAAAAAGCTTATTTGATGGCGATTGAAGAGAACCCGAATAACGTTCAAGTATTGGAACAGCTTGGTAGCTTGTACACTAAAAGTGGTGATGTGAGCCAAGGAGCAACCTATTTTTATAGAGCGTTGAACGCCGATCAGTTGCGCTTAGGCAGCAATGTGACGGTTAATAAGCATAACCTGATCGAAAGCCAGAAAGTAAACACATTGGAAATTGATAACGCTTCACCGCAAGTCGCTTATATTGGTTTAGGCGTATTAGAAGATGTGAAAGCGAATCATGAATTGGCTCAAGCATTTTATAATCAAGCACTTAAAATTAATCCACATTCACAAAAAGCATTGATCAATGTGGGTTATTCCTACTACATGTCTGGAGATTATCAGCTTGCTCAGCGGTTCACATTGTCTGCTTTAGAAAAAGACACCGATAACGAAAAAGCACTCAACAATCTGGCGCTGATTTATTTAGGGAAAGGGGAAGTTAAGCGAGCGTTGAACGTATTCCAAAAACAGATGGATGTACCAGAGGCGTTAAACAACGTAGGGTATTTTCTAATGCTGCAAGGGCAACCAGAGAAGGCAATTCCTTATTTAAAACAAGCGATTGATAAAAAGCCTACTTATTATCGTGTTGCGAATGAAAACTTAGAGCGCGCATTGGCAATGGTTCGTGAAGAGCAGAGTGAGCCGTAAATTTAAAGGGTTAGATGTAATAAGGGAGAGCCGTCGCTCTCCCTTGTTTTTTTGAGTTTAGAACATACCGCGAATAGCGCCGGAAGTAACAAAGAAAGCGACCATCCAAACAATCGGTAGTTTCAGTTGTTTGAGCAAATAGAAACCGACCAGTACCAGAGAAATGTCAATGACATTGAGTACGGCACTTGTAAAAACGGGTTGGTACAAAGCGGCGAGCAATAAACCAACAACGGCAGCGTTCACACCATTTATGGCCCCCGAAACCTGACGGTTTTGAGCAAGTGCTTGCCAGTTTTTGAGGACGCCAAGCAGCAATAGAAAACCTGGAAGGAATACACCGGCGGTTGCAATCAATGCTCCTGTAATCGGGGCTTCTGGCATCATTTCATAACCAATATATGTGGCAAAAGTAAACATTGGGCCCGGAACGGCCTGAGCAGCGGCATAACCGGTGAGGAAGCCATCTTGCGTTAACTGATCACCAACAATGTTTTGCAACAGTGGAAGAACAACATGACCACCGCCAAAGACTAAGCTACCAGCTTGAAAGAAATCACTGAACAGTTGTAGCGGTTTTACGTGCAAACTCACCAGAGGTAACAGGACAAGTAGAGCGCCGAATAGCATCAGAGGGGCCATCGAAGGTTTAAATCGAGAGTGATGACTGATTTCTGCTTTAGGAAGGTATTTGATGCCAATTAACGCAGCTCCAAGTAGCACCAGTATTTGCGTTAATATGCTTGGCATAACGAGCAATGCAATGGCTGTGAAGACACAAAGCCCTGTCGATAGTTTGCTTTGGCAAAAGTTTTTATACATCCCCCAAGTAGCATCTGCGACCACAACAACCGCCAGTAATTTCAATCCATGAACGACGCTTTGGAATAAGGCCGTCTCTGTGAGCTGACTGCTTAACGCTGCTAGCGCCAACATGATCAAAACAGATGGCAAGGTGAACCCTAAAAAGGCCATGCAAGCGCCTGAAAGACCACCGCGTTTATATCCTAGTGCAAACCCTACCTGACTGGAGCCTGGCCCGGGTAAGAACTGGCTGAGCGCAACAATTTGCGCGTAATCTTTATCATCTAGCCACTTAAGCTTTTCTACAAATGTATTTCGGAAGTAGCCAATATGTGCCGCTGGGCCACCAAAGCTTATCCAGCCGAGCCAAAAAAAGGTTTTGAAAATCGAAAACATGAGGATCACTCACTTTGGTTTTAACTGCCTCCACTGTAAAAAAAAGAGTAGAATGACTCAAATTGATAGTTTTAATTAACTATATGAATGAAATGGGATTAGGTAATGAAAGAGTTTAACTGGAAAGGGGTCGACCTAAACCTGTTGGTTGCGTTTCAAGCTCTTTACCAAACTCACAGTGTTAGTTTGGCGGCTGAGCAGTGTTACATCAGCCAATCGGCTATGAGTCATACATTGCAACGAATGCGGGCTTTATTTGACGATCCTCTGTTTGAGCGGGTGGGACTGAAAATGGAGCCAACGCAGCGTTCACACGAACTTGCCCCGCTTATCGATAGCTTATTAGCATCGATAAAGAATGATTTGCTGAGCAAAAAACACTTTTCGGCACAAGAGTTCGCTGGCAGTTGGAAAATCGGGTTAACGGATTATGCTGAACAGCTCTTTGCTGCCTCGCTTTATGATCAGATCAAACTAGGCTCTCCACATTCACAAATCAGTTTCTACAATGTGAACCGCAGCAACTACTTTGAGTTGGTGGAGCGAGAAGGATTAGATGTGGTGATCGGCAGTATTGAAAACCTTAATCGTCGGTTTTTATCGGATAAACTCTATACTGAACAGCACATGTGCTTGTTTGACCCTGAAGTTGTCGATTTTTCACCACCCATTAGTCTGGAAGATTTTGTCGGTATTGAGCATGCGCTGGTTAGCCCTGATGGTAATTTACAGACTCAAGTGGATAAGCAATTAGCTAAGCTGGGTTATGAGCGCAGAGTTGGAGTTGCATCGCGACATTTTTTAACGGTGCGCCGATTACTAAAAGGACGTGAGCTGGTTTGTATTGTGCCAAAACGTTTTGCGCAAAGTGAAGGATATGATGATCAGCTTTGCGCGCTACCTGCGCCAATAGAAGTGGCGGATTTTGATATCCAGTTGCTTTATCTCAAAGCTCACAAGCATGAAGAGAAAAATCGTTGGCTAAGAAAAGTAGTGGCTGAGGCAGTGCTCAGCCACGCATAAATACGGACTATGTGGCGGCGATCAGCGCATCGATATGAGGGTGATGTTCGCAAGTTACACCAGCGAGGTTCGCGTATTTCGGCGCGAGTCTGTCGTTTTCTCGTGGAAAATGCCATCCGATGGTGTGCTGAACAAATTGTTTGGCAAATTGCTCTGAGATCTCTAAACAGCCCGCTAAAACCGTATCGACATAAGTTTGCATAATCGGGCTTAAATCACAGGGTGGCTCAGGATTGTTTTTAATGTAAACCCACACTTCACTGTCGTTTGGTACCGATTCATCGCAATGGAGCTGCTCAAGTGGTACCCGAACGCGATGATAGCCTCGCTCTCGACGGTCAAACTCTTTTAACTCTTGCTGGCAGACCTCAAGCAAAACGCCATTCACCTGACCTTCGCCTTTATCAACAACCAGTGGTGACAAAATGTAGCTCTCATCTACTTTTCCCCAATAACGAACATAACCATGTGCAATTGCGGGGATAGCAGGAGCGGTTTTGCCTGTAAGTCGTCGCGATGCTGAATTGATCAAGCTACCATAACCGAAAATGTACATGGTCATTAACTGTCTCCTAGTGTTAGAACAACCAGTGCTGTGTTGCATTTAAGCTAACGGCTTTTCATCCAAAGATACAGCAGCTAAATTTCATAACATATGCCTAGTCGAACATGTGATATTGTATTTTTGTAGTCATAATGACTTTATTTTGACAGGTCATTATGACTCGTATTTATGTCTTTTTTGTCATTATCACTATGATTTTTAATGGATTAAATTCTTGGAACAAAAAATGCTTTATTAGCGAGTATATAAGTTTGAGGAGCCATACATGCTCAATATTACCGATAAGAAAGTAGAAGAGGCGATTCCCGCTTGCCTGCGTTTAGGATTTCGCCCATTTTTTTTGCTAGGCAGTATCTATGCGGTTATCGCCATTGCTGTTTGGGTCTGGATGTTTCAAAAAGGTCAGCCCAGTATTTTGTCTGTTCCTGCACTTTGGTGGCATGTGCATGAGATGTTATTTGGCTTTGCGATGGCGATTGTGGTGGGGTTTGTTTTAACTGCGGTGCAAAACTGGACTGGCATTAACGGAACCAAGCATTACCGTTTGGGGTTGCTGGTGGCACTATGGATTGCACCAAGAGTGATGCTTTGGACGCCGGCGCCGCTTTGGCTCATCTCAAGTGTTGAAGCGCTATTTTTATTGGTTGCAGCCTATGAGATCGGATGGCGAGTAGTACAGGCTAAAGGTTGGCGCAATTTGTTTTTTGTGCCTCTATTTCTGCTGGCGATTGCGGCTAACTTTGCAAGTTATGCAACGATTAAAGGGATGCCACCCTTTACCGCATCGGCGGTCTGGAGTGCAATGCTTTGGTGGTTTACCTTGCTGCTTTCCGTCATGGGCGCACGAGTGATCCCATTTTTTACTGCTCGTCGCTTTAACTTCGAAAAACCGCAGCCATTGCTTTGGTTAGAGTGGCTCGCCAATGTTCCGGTTGTTTGCTTGTTCTTAATGAGCTTTTTCCCAGTCACAATGATGGAAATAGGTCAGCCATTGATGCTGATTGCAGGGCTTGCTCATCTTGCTAAGTTGCTTCGTTGGCAACCATGGAAAACGTGGAAAGAACCTTTAGTATGGTCACTGCATTTAGCGTATTTCTTTATTCCTGCCAGTTTGTTGTTACGAGGTGTATTGAATAATCCGTTTGCAGCGCACAACATGCTGCACCTATTTGCGATTGGAGCTCTGGGTGGTTTGATCTTAGCGATGATCGCGAGGGTGACCATGGGCCACACCGGACGTGCCATTTATCAAGGGCCTTCGATGAGCTTAGCGTTTTTGGTGATTGGGTTAGCTGCGATCATACGGGGTATTGGAGTCGCTTTTTTCCCCGCGCAATTGATGACATTGGTAAATATCAGCGCATTATTATGGTGTGCCGGATTTACGTTGTTCGTGATGAAGTTTGGTTTAATGCTTGTCACGCCCAGAGTTGACGGTCATCCAGGTTAAGGGAGATTAAAGAGCTCGCTGGATGAAAAAGGCTTGGAAAGAATCCAAGCCTTTATTTATGAGCCTATTTCATCTTGGTTAGATGCATTACCTTAGCGTGATTAACTCACCTTGCAGAAATCCAAGACTTTGTTTTCTGGATGCTGCTGGGCGATGTAGTCACACACATTTTGCTGCTCTTCTTGGGATAGATAGAGCCCTAGTTTGGTCCGGCGCCACAGTAAGTCTTGCCCATTTTTAACCAGTTCATGCTCAATCATATAGTCGATTTCTTGTTGATAAACCCCATCAGCAAAACGCGTTCCCATATCCATTTCTGAATGGGTGTTTGCTAATACTTTCCTTGCGTAGGTACCAAATTGGCACACATAACGAAAAGCGTGTTTATCACTGAGCCATGGGTATTGAGCTTTAAGCGATTGAGCCAATTGCTCGCGGCTGCAACTGAAGTTGCCGCCGGGTAAACTGTCTGTTGCTGTCCAAGGTTTCCCCATCTTGGTAAAGAAAGGCTCTAACTTCTTCATCGCGGCTTCACCCAGCTTACGATAAGTTGTGAGTTTTCCACCAAATATTGAGAGTAGTGGGGCTTGATCGTATTCCTGATCCAACTCTAAGGTGTAATCACGGGTAATCGCTTGTGGTGAATTCGATTCATCATCACATAAAGGACGAACACCGCTGTATGTCCAGACCACATCATCACGGCTGATTTGATGGATAAAGTGCTGATTGACGATATCAATCAAGTAATCGACTTCTTCCTCGTTGATGGCGACATCGCGTGGATCGCCGTTGTATTCGACATCGGTCGTACCAATGATCGAAAACTCTTTCATATAAGGGATCACAAAGACGATACGGCCATCTTTGTTTTGTAGAATGTAGGCTTGTTCGTCATCGTGTACTTTTGGAACCACAATGTGCGAGCCTTTGATCAAACGAATATTACGTGGTGATGGGATATTCATTCCGTCGTCAAAGAACTGTTTCACCCATGGGCCGGCCGCATTGACCAAAGCTTTGGCGTAGCGCTCATAGCGAACTCCGGTGATTTGATCTTCAATAATGACGCGCCATACTCCATTTTCACGGCTAGCATGGGTCACTTTGGTGTAGTTGCTTACTTCAGCCCCGTTTTCTTTGGCGGCTAAAATGTTGAGCAACACTAAACGTGCATCATCTACCCAGCAATCTGAATACTCAAAACCTACTTTCATCTCTTCTTTGAGTAGACCAGTTTGTGCCAAGTTCACCATGTGGCTTGCAGGCAAGGTTGTACGCTTGCCTAAGTGATCATACAAGAACAACCCGCAACGGATCATCCAAGCAGGGCGAAGATAAGGGCGATGTGGAAGGCGAAAACGCATCGGCTGAGCGACATGCGGTGCTTTCTTGAGGATCACTTCACGTTCAGCAAGCGCTTCCGAAACCAAGCGAAATTCATAATGCTCGAGATAACGCAAGCCGCCATGAATTAATTTTGAACTGGCAGAAGAGGTTGCGGATGCGAAATCTTGAGCTTCGTAAAGCCCGACGGTTAAGCCACGGCCTGCAGCGTCTGCTGCGATCCCAGCACCATTAATACCACCACCAATGATGATCAAATCTAGCAAGTGAGAATCACTGCGTTCTGTTTTGGTATCCATAAAACTGACCTTGTTATTTTGAGCGAACGAACATTTTAGAAACTAAAAGAAGAGTAACTTATGTTTCGTTTGTGATCATCTTTTATTTTCGTTTTTGTTCGTTTGTGTGATTTGCGCATAAAAAAACCTCCTCAATAATGAGGAGGCTTTTAAAACGAACAGTGGTGTATCAAAAAGGAAGGTAGCGTTTCTTAAGAGGAAACGTGCCCGACGTTATTCGTTTGATGCGGCAGTGAGTGCTCGTTCTTCAGTTAGGGTTTCCACCGGGATATTGTGCTCGTCAAGAATTGCCATGATTTCAGCAGGTGGCTCTTCGTCGGTAAACAGGGTGTGGATCTGGGCAATATTTCCGAGCTTCACCATTGCATTTCGACCGAACTTTGAACGGTCAACGGCAAGAAAAACGCTGCGACTGTTTTCAATAATGGCTTGTTTTACCCGTACTTCGTGATAATCAAAATCCAATAATGACCCGTCGAAGTCAATGCCGCTGATCCCTAGAATGCCGAAATCCAAGCGGAATTGCTTAATGAAATCTAACGTCGCTTCGCCAACAATGCCGCCATCGCGATTTCGGACCTCTCCCCCGGCAAGAATGACGGTAATGTCGGGGTTGGGCAGTAAAATTGTTGCAGCATTGAGGTTGTTAGTAACCACCCGCAACTGTTTGTGGTGCTTGCACAAAGCACGTGCGACTGCTTCTGGAGTGGTGCCGATGTCAATAAATAGCGTCGCGCCATTTGGAATGTGTTTGACCAACTCTTCTGCGATGAGGTCTTTCTCAGTAAAGTTTTGTGACTTTCGCGTGCTGTAGGATGTGTTCTCTGAACTGAGAGGAACCGTAGCACCACCATGATAGCGGCGAATTTTATTTTCATCAGCGAGTTCGTTTAGATCGCGACGGATGGTTTGTGGACTGACATTAAAGCGTTCGACTAGCTCATCGGTGCTCACGTATCCTTGTTTTTTCACCAATTCGATAATTTCTTGATGTCTTGGTATTTGCTTCACTCTTAGCTCCCTGAGGTGTGCAGGTAAGACTGCTTTCTCAATCGAAATAATTACTTTCACTATTGTGCTCTAAATCAGTCAGGGAGAGAAGGCAAGGGGTGTAGGAATTCGCCGTAAAACGCAAAAAAGAGCGCTCGATGAACGCTCTTTTGCTCATTACAAGAAGAAACTGTGACGTTAGTCTTCGCTATCGCGCAGCTCTGCCCATGTTTGCGCACACTTCACTGCACGCTTCCAGCCTTTGTAGCGGCGATCGCGTTTCTCTTCGTCGTGATGTGGTTGGAACGAACGATCCAGCTCAGCTTTGCCTTGAAGCTCATCAATGCTATTCCAAAAACCAACCGCAATTCCCGCAAGATAAGCGGCCCCTAGTGCGGTCACTTCGGTCACTTTCGGGCGATGCACTTCGGTATCAAGAACATCGGATTGGAACTGCATTAAGAAGTTATTAGCTACGGCTCCACCGTCCACGCGAAGTGCGGATAGCTTAATTCCCGAGTCGGCTTGCATCGCATCCAGCACATCTCGTGTTTGATACGCAATACCTTCCAAGGTTGCACGGATGATGTGGTTGGAGTTAACGCCACGAGTTAAGCCAACAATGGTACCGCGAGCATAGGCATCCCAATACGGTGCGCCAAGTCCGGTGAATGCAGGAACAACGTACACGCCATTGGAAGAATCTACTTTGGTCGCGAAATACTCAGAATCTTTCGCATCGGCTAAGAGTTTCATTTCATCACGCAGCCACTGGATTGAAGCGCCGCCCATAAAGACTGCCCCTTCTAATGCGTAAGCGGGTTCACCTTGTGGCCCGCATGCGAGTGTGGTGAGCAAACCATTCTTCGATGTGACTTTCTCTTGGCCCGTATTCATCAATAGGAAACAGCCAGTACCGTAAGTATTTTTTGCTTGACCGGCTTGGACACACATTTGGCCAAAGAGCGCGGCTTGCTGATCCCCTGCAATACCAGAAATTGGGATACGTGTCCCGCCTTTACCACCGATGTTGGTTTGACCATACACTTCAGATGAGCGTTTAACCTCTGGCATCATTGAAGCGGGAATGCCCATTTCTGCCAACAGTTTTTCATCCCAGCATAGGTTGTTAATGTTAAACAGCATGGTTCGTGACGCATTGGTGTAGTCAGTGACGTGTACGCGTCCTTGGGTCATTTTCCAGACCAACCAAGTATCGACCGTACCAAAGAGCAATTTGCCCGCTTCCGCTTCTTCGCGTGCTCCTTCAACGTTGTCGAGAATCCACTTCACTTTTGTTCCTGAGAAGTAGGGGTCTAATACCAATCCGGTATTTTCGCGAATGTAATCTTCCAAACCGCGTGCTTTCAGCTCTTCACAGATCTCTGCAGTGCGACGACATTGCCAGACAATGGCGTTGTATACGGGTTTGCCTGTTTCTTTGTTCCACACAATGGTGGTTTCACGTTGGTTAGTGATGCCAATAGCGGCCACTTCATCGCTACGAATACCTGATTTACCTAATGCTTCGACCAACGTAGAGCTTTGCGTTGCATAAATTTCGAGTGGATCATGTTCAACCCATCCAGCTTCTGGATAGATTTGGGTAAACTCGCGCTGAGCAACACTGACAATATTGGCATCATGGTCCAGAACGACGGCGCGTGAACTGGTGGTGCCTTGATCCAGTGCGACAATGTATTTTTGCTCGTTCATAGGGGAGTCCTTTTGTTTCTCTATATGTTTATTTTAGGTGATGCGTTAAACGCGAGCTTGTTCTGTTTCTTCAGTGCTGTCGCACTGATTTGGAATGGTACAGCCTTGGCCAATCTGAGGCAGGTGTGCTGCAATCGCTTTTGGATAGAGCCAGCCGCCAAAGCAAGCACCAGCGATAGGTGCCAAAATCGGTACGATGAAATAAGGAATATCACGGGCACCGGATAGGGCGTAATCCCAACCTGCAAAGTAGGCAAATAATTTCGGACCAAAATCACGCGCTGGGTTCATGGCAAATCCGGTTAGTGGACCAAGTGAACCCCCAATAACGGCGATCAGAATACCGATCAGCAGCGGGTTCATCGCACCACGTGATGCGCCATTGTTCTCATCACCGAGAGCCAAAATGGCAAACATGAGAACTGCGGTAATGACAAATTCAACCGCAAAAGCGCCAAAGAATGAGAGTGCAGCGTTCGGGTAGGTAGAGAAAATACCCGCAGTCGCAAGGGCTTCTTCACTACTGCGCACAAAGTTATGTGCGATTTCGTATTCAGTAAACAGGTTACTGTATAGGCTGTAAACCAAAGCCGCAGAGCAAAAAGCACCAAGAAGTTGAGAGATAATGTAAGGCAGTACTTTTGCTTTATCAAAACCGTGGAAAGCCGCTAAAGCGATGGTCACGGCAGGGTTTATGTGAGCCCCTGAAACGCCAGCGGTACAGTAAATCGCGATGGAGACCCCGAATCCCCAAACGATACTGATTTCCCATTGCCCGAATTGTGCACCCGCTAATACCAGTGCGGCGACGCAGCCGACGCCAAAAAAGATTAAGAGTCCTGTACCAATAAACTCGGCCAGGCACGCTCCCAGTAGGGAGGGTTGTTTTGTTGTAGTCATGTGCAGAGTCCTTTTTGTTTCACATGCACCAGAGTGGTTCTGGCACGCTGTCATTGTGCATATAAAAACGATTGCGAAAATAAACAAACAATCAAAATGAGCGTTCGAGCATGCTTTTATTAAATGAAAATAGATTTTTTGTTAAATATGTCATTATTTACGCAAAAACGAATAAAAGGGGTATGTACAACAAGGAAGGCTGTATTGGTAAGGGGTGTAGAATCGTAAAAACTTATTGAGTTAAAGCTAACTTATTGTGTTAATTACAATTTGTTAACCATTATTAATGGAATATGAAGGGTTGAGGTAAAGAAAAATACCGCGCTAGAGTGAAAAATGATAAAAGAATGAGGGAGGATTATTGTTCTGGTCGTACCAATTACAATGGTTTTCGAAAGAAAAATCCTCGGCCAATATGACCGAGGAACGACTAAAACCTTATCACGAATGTGATTAGTTATTGCTGTGTAGCTCGCTGTTTAGCTCAACTGCAGATTTGTTTGCTAGGCATTCGATTTGACCCGTCACTGAGTTGCGGCGGAATAGAAGATCGGAAACGCCAGCAAGGTCACGTGCTTTAACGATTTCCACTTCTTGACCAGAAGAGTCAAGCATACGTACTTTCGAACCCGCAGTAACATACAAACCAGACTCAACAGTACAGCGATCACCTAGAGGGAAGCCTAAACCTGCATTGGCACCAAGTAGTGAGTTCTCACCGATAGAAACAACCACAGTACCGCCGCCAGATAGTGTACCCATGATAGAGGCACCACCACCGATGTCTGAGCCATTGCCAACAACAACGCCTGCAGAGATACGACCTTCAACCATGCTCACGCCAGTAGTACCCGCGTTGAAGTTGATGAAACCTTCGTGCATAACCGTTGTACCTTCACCTACATGTGCGCCTAGACGTACACGTGATGTGTCTGCAATACGAACACCAGTTGGTACTACGTAATCAACCATTTTCGGGAACTTGTCTACACAGTCGACAGACAAAGCACGGCCTGCTAGACGAGCTTCAATTTGGCGATCCGCTAGCTCTGGTAGGTCGATTGGACCTTCGTTAGTCCATGCGATGTTGTGCAATAGGCCGAAGATACCGTCAAGTACTGTGCCGTGTGGCTGAACAAGGCGATTAGAGATCAATTGAAGTTTTAGGAAGCCTTCAGAAACAGACGCTGGCTTTTCGTCAGTTGCTAGCACAACAAGAACTAGAGGCTGAGAAGACTCTGCTGCTTTCGCTGCAAATGATGCATTTGCTGCATCGCCATTTGCTTCAAAAGCTGCGCTGAGTTCTGCACTTTGTGCTGCAGAGATTTCGATAGCTTGGTTACCTTGTTCATAACCTGCCACTTTTGCTACAGCCTCAACAAGAGCGTCTGCTGGGTTAAGGACTGGGTTTGGAAAAAATGCTTCAATGATTTTTCCATCGCGGTTTTTGGTTGCCGTACCAAAGGCCAAAGAAAAGTAAGCCATAGTCAATCTCCATGTTGAAAGCGGTAACGGGCAATTGGGTGCCCTGATTTAATTTTTACTCATCATAAAGAGAGCGCATTCGAGTTTAAATAGCTGGGTTTCAGAAAGTCTGTAAATCGATACGCCTTGTCTCTTTAGAGATACTTTTATCTATTAAGCAATATTTCTAAATGCTTTGTTGCTGAAAAATAAAAAGCCCGAAGTTTCCTTCGGGCTTTGATTCAGACTTTACTTATAACTGATTGGCGTATGCGCTTTTTGCGCTTATTTACTTTATATATCGTCCAACCAACTACCCGTTGAGCGCGGGCAGTAAAAGCAGATTACTTGCTTAGGTCGTCTGCGTGCTCAGATAGGAACGCTGCAACACCTTTTGGTGACGCGTCCATACCTGCTTTACCTTCTTCCCATTGTGCTGGGCATACTTCACCGTGTTTTTGGTGGAAGTTTAGTGCATCTACCATGCGTAGCATTTCGTCGATGTTACGACCTAGTGGTAGATCGTTTACTACTTGGTGACGTACAAGACCGTCTTCGTCGATTAGGAAAGAACCACGGAAAGCAACGCCTGCTTCTGGGTGCTCTACATCGTACGCTTTACAGATTTCGTGCTTAACGTCAGCAACTAGTGGGTACTTAACTTGACCGATACCGCCATCTTCGATAGCAGTGTTACGCCATGCGTTGTGAGAGAACTGAGAATCGATAGAAACACCGATTACTTCAACGCCTTTAGCTTGGAAATCAGCTAGACGGTTGTCGAAAGCGATCAGCTCAGATGGGCAAACGAACGTGAAATCTAGTGGGTAGAAGAAAACAACCGCTTTCTTACCTTTAGTGAATTCTGCAAAGTTGAAGTTTTCAACGATCTCACCGTTACCTAGAACAGCTGCTGCAGTAAAGTCAGGGGCTTGACGACCTACTAGTACCATTTTTTTGCTCCTAAAATGTATGGTTAGTTCCAAACCACTCTTTGTTGTTTTGGTTTGGTCCGTGTTTGTACGAGACAAACTATAGTACAAATTGTAGTATTGAAAAAAGCGAAATAAATAGATTGAGTTAATCGAAAAAAGCGATAATACGAGATCTTATAACGCCATCAAAAATGCATGACGAGATATCAATATAATTATGAATAAATGGCCCAGTTTGAAGCAGTTGCACTATTTGGTCACCTTGCACGAAACACGGCATTTTAGTGAAGCTGCTGAGCGATGTTTTGTTAGTCAGTCTACCTTAAGTAAAGGAATTCAAAACCTAGAAGAGCTTATTGGTTGTCCTTTGTATGAGAAAAAAGACAAAAAAAGCCCACTTGTTTTTACCCAAGCAGGAGAAATGGTGGTTCTCCAAGGGCGTGAACTTTTAGCCAAAGGACAAGATCTTGTTGAGCTTGGGCAAATTTGCCAAGGTGATGAGATGCAAGGTCAGCTCAAATTAGGATGTATCCCAACCATTGCACCGTTTTTGCTTTGCGATTTGGTGCAAGAGGTGAACCAACAATTTCCTCAATTGAATCTGCTTTTAAGAGAAGACACCACCACCAACTTATTGGCGGCGTTACGACATGGTGAGTTGGATGTGTTGATCTTAGCTTTGCCGGTCGAAATTGAAGGCATGGACAGTCAAGTAGTAGGGCAAGATCCTTTCCGAATGGTGATCAGCCGTAATCAGGCAGATGCGATCCGTGTCCCCATCAAATATGACGATCTGCCCGATGAATCAGTATTCTTGTTAGAGAAAGAGCACTGTTTAACAGAACATGCTGTCTCTGCCTGTAAACTGACAGATAGAGAAAAAATCAATCCTTTTACCGCCACCAGTCTACATACCTTAGTTCAAATGGTAGCTAATGGACTTGGTACGACATTCATTCCTCAAATGGCGATTGATCATGGATTGCTTGATAACCAAAACTTGGTGATTGTCGAGCCACCAGGTCAAAAGGCGTATCGTGATATTGGCTTAGTTTGGCGACCAAGTTCATCACGGGTGAGCTGTTTCCGCCAATTAGCGGAAGTGGTATCTGAACTGCTGTAGAAAATAGTCTTAGTCCTTCTTAACCAGCTAATACGATAAAAAGCACACTAGTTTTAGTGTGCTTTTTAGCATTTTATGCTGCGTGTAAACTTTAACTTGTAAAATTTTACAGCTCTTTTTTTGATGAAGCTTTCATTAAATTGTGAAATTTCACAATGTTAATTTTACAGACTTGCCTTCTTGGCTTGTTTAAGGCTTCAAATGTCGTGACGCTTAATCCCTTGCCAGTGATGACGTTCTGTCCACTTTCTCTCATTCAAAACCCTGTTTAAAACAATTTTACATCATCAATTTTACTGTAATTAAATTACGTAATTACTTACATGCTGGAGGCTCAATTTAACCCGTTATTAGAAACGGAATAAAACTTTGAATTTTACTTTTTTGTAACTTTTGAGTTTTAACTCTAATGTTTGTTGGTGTAAGTTAAATAAAGGCTTTGTAAGACTTATGTCTAGATTGCAAAGCGAATTTAAGTGAGTGAAGGTATAGACGAAAGGCAGTAAAGAGACAGTAAGTATGCAAATCACTAGGATGTATGGTTTGTTGTTTTATAGTTACAAATGTATCTCACTGCATCAAGACAGCTTTAAGGAAGAAGATTATGCTTGCCCAAACACCAGAGAAGAATCATATAACCGCAGAAGCCCAAGCGACCTTAGGTATGCTTGAGGTTACTGGTACCCTTTCGCCAGAACATCAGGCTATTTTCCCTGTCGAAGCCCAAACCTTTTTATCTCTGTTGTGTGCAAACTTTGCTGACAAGGTTGAGCCATTGCTCGCTGCTCGCGAAGAAAAACAAACCCGTATTGATCATGGTGAACTGCCCGACTTTTTACCGGAAACACAAGACATTCGTGAAGGCAGTTGGAAAATTTTAGGGATCCCGGAAGATTTGCAAGATCGCCGCGTTGAGATCACGGGACCGACGGATCGAAAAATGGTGATTAATGCCTTAAATGCCAATGTGAAAGTGTTCATGGCTGACTTTGAAGATTCAATGTCACCCGCATGGAGCAAAGTACTCGATGGCCAAGTGAATTTACGAGATGCGGTAAACGGTACCATTGAATACACCAACCCGGGAAATGGTAAACAGTACCAATTAACAGAAGATCCAGCGGTGCTGATCTGCCGTGTTCGTGGCCTGCATTTGAAAGAGAAGCATGTCTCTTTTAATGGGGCGATCATTCCGGGGGCTTTATTTGATTTTGCACTGTACTTCTACAACAACCACAAAGCCTTGTTAAACAAAGGCAGTGGCCCTTATTTTTATATTCCAAAGCTGCAATCTCACAAAGAGGCGCAATGGTGGAGCCAAGTGTTTCACTTTACAGAAGACTATTTTGGTTTAGATACCGGAACCATCAAAGCGACTGTTTTGATTGAAACATTACCGGCGGTATTTGAAATGGATGAAATACTGTTCTCGCTAAAAGAGCATATTGTTGGGCTCAACTGTGGCCGCTGGGATTACATTTTCAGTTACATCAAAACACTTAAGAAACACACCGACCGCGTGCTGCCGGATCGCCAAGTTGTGACCATGGATAAGCCGTTTCTCAACGCATATTCGCGTTTGTTGGTACGGACTTGTCATCGAAGAGGGGCATTTGCAATGGGGGGAATGGCCGCCTTTATCCCTGCAAAAGACCCACAAGCGAACCAAGTGGTGTTAGATAAAATCCATAATGATAAATCACTGGAAGCAAATAATGGTCACGATGGGACTTGGGTTGCCCATCCGGGGTTGGCGAATACTGCTATGGAAGTATTTACCGAAGCCTTAGGTGAGCGAACAAATCAATTGGATGTAAGTCGTGATGATGATGCGCCAGTAACAGCCGCAGACCTACTGCAACCCTGCGATGGTGAGCGCACCGAACAAGGTATGCGCCACAACATCCGTGTTGCACTTCAATACATTGAAGCGTGGATCTCTGGCAATGGTTGCGTGCCGATTTATGGTTTGATGGAAGATGCAGCTACCGCAGAAATTTCTCGCGCTTCGATTTGGCAGTGGATTCAACATGGAAAAACGTTGGACAACGGTCAAGTGGTTACGAAAGCACTATTTGAGTGCTATCTCGCTGAAGAGATCGAAGTAGTAAAAACTGAAGTCGGGGAAGCTCGTTATCAAGCAGGGCGTTTTGAGGAAGCTGCTGACTTGATGGCTCGGCTGACAACCAGTGATGAACTGACCAATTTCTTGACCATCCCTGGATATGACTATCTGGATTGAGTCAAAACCTAATAACCAACAATAACGTGAAACATCGCTTTCAAAGACAGATCAGGAAGTACTGTCAAAGAAAAGGAAGAAGAGTGCGCTCAGCGCACAGCAAAAAGAGGGATAGACCAATGACACTAACTCGCCGCCAACAAATTGAAGCTCTGGAAAAAGATTGGGCAACCAACCCACGCTGGAAAAATGTAAAGCGCCCATATACTGCTGAAGAAGTGGTAGAACTGCGTGGCTCAATGGTACCAGCAAACACCATCGCACAACGTGGTGCAGATAAATTGTGGTCACTGGTCAATGGCAGTGCCAAAAAAGGCTATGTGAACTGTTTGGGTGCACTCACCGGGGGGCAAGCGGTTCAACAAGCTAAAGCGGGCATCGAAGCAATTTACCTGTCAGGTTGGCAAGTCGCCGCGGATAACAATACGGCTTCTACCATGTACCCAGACCAATCGCTCTATCCAGTGGATTCGGTACCTTCAGTAGTAAAACGTATCAACAATTCGTTCCGCCGTGCTGACCAAATTCAATGGTCAAATGGTAAGTCACCACAAGACGAAGGGGGGATTGATTACTTCCTGCCGATTGTTGCCGATGCAGAAGCAGGCTTTGGTGGCGTATTGAATGCCTATGAACTGATGAAATCAATGATTGAGGCGGGGGCTGCTGGGGTTCACTTTGAAGATCAGCTAGCCTCAGTGAAAAAGTGTGGTCACATGGGCGGTAAAGTACTGGTTCCAACTCAAGAAGCCGTACAAAAATTGGTAGCAGCTCGCCTAGCGGCGGATGTTTCGGGCACAACAACACTGGTGATTGCGCGTACGGATGCGAATGCGGCCGATCTACTGACTTCGGATTGTGATCCATACGATAAAGACTTTATTGAAGGAGAGCGTACGCAAGAAGGTTTCTATCGTGTGCGTGCAGGAATTGATCAAGCTATCGCTCGTGGTCTTGCTTATGCACCGTATGCAGACCTTATCTGGTGCGAAACCGCAACCCCTTGCTTGGAAGAAGCGCGTAAGTTTGCAGAAGCGATTCATGCTGAATATCCGGATCAGTTGCTTGCTTACAACTGTTCACCTTCTTTCAACTGGGAGAAAAACTTGGACGCAGAAACCATTGCGAAGTTCCAACAAGCACTTTCTGATATGGGCTACAAGTACCAGTTCATTACACTCGCAGGCATCCACAATATGTGGTTCAACATGTTTGAGCTGGCACATGACTATGCGCAAGGCGAGGGGATGCGCCACTACGTTGAGAAAGTTCAACGCCCTGAGTTCCAAGCGGCTGAAAAAGGTTACACCTTTGTCGCGCACCAACAAGAAGTGGGTACTGGTTACTTCGATAAAATGACCAATACGATTCAGGGTGGAAAATCATCGGTCACGGCACTGACGGGTTCTACGGAAGAGGATCAATTTTAATCCATGCTGTGAATTTCTGTTTAGGCATAAACTTTGATGCATTTGAGCGGCTTAGGCCGCTCTTTTTTATTCATATGAAAATTAAAGCTGGGCAACGAGGCATTAGCATCAAATTAAGTGCTGATGGGAGAGGCTGGCACTCAATGTTAGAGTAACAGCCTACAAGGAAAAAATTACATAGTTAAACAATCAAGTAATGTTGTTTGATCGGGTAATGCACTCATCGCGCCTTTTTTCGTGGTTGCTAATGCGCCGCAGATATTGCCCCAACGAACGGCTTCAATCACTTTAGCTTCTTGCTGCCAATCATCATGCTGTGAGAGGTAGGCAAGTAAGCCACTGACAAATGCGTCCCCAGCTCCTGTCGTATCGACAACGTTGACGGATATTGAATCGACGTGGTGTTGCTGACCGTTAACGATCGCCAATGCACCATTTTCTCCTAGGGTGATGAGCACCAGCGGAATCGAGTAGCGAGATAGCTCTGTTAATCCCTCATCAAGAGAGCAAGTTTCAGTTAAATAGAGCAGCTCTTCTTCTGAAAATTTAACCACCTCGGCCAGTTTTATCGCACTCATCACAACGGGACGAATTTCTTGCGGCTGCTGCCATACTTCATCACGTAGGTTGGGATCAAAGCTAACAAAGCCGTTTGCCTCTTTCATCGCTTTCATTGCTGCCAAGGTCGTTGAACGGCTCGGTTCGTTGGCAAGGGCTATGGAACAGTAGTGAAGCCATTGGTTTGCTTCAAACGAGGGGATGTCAGTGAGCTGAGTAAATTGGTCTGCGCTAGGTTTAACCATAAAGGTAAATGAACGCTCGCCTTGATCGTCAAGATCAACAATCACGGTTGAAGTGCGTTGCTCATCATCCAATGTTAGGCGAGTGATGTCGATGTTTTCACTGGCTAACACTTCTGTCATAAAGCGGCCTAAAGGATCATCACCCACACGCCCAAAAAAGCCACACTGGCCAGACAGTCTTGCAATACCGACGGCGACATTCGCTGGTGCGCCGCCCGGACATTTCAGGTAGGTGCTGTCGCCATCTGGAATCAGATCCACCACAGCATCACCGGTGAGCCAAACTTTGTTCATGATTCGTTCCTTACAAAGGCGCCCATCGGAGCATAGCAAGATGGGCTAGGTCATTGGTGCACCTAGGGGGTGGTGCACCAACGAATTTATGATTATTGACTATGTTTTACAGGGTTGTAGATACGAGTCAGGACAAAAGCGGTCGCAAACGCACTCGCAATAACCGTTAGATAACCGAGAACTGCCGTTAATGATTGCGAGTAAAGTAAGATACCCGGAATGAAGGTGATACCCATACCAGTCGCACTGATGTTTAGTACATATGTTACCAAGCCACCCACGGCGCCACCGACCATACCGAACATGAACACTTTGCCGTATTGAAGGTTGACGCCAAACAGTAGCGGCTCAGTGATACCAAACAGTGTCGACATGGAAGCGCTGTAAGCATTACCTTTCTTGATCTTGTCTTTTAGTAGTGTTGCCACCGCGATAGCTGCACCAAATTGACCTGCCATTGAAGCCGTACCTAGTGGTTGAAGCGGGTTCACGCCTGTTTCATTCAGTAGGCCAATTTCAATTACGCCTAGTGCGTGGTGCAGACCGGTGATCACGATCATTTGCTGTACGGCTCCATAAAGGATGTAACCTAGACCAAGTGGCAGGTCGAGTGCCATGCGCACCAATGAGGTACAGCCGTGTTCAATGGTTTGTAGGATTGGGCCAAAGCCGAACAGGATGACGAACACAGCAATAGTGATGGTCAAAAATGGCGTAAAGACTAGGTCCATACTGGCTGGAATAAAGCGACGTAGGTTGCGCTCTAAGTAAGAGACAAACCAACCAGCAAAGATTGCAGGCAGCACCGTACCTTGGTAACCCACCAGAGGGAAGTTGATGCCAAGCAGATTGACCATCATCGGCTCTGCACCACCATTGGCGACCACCCAAGCATTAGGCAGTTGCGGGGCAACCATCATCAAACCCACAACAATGGCGATAATGGCATTGCCTCCAAATTTCTTTGCCGCAGAATAAGCGATTAAAACGGGTAAGAAGGCAAAGGCGGTATCGGTCAGCATGCTAAACAGAGCTAGCGTTTCTGGTGAGAAGTCGACGCCAGAGTGCAGCATCATGCCGCGTAACCCCATCAACAAGCCGGTTGTGACCAGCGCTGGGATCAGCGGGATCAAAATATCAGCAAGCGTACGAACGACTTTTTGGCTTGCCGTCATATCGGCAAACGCATCTTGTTTAAAGTCGTTCGTTTCAAACTCACCACCCAAGGCACGCTTGAGCGAATCATAGACATGAGAAACTTTGCCAGTACCAATAATGAACTGGTGTTGGCCTGACTGATAAAAGTAACCACTGATTTGGTTTATCTCTTTTGCTTTATCAGTATTGACCTTGTCATTGTCTTTAAGGATGAGGCGCAGGCGTGTAGCACAATGCTCAGCGTTGCGGATGTTGTCTAGGCCCCCGATACTATCCAGTATCTCGTTTACGGTAGCGTCATAATTCATTCTGTTCACCACTTTATTATATTGTAAGGTAGGTTAGCTGGGTATCGAGGTCTGCACCTTTTTCAGTCGATATAGTTAGCTGGTGGTTTTCTTGCTCGGGGAAGAAAAGACAGGTAAATACATCTCGGCCATCATTAATATAAATTTCAATAATGCTTTGATCGCAAATGAAGTGAATATTATTAATGTCATAATCTGTTTGGTGTTGACGTTTATTTCCATACTCCCAATCTTGGGTATGATGGTCATATAACGCTCTATCTAAAGTAATGGTGTTATTATTGATAGTCAGCGTTAGCTCTTTACCACTTTGTGTGTTCAAAGAAATGGTTATATTTTCCTCTTTAGATAAATGATTAACTTCTAGAGAAAAAGATAAACTTTCCAGTTCAACTCCTTGGTGTTTTGATTGATATCCATTTTGTTTTATTAATGAATCGGAATTAATAATGTTTGGTCGTTGAATAAGTCGATTATTTTCAACAGCCAACTCTCTAGTGAGCGTTAAACAGTTAATCCAACCATGTTGCTCGCTAGGCAAGTGCTCATCTGTCCCTGCCCATGCAATCAGTGTTTGTTTCTCTGGCGCATTAGCCATAGTTTGTGGCGCGTAGAAATCAAAACCACGGTCGAGTTCATCCCAATGGCTAACGGTGAACGTAAGTTGCTCGAAATCCACTTGGCCTAAGCAGTAAATAACGTTGAATTTATTGTGGAAGCGAGTTGCATCAGCAGTCACGCCTTGTGGAGAAAAGATCATCACGTCATGACCATCGACTTCTAGCAGGTCAGGGCACTCATACATGTAGGCATCAAGAAAGTCGCCGCTGACTTGAATATCCAGCGTCCCTTTGAACTCCCAGTCGAGTAAGTCAGGCGATTGGTACACGATGATCTCACCGCTTAAATCGGTTTCTCGCTGAGCGCCTAGCAACATAAAGTAGTGACTACCACGTTTAACGATTTTTGGATCGCGTACATGGCCGGTATAGCCTTGTGGTACTGATTCAATCAGCGGATTTAGAGCGTGTTTAGTCACTTGATTGTTTTTATCTAAGATCGCTAAACATTGGTTGGCATCGCGTTCATCACCACGTTTAACATTACCAGTGTAGAATAGGTAACTGCGATCATTTTCAACCATGGCACCACCTGAATAAGCACCGTGAGACTCATAGCTTTCCAGCGGGGTTATTTTTGAACCATGTTCAGACCAAGTTAATAAATCATTAGAGCTCAAATGCATCCAATGTTTCATTCCATGATAAGTATCAAATGGAAACCATTGGTAAAATAAGTGATATTGGTTATTAAAATAACAAAAACCATTCGGATCATTTAATAACCCATGTGGTGGGGTAATATGAAATAGTGGGCGAAATAAAGTGTTTGATTTTATTTCCTCAAACTTTTCATTATCTAATTCCGTTGCCGTGTTGATGGTTTTATATTTTTGTTGTTGCACGTTACTTACCTAATAACCTTGGGTTGAAGAAATCATAGAGAGCTTGATATAGGGTGAAAATAGCGCCGCACTTTTATTCACTCAATTTGACGGTGTTTTGAACAAATAGAGAACAGGTTGTGATGTAACACAAAGTCTTGTTACATGGCGAAGGTTAATATATGACGTTGATTGATAGAAAAGCTGGATGGGAGTGCAATGACGATTCGTGATGTAGCCAAAAAGGCAGGGGTCTCTATTGCCACGGTGTCTAGAGTGCTTAATGGCAGCGAGCGAGTTTCAATTGAAGTACAGCAAGCGGTAGAGTTGGCCATGACAGAGCTGAATTATCAAAAGCCTCCGCAGAAGCGCAAAAAGCCAACCAAGCTGTTCGCCGTCATTGTGCGTAATATGTCTAACCCGTTTTTTTCTCAGCTTGTCGATGTATTGGAACAAGAAGCATACAAGCATGGCCGCAGCTTATTGTTGTTTAATAGCCGCAATAACCTTCAGCTAGAAAAGACCTTTTTGTCTGAGTGTATTAATCACAAAGTAGATGGGGTATTTCTTGTTCCTCGCTCGCTAAAAGAGGAGCATTTAGCGCCATTAAAAGCGTTGCCTTTTCCTGTGGTATTGCTGACAGCAACTGCACCCGGCACCATTAGTATTGGTACTCATCATCAGCATGGTGGCGAGCTAGCAGCAAAACATTTTGTCCAGCAAGGTTATCGAAGGCTAGGTTACATCGGAGCCAGTGATACGCAGTCTGATCGTTTATGTGGTTATCGAAACCAACTCCAGAAATTGGGCGTTGACTTACCCAAATCTAGTGTACTGGCACCATATAACTCAGACACTTTGTACCAATTCATCGACAATAAAATCATTCATAGTGATAGCCCAATTGAAGCTGTATTTTGTTCAGATGATCTAGCCGCTGGTCACTTGCACCATGCTTTAAGGGAGAAACAGCTTGAACAAGAGGTTGATATAATAGGTTTTGATGATACCTATATTGCCCAGTCATTAGGCTTTTCAAGTATTAAGCAACCGATAGGAAAAATTGCCCTACTTGGGTTTGATATGATGATTGAAGCTATCCTGCAACAGGAGTTAAAGCAGCGATTAGTATTATTAGAACCAACACTCACAGTAAGGCAACACACACCACTTAGTGTGATTTCTCGTCAGCCAGAAATTTTACGTAGTAAATAACCTCACTAACGCTAAGAAGTGAACCTTCTTAGCGCAAATAAACAGAGACTATTGTACCTATTCCATTTCCTCTGGCTCTACTTCTTCTTGCAGTTCAAGTAAGTTAATCGCAATAGCAACAAAGTCACTGTCAGTGATGATGCCAACTAATTCACCATTATCAACCACAGGAAGACAGCCTACTTTATGTTTTTGCATATAGAGGGCGCTTTGTTTCAACCCTGCTTTCGGTGAAACGGTCATCAGCCCTGTGTGCATCACTTCATGCAGTGGGATACTGAGTGTATAAGTATCAGTGTCGGGAAGTTTTTGTAAGCTAGATTCTTGAGCGGCAAGAATATCGCGCTGTGAAACGATACCAAGCAACTTTCTGTCCGCATCAACAACCGGAATATGTCGAATATCAAGGGCATGCATTGTGCTTTTGGCATCGGCCAGTGAGTGAGAACGCAACAGGGTGTGCGGGTTGCGCGTCATCATATCTTCAACTTTGAACATGGGCTGCCTCCTGTCGTTGGCCTTATACTATTTAATATAGGAAGAAATCGTATACAGTTCTGAGAGCAGCGTCCTCTTTCGATAAAATATTCGTTATGGATAGAAGTGATACCTCTGAAATATCAATGACTTCAGAGGTATCAATGGACTAGATCCTAAAGAAACTTAATAGTACTTTTTGCTCAGATGCCAGAGTAGAAAGTTCTTCGCTGGTGGTTTTGCTTCGCTTCACTCCAGAGGCATTCTCATTGACGATGTCGAATGTGCTCGAAACGTTTCGAGAGATGTCCTGAGTTACACTAGATTGCTCTTCTGATGCAGTGGCAACTTGGGTGTTTACATCAGAAATCTCAGTGACTGATTTCGAAACCTCAGCAAATGAAGCTTGTAGATCAGAGTTAATGGTTTGTGATTCATTAATCAGTACCAGATTAGATTGCATGTGTTGGCTGGCAACATCCGCTTGGTTTTGTAAACGAGAGATGATCTCTTGAATATCAACAGTAGATTGTTGAGTTTTAGCGGCTAAAGAGCGAACCTCATCAGCAACCACTGCAAACCCTCGACCCTGATCACCAGCGCGGGCTGCTTCGATTGCGGCATTCAACGCCAGTAGATTTGTTTGCTCAGAGATACTGTTGATCACATTGATAACCTCGCCGATTTCATGCGAGTAATCCACCAACTGATCGACGATGACATTGGTGTCTTCGATTGAGTGGCTCATCTTATTGGATAGTGCATCAGAACGGTTCAAGGCTTGTTGACCATTGTTGACATAGTTCGTGGCTTCGCTTGCCGCTCTCTCTGCGTGTGCCGCGTTTTCGCTGACATTGCTCGCTGTGCTTGCCAATTCAGTTATTGCTGTCGCGATTTGTTCAACTTGACTGAGTTCTTGCTGAGCATTGCTTTCCGTATCAGACATGGTCATGTTGAGTTCTGTTGCCGCAGACGATACACGATCAGAGATCCCGTGTAAGCCAGTTAGCAACTTACTTAGCTCATCACGCATCAACAAAATATTGGCGTAAATCCCGCTCTCATTCCCAGTGGTCTTAATTTGACTGGATAAATCGCCTTCAGAAACGGCATGAACGATTTTTTCGATTTCATTTGGCTCACCGCCAACCGTGCGTAATATGCTTCTGTATATGTAAATACCTAAAAACACGGCTAACAAGGTTGCAAGAATGGAGATAAATAGCAGAATGGTTTTAGAACTTTCTGTGGTTGAAATAAGCTCAGGACCTACGGTGTCTTGCTGCTCTTTGGTGAGCAGTTTTACGTTTTCTATTTGCTGCGCAGCGGATGACCCTATTTCATTCAGCCGCGTACGTATCTGAGTTAGGCTTTGGTCGATCGTTTCGATGGCTAAGAACTCTTTTTCGTAGTTATCGATACCACGATTAAAGTCCTCGAATAATGACTTTTCTTCAGCAGAATAAGCAATGAGCTCTAAGTTTTTCCAGTTAAAGCGAATTTTGTCGATGACTTCCAGTACCTTGGCTGCGTCTTGTGTCGTACCAGTAGTAAAGTAAGTGACACTGCTATTCCAGCCCACTCGAAGTAACTCCAGTATCTCGGTGAGACGAAGCGCTGTGTCGAGTTGATTGTTGTTCTTAGCTTGTTCTATTAGGGTATTGAGGCTTTGTCTTACCTCGGTTCCTGCTTGTCCCAATTTACCATTAATAATCCGCTCTTTTTGCGCCAGCTGCGCCGCTTCTTGGTTAAATAGCAGACCATAGTCAGAGACCAGTAGTTTAATACTATTGAATTCAGTGTTTAGCTCAGGCTCCGATGTACGTTGAATCGTGGTATCCAACAACAACAAACTTGCTTGCAGGCGCTTTTCTACCGTGGCTTTGTATGTCTCATCTTGTTCGTGAATGTATTTGAGGGCGGCGATACGCGCTTCAAGAATGTTCGCTTGTATTCGTCCTGTGTATACGCTGGCTTGCGCTAAGTAGCGATAGTTTTGAAATCCCTTATAGGCTTCATCAAATCGAAAAAACGACAATGTGGAAATGATGAGTAGTAACGTCACGACTACACCAAATCCAAACCCCAGTTGATGTCTTAACAGCATTCTTACCTCTTCTTACTGTCTGTAAAGTTAATGAAATATTTATTGTTGTTATTAATCCCAAGTTAAGGATTTATTAACCTTATTAATGGTGTTGTTTTTATCAGTGAGAAGCTTTGCAGTTTTTATAAACGAAATGTTTTGTTTCAATTTAATACTGCACCTTGCTATTGCGCGTGGCCCGCCTATACTAAGCGGCTGGATTAAAATACTGGCCCATTCTCAACCACATAAATGGTTGGTTGAAGAGCAATATCTGAGTAGTACCTGACATGCAAGTATCTGATTTTAATTTTGAATTACCTGATGAGCTGATTGCCCGTTATCCACAACCTGAGCGCACAGCAAGCCGTCTTTTACAACTGGATGGTAATAGTGGCACCTTGGTTGATGGGACTTTTACGGATGTATTGGCACAGATCCAACCGGGTGACTTGGTGGTATTTAACAATACACGCGTCATTCCTGCTCGCATGTTTGGTCGCAAAGCCTCTGGTGGTAAGCTAGAAGTTTTGGTCGAGCGTATGCTTGATGAACAAAGCATTTTAGCCCATGTTCGTTGCTCTAAATCACCAAAGCCGGGGTCGACGATTTTCCTCGGTGAAAATGATGAATATCAAGCTGAAATGGTTGCTCGTCATGACGCACTGTTTGAGCTCAAGTTTGATGCTGACAAGAAGGTGTTGGACATTTTGGAAGAAATTGGCCACATGCCACTTCCTCCGTACATCGACCGCCCAGATGAAGACTCAGATAAAGAGCGTTACCAAACAGTCTACAACCAAAAGCCTGGTGCAGTAGCAGCGCCTACAGCTGGATTGCATTTCGATGAAGCATTGCTTGCTCAAATAAAAGAGAAAGGCGCTCAGTTTGCGTATGTCACTTTGCACGTTGGTGCTGGCACTTTCCAACCTGTGAAAGTGGACAATATCAATGAGCACCACATGCATGCCGAGTATGTTGAAGTACCGCAAGATGTGGTTGATGCGATTAATGCAACCAAATCTCGTGGTGGCCGTATTGTCGCGGTTGGTACCACATCTGTTCGTTCATTAGAAAGCGCAGCGCAAGATGCGCTGAAGAAGGGGACCGAATTGGTGCCATTCTTTGGTGATACTGAAATCTTCATTTATCCGGGTTACGAATATCAGTTAGTGGATTGCTTGATCACTAACTTCCACCTGCCAGAATCGACACTGATCATGTTAGTGAGTGCTTTTGCAGGTTATGAAAATACAATGAACGCATACAAACACGCCGTCGAGAACAACTACCGTTTCTTTAGTTATGGCGACTCTATGTTTATAAGCAAAAAAACAGACTAGCTCTGCTGGTTAGTTCTAAATTACAAATATTTACGAGTGCTAGCAGTAGGCTAGGAAGCAAGGTAAAAGGTTACTTTGTCTCTCGCATGGAAGGCGACCGCTCCTTACTATACCCGTTATATTTGGCGTAGCAGCGTTGTTGACTGCGTAAATTCACCCTAATTACATAGAGCTTTCTATGCTCATAGGGCTGAATCTACTTGTCGCCTAGCTGCAACCCCAACTATTTAGGGTAGAGAGGGTTAAGGTAATTACTATCTTGCTCTGAACTTAATGTCAGACTGTTTCTCTGACACTTGGAGGCTTCGTGAAATTATCATTCGATCTTAAGAAGAAAAACGGCAACGCTCGCCGTGGTCAACTGACCTTTGAGCGTGGCACTGTGCAAACACCAGCATTTATGCCTGTTGGTACTTACGGCACAGTAAAAGGCATGACGCCAGAAGAAGTAAAAGGCACGGGTGCTGAAATTCTTTTAGGTAACACTTTCCACCTGTGGCTACGTCCTGGGCAAGAAGTGATGAAAATGCATGGCGACCTGCACGATTTTATGAACTGGCAAGGTCCTATTCTTACAGATTCAGGTGGTTTTCAGGTATTCAGCTTAGGCGATATCCGTAAAATCACGGAAGAAGGGGTGCATTTCCGTAACCCTGTGAATGGTGACAAGATTTTCATGGACGCTGAAAAGTCGATGGAAATTCAAAAAGACCTTGGTTCAGACATCGTGATGATCTTCGACGAGTGTACGCCATACCCAGCGACGCACGATGAAGCAAAGAAATCGATGGAAATGTCACTACGTTGGGCACAACGTTCACGTGATCACTTCGATAAACTCGAAAACCCGAACAACCTGTTTGGTATTGTTCAAGGCGGTGTTTATGAAGATCTACGTGATGTATCCGTTAAAGGGCTGACTGAAATCGGTTTTGATGGCTATGCTGTTGGTGGTCTTGCTGTTGGTGAGCCAAAAGAAGACATGCACCGTATTCTTGAACACACATGTCCTCAACTTCCGGAAGACAAACCACGCTACCTGATGGGCGTAGGTAAACCTGAAGACTTAGTGGAAGGGGTTCGCCGCGGTATCGACATGTTTGATTGTGTTATGCCAACACGTAATGCGCGTAATGGTCACCTGTTTGTAACGGGTGGTGTGATCAAGATCCGTAATGCGAAACATAAAACGGATACAACACCGTTAGATCCGCATTGTGACTGTTACACTTGTCAGAATTACTCGAAGTCGTACCTACATCACTTAGATCGCTGTAACGAAATTTTGGGTGCTCGTCTAAACACCATTCATAACTTGCGCTATTACCAGCGTTTGATGGAGAGCATTCGTAGCGCGCTTGATGAAGATCGCTTCGACCAGTTTGTGGAAGAATTTTACGCGCGTCGCGATCGTGAAGTTCCACCACTAGTTAAATAACGTATTTAAAGCCTTTGGCGAGATGCCAAAGGCTTTTGCTAATAAAGTAAGCGAACGTACCGAAATTTTGAGAGAGTGATCTCTATTACTTGTTCTTGGACTTGAAACGAAAGTACGAAAGCCCAATTTGTTGGATTATCTAAAAAAATAATAGAGGATGTTTTAATGTTTATTTCTAAAGCTCACGCAGCAGCAGAAGGCGCAGCTCAAGGCGGCGGTTTTGAAATGCTAATCATGCTAGGTATGTTCGCGGTGATCTTCTACTTCATGATCTACCGTCCACAAGCAAAGCGTGTAAAAGAGCATAAGAACCTAATGGCAGCAATGTCAAAAGGTGATGAAGTACTAACCAGCGGTGGTTTGGTTGGTCGAATCACTAAAATTTCAGAAGACAATGACTACATCTCTATTGAGCTTAATGCAAACAATGAAGTTGTAATCAAAAAAGACTTCGTAACCGCAGTGCTACCAAAAGGTACGCTTAAATCTCTATAAAACAGCTAGAGGATCCTCGCTGTGCTAAACCGTTATCCTTTATGGAAGTACCTGATGGTGGTGCTGGCCATTGCCGTCGCTGCCTTGTATGCACTTCCAAATCTCTACGGTGAAGATCCGGCTATTCAAGTTACAGGGGCGCGTGGTGCCTCTGTAGATATGTCAACGCTGGATGCTGTCACTAAAGCTCTTGATAAACAGAGCCTTTCCCATAAATCCATTGCTCTTGAGAATGGATCAATTCTTGTTCGTTTCAACGATACTGATACTCAGATCAGTGCGCGTGATGTTATCAGCGAAGCGCTTGGCAAAGATAAAATTGTTGCTTTGAACTTAGCCGCTTCAACGCCTGATTGGCTTGAATCTATCGGCGCTGCGCCAATGAAACTTGGCCTTGACCTACGTGGTGGTGTTCACTTCTTAATGGAAGTGGATATGGATGCTGCAATGGAAAAGCTAGTTGGGCAACAAGAAGAAGCCTTTCGTAGTGAACTTCGTGAAGAAAAAATTCGCTACCGTGCTATTCGTCCTGCTGGTAAAGATGGCGTAGAAGTGCTTCTTCGTGATGCGGAGCAATTAGAACAAGCTAAACGTCTTCTTGAGCAAAAACATCCTGATATGTTATTTGCTGACTCTGATAGCAACGGTCGTTTTGCACTTGTCGCCACTTTTACAGAGCAACGTTTGCAAGAAATTCGCAACTACGCCGTTGAGCAGAACATTACTATTCTTCGTAACCGTGTGAATGAGCTGGGTGTTGCTGAGCCATTGGTTCAACGCCAAGGAGCAAGCCGCATTGTGGTTGAACTACCGGGTGTTCAAGACACAGCTCGTGCAAAAGAAATTTTGGGTGCTACAGCGACACTAGAGTTCCGTGAAGTGGACTCAAAAGCTGATCTTGCAGCTGCTGCAAGTGGTCGTGCACCAGCAGGTAGCGAAATCAAGCAAGATCGTGATGGTCGCCCTGTTGTGCTGAAAAAACGTGTCATCCTAAGCGGTGCAAGCATCACTGATGCAAGTTCAAGTGTCGATGAATACGGACGTCCACAAGTTAACATCTCGCTTGATAGCGAAGGTGGTAACAAGATGTCTGCTTTCTCGAAGAAGAACATCGGTAAGCTGATGGCAACAGTGTTTGCTGAGTACAAAGACAGTGGTCGCCGTACACCTGAAGGCAAAGTGATTCTTTCTAAGCATGAAGAAGTGATCAACCAAGCAACGATTCAGTCTGCGCTTGGCCGTAACTTCCGTATTACAGGTATTGATTCCGCTGCTGAAGCGCATAACTTAGCGCTACTACTACGTGCGGGTGCGTTGATTGCTCCGATTTCTATTGTCGAAGAACGTACGATTGGTCCATCTATGGGTCAACAGAACATCGACATGGGTATTCAGGCTTGTATCTGGGGTATGGTCGCGGTGATGTTGTTTACGCTGCTTTACTACCGTAAGTTTGGCTTTATCGCGAACCTTGCGTTGGTGGCTAACCTCGTATTGATCATCGGTGTCATGTCGATGATTCCTGGGGCAACAATGACGCTACCGGGTATTGCCGGTATTGTACTGACGGTCGGTATGGCGGTGGATGCGAACGTTCTGATCTTTGAGCGTATTCGTGAAGAGCTACGTGATGGACGCAATCCACAACAAGCGATTCACCAAGGCTACGCAAACGCGTTCAGTACCATTGCCGATGCCAATATTACCACCTTGATCACGGCAATCATCTTGTTTGCTGTGGGTACGGGTGCCATCAAAGGCTTCGCGGTTACACTGTCCATCGGTATTCTGACTTCAATGTTTACTGCCATTATCGGTACACGATGCGTCGTGAACTTGGTGTATGGTGGCAAACGCATTGACAAATTGTCGATCTAAGGCTGGGAATTATTATGTTTCAAATTCTAAAAGCAGAAAAAACGATCGACTTTATGCGTTGGTCGAAGGTGGCGTTTGTCTTCTCTCTCTTGATGATTGGGGCGTCGATTTTCACGCTGTCAACGAAATGGTTGAACTGGGGCTTAGACTTCACGGGCGGTACGCTGATTGAAGTGGGTTTTGAGCAACCAGCGAACTTAGAAGATATCCGTAGCGCGCTTGATGCGAAAGGTTTCGGCGATGCGACGGTTCAGAACTTCGGTAGTGCTCGTGACGTTATGGTGCGACTGCGTCCCCGTGATGATGTAGCAGGTGAAACGCTGGGTAACCAGATTTTATCTGCCATCAAAGACGGTACGGGTGAAAGTGTTGAAATGCGCCGTATCGAGTTCGTTGGCCCGAATGTGGGTGATGAACTGACAGAAGCAGGTGGCCTTGCAATTTTGGTCTCTCTTATCTGTATCTTGCTCTACGTATCGATGCGTTTTGAATGGCGTTTAGCTGCAGGTGCGGTACTCGCATTGGCACATGACGTGATCATTACGCTTGGTGTGTTCTCTTTGATGGAAATTGAGGTTGACCTAACCATCGTGGCGGCGTTATTGACGGTTGTTGGTTACTCGCTCAACGATACCATCGTTGTTTTTGACCGTATCCGTGAAAACTTCCGCAAGATGCGTAAAGGTGAGCCAGCTGACATTATGAACAGCTCTATCACACAAACTCTGAGCCGTACGTTGATCACATCGGGTACCACTTTGTTTGTTGTGATCGCTTTGTTTACTCAAGGCGGTGCTATGATTCATGGTTTTGCGACAGCACTTCTACTAGGTATTACGGTTGGTACGTACTCTTCAATCTATGTGGCTTCTGCACTGGCATTGAAACTCGGTATCACCAAAGAGCACCTAATGCCACCACAAGTGGAAAAAGAAGGCGAAGAGCTAGATCAAATGCCATAACGACAGGTTCGTTAATAAAAACCGCCATTTTTTATGGCGGTTTTTTTATGCCTTCACAACACTAGCATCCTAGTTTCCTTCTGCATAAGTAAGTTGCTATCATTTGTTAAAACAATAAAAGGAAGCAACTTATGCCACACCTACGTTTTCGCGCTGTTGAGCCACAAACAGTGCAGACTCTATCGAAATCTCTCATTGATGAGCTTCAACCATTAATGGATTGTCCTCGTGAAGACTTCACCTTCGAATACATCTACACTACGTTTTATCTTGAAGGGGAAGTGAATCCAGCTTACCCATTTGTTGAAGTGCTTTGGTTTGATCGCGGGCAGGAAACGCAAGACGCGGTTGCTCAAACCATTACTCGGCAAGTTCGCGGCATCATCGGTGAAGACGTTGATGTGGCTGTTATTTTCACTGCGTTAGAAGCGAAGGGCTACTACGATAACGGTGAGCATTATTAGCAATACCTAAGCCATCCAATGATGTAAGGAGAAAGGATGAAGCGGAAATTATTACTACTGGCGTCCTTTCTTTCTTTAGGAGTTTCTGCAAGCCCTTGGGAAAAGCTAACACAGCCCTCTTCGCTACCTTCAGAGTCAGTTGGTAGCTATGCCAATGGCTGTTTAGTCGGGGCCGCTGCTCTGCCTTTGAAAGGGGAAGGCTATCAAGTGCTTCGTAGCCAACGTGATCGCTACTTTGGCCACCCCAATACCATCGCTTTTATCGAGCGTCTGTCCCACTTTGCACAGCAGGATTTGCATACTAACTTATTGATTGGTGATCTCTCGCTGCCACAGGGAGGGCGGTTCTCCTCTGGGCACACTAGCCACCAAACGGGTTTGGATGCGGATATCTGGCTGCGTTTTGCTGACGAAAAGCTACCACCAGAGAAGTTAGCAGAGCCTAAAGCGATGAGCCTAGTGAATCTTGAACAGTACAAGTTACGCAAGAGTAATTGGGATCAACGCCACTTTGAACTAGTGAAAGCAGCAGCTTCGGATCAAGAGGTAGTAAGAATTTTTGTTCATCCCGTGATCAAAGAAAAGCTTTGTCAGAGTGAAAAGAGCAGTGATAGAGGCTGGTTACGGAAGGTGCGACCATGGTGGGGACACCATTACCATATGCATGTACGTCTGAAGTGTCCACAAGGCAGTACGCAGTGCTTACCACAAGCCGCCCCGCCCGCCGGTGATGGTTGTGGTGCCGAGCTTGCGAGTTGGAAGCCACAACCGAAACCTGTATTAAAAACAACCAATACAGCGACTAAACCGAAAAAGAAAAAGCCAAAAGTGATGCCTGCGATGTGTCAGACACTCCTCGATCAAAGTCACTCCCGCTAATACTAAAAACGCCGCTCATTGAGCGGCGTTTGTCTTTCAGTCAAAAGGTTATGCTAACCCTTGGATAATTACGAACTTTTCGAGTAACTCTTCGTCGGTTTCGACGTGGTTCGGATCCGTAATAATGCATTTCGTGATCGGACATACCGACTGACACGTTGGCTTCTCATAATGACCTTTACATTCAGTACACAGCGCAGGATCGATCTCAAAGATCGTATCACCCATGCTGATTGCCCCATTAGGACATTCTGGGTCACACATGTCGCAGTTAATGCATTTGTCAGTGATCAGTAATGCCATGATTACTTACCTGTTGGGTTACGGGTATCCTGACCTGAGTTTAGGTTACGCATTAACAGGCCGTATTCTAAGTCCATGTCTTGTGGAACAGGGATGAATACAAAGTGGCCGTTTCCTTTTGCGTCTTCGACTTGTTCTGATTTACGGTTTTCCATCGCTTCTAGCGTGAAAATCACGTTGCCTTTTGGTGTCATAAGCTCAAGGCTATCACCGACAACGAATTTGTTTTTCACTTCAACTTCAGCCAGATCACCACGGCGTTTGCCCGTGAACTCACCAACAAATTGCTGTGCGTCAGACACGGAGTAGCCATAGTCGTAGTTTTGGTAAGCATCGTGCGTGTGACGACGTAGGAAGCCTTCGGTGTAACCACGATGTGCTAGGC
Source organism: Vibrio sp. TRT 17S01 (assembly GCF_050113695.1). Classification (NCBI taxonomy): domain Bacteria; kingdom Pseudomonadati; phylum Pseudomonadota; class Gammaproteobacteria; order Vibrionales; family Vibrionaceae; genus Vibrio; species Vibrio sp. TRT 17S01. Next base: position 277,203 of record NZ_JBNJOG010000002.1, on the reverse strand, counting down.
TTTCTAGCGTGCCCATTAGGCTCTCGTCAAATGGTTTACCAGCAACGGCATCATCAATCGCTTTACGGTAAACCTGCGCAGTACGCGCACAGTAGTAGAAAGATTTAGTACGACCTTCGATCTTCAATGAGTGAACACCCATCTTGGTCAGACGCTCAACGTGCTGGATAGCGCGTAGGTCTTTCGAGTTCATGATGTAAGTGCCGTGTTCGTCTTCAAATGCCGCCATTTTTTCTTCTGGACGGTGCGCTTCAGAAAGCAGAACCACTTCATCGGTTGGTTTGCCACGACCGATAGTGGTTTCAGGGCGCTCATCTTGAACTTCAACCGCTTGAGCTTTTGCTGGGTCGAATTTCTCTACGATGTCGCCAGTGTCGTTTTCTTTGCCTTCTTCAACTTTGTATTCCCAACGACATGCGTTAGTGCATGTACCTTGGTTAGGATCGCGTTTGTTGATATAGCCAGAAAGTAGGCAGCGGCCTGAGTAAGCCATACATAGTGCGCCGTGAACAAAAACTTCAAGCTCTGTTTCAGGGCAATGTTCACGAATTTCTTCGATCTCTTCTAGAGAAAGCTCACGAGAAACAATCACACGTTCAACGCCGTTAGCCGCCCAGAATTTTACGGTTGCCCAGTTTACTGCGTTCGCTTGAACTGACAGGTGAATCGGCATCTCAGGGAAGGCTTCACGAACCATCATAATTAGACCTGGGTCAGACATGATCAATGCGTCTGGGCCCATTTCTACCACTGGTTTCAAGTCGCGGATGAAGGTTTTTAGCTTTGAGTTGTGTGGTTGGATGTTACAAACCACGTAAAGCTTTTTGCCTTGGGCATGTGCTTCATCGATACCAATTTTTAGGTTCTCGTGGTTGAACTCGTTGTTACGTACGCGAAGGCTGTAACGAGGTTGGCCTGCGTATACCGCGTCTGCGCCGTAGGCAAATGCGTAACGCATATTTTTAAGGCTACCTGCAGGTGACAGTAGCTCAGGTACGAATGCTTTCTCAGTCATGTGTAATTCTCTTTATCTGATCTCAAGTCAGGCCTATTCCACCTAATGGAATAAGGGGCGCAAATTTTACGTCAAAACGTGACTTGTGACTAGGAAAATTACCATTGAGCCTTGAAGAGAAGGAGAGTAAAAAGCCTACACTCAGGCAGGCTTTAATAAGGTTGGATTGGGTTAGAAACGATATCCGAGAGCCACAGAATAGGTCAGTGCTCTTGCGTCTGCGAGGTGCTCACTGTATTCAAAGCCAGTATTAATCACAAAACCACGAGTCACGTTGAATTCAAGACCCGCTCCACCGGCAAAGTTTTCATCTTCGATTTTGGATGTCGTGCGTCCACGAGCTTCGTTTTCAATGATGTACTCAGAGTAACCTAATGTGGCATAGGCGCTAACGATGTCGTTGAAGCGGTATGTAGGACCAACATGAAGGCTAGCGTAGCTGCGCGTTGTTTTTGCCGTTTCTACCACATTGATATCTGGTTGGAATTGAACCCCATACGCAACGTCTTCATCAGCAGTAATGGTCGCGCTAACTAAGAAACCAAGTCTGTTGGCGCCGTCATAACGGTATTTTAGTGTGAAACCACCGAGGACATCTTCTGCATGTTTGATATCAGTCGCGGCATAACCCAGCATGACGGAGTGATCGGCAGCTTGGGCCGCAAATGATATTGCGAGAAGAGCTGCAAGCGTTGTAAGTTTTTTCATTGTGTGTTCTCTATATTTATTATTTTAAATTGATAGGCTTAAAATTTGGATGAAATGCGGTTGCAAATCATTCTCAGGAATAATACATCTTGTCAATATAGAGAGAAAATAGAGGTAAAGTTAAAAGACTTTTAACTTCAGGTGAATGTGAAATTAAAAAAGCTCCTTTAATAAGGAGCTTTCATCAATTGAGTGTCGATGTACTTGAGCGGCTAGGCATTCGGGTGCGGTAAGCCACCTAGTGCCTCGTAAAGGTTAGGTAGGAATGCGCTGAGCTCACCGCACAATAATGAAAAGTCTGCATCAAAACGTGCAGCTTGATCTTCACGTGGAATATCATCATTTTGATCGCGCAATTCGTCGGAAAACTTCAAGCGTTTGATGCTACCATCATCTGCAAGAACAAACTCTAATCGCTCTTGCCACCAAAGAGCCAGCTTAGTCACCACTTTATCAGCGTCGATATGGCTACGAATTTCGTCTGCGGTCAGCTCTTGTTTTTTACAGCGGATGATTCCGCCCTCTTCAAGAACAGATTTTAGTTCAGCTTCATCCAACATTTGGAAACCAACGGGTGTGTTGCCTGTCTTAACCCATTCAGTCAATGTCGACTCCACTGCTTTTTCTGGAATCGCTGGGACAACGGGTAAGCTACCCATTGTTTTACGCAAAAGTGCGAGCACGTCTTCGGCTTTTTTGTAGCTGCTGGCATCGACTAAAATGAAGCCTTCTTTTGGCAGAATAAGGACAAAGGTATGGTTACTGCGGCTAAAAGCACGTGGGAGTAAATCCATAATGATGTCTTCTTTTAGGTTGTCCTTTTCCTTTTTCTTTATAGGACGGCCTTCCTGCGCTTCCATTGCCTCGACTTTTGCATTCAACGAGTCTTTGATAACCGAAGCCGGTAGCATCTTTTCTTCTTTCTTAGCACAGATAAGAATTCGGTTTTCAGAAACATGGGTCATCATATCCCCATGCTTGCCCATTGCAGTTACCCAACCAAATTTCTGCTTGTCTTGGCTGCCGCACGGCGTAAAACGAAACTCAGCTAACTGTTTTTCTAGCTGATCTGCATTGAATTCGATATCGCGATTAACACGATAAACCATACAATTTTTAAACCACATATTGTTTCTCTTACCTGAATTGAGTCGGCAATCATAGGCAATTTTGCCGATGATGTCCTGATGGATTTTTTCAATATGTCAGGCCGCGCATATTAAAGTTGTTTGCAGGAAGCGAGAAAGTTATATGAAAATTTGTTTGCAAAGGTCACAAAAGTGTCATAATTGCTAGTAATAATGCTTAGCGTCAACGCCTGAGAATAACTCAGAAAACGGTATAACTAACATAAGGTTAATCAATTATGTCTAGAAGGATTCTGGTAGTAGAAGATGAAGCGCCTATTCGCGAGATGCTTTGCTTCGTTCTTGAACAGAAAGGTTACCAGGCAGTGGAAGCTGAAGATTATGACAGTGCAGTAACTAAGCTGGCTGAACCTTTTCCTGATCTGGTTTTGCTCGACTGGATGCTACCGGGTGGCAGTGGTATCAACTTCATTAAACACATGAAACGTGAAGAGCTGACGCGCAATATCCCTGTAGTCATGTTGACGGCGCGCGGTGAAGAAGAAGACAAAGTTCGTGGCCTAGAAGTTGGGGCGGATGATTACATTACTAAACCATTCTCACCCAAGGAGCTGGTGGCAAGGCTAAAAGCGGTGATTCGCCGCGTTACACCAACAGCACTAGAAGATACGATTGATGTTCAAGGACTGAAATTGGATCCGGTTTCCCATCGGGTCACGGCGAACAATCAAGCCGTAGAGATGGGACCAACAGAATTTAAAATGCTGCACTTCTTTATGACTCATCAAGAACGAGTTTATAGTCGAGAGCAGTTGCTCAATAATGTATGGGGCACCAATGTTTATGTGGAAGATCGTACGGTTGATGTGCACATCCGTCGTCTTCGTAAAGCATTGGAAGAAGCGGGCCATGATAAGCTCATTCAGACCGTTCGTGGAGCTGGCTACCGTTTCTCAACCAAAGCATAACGAGTGAATATAAGCGGAGCGATATGTGGTTGAAAGGTTAACCTGGAAAAAGCTGGCCTGGGAGCTGGCTTTTTTTTACACCCCTTGGGTGATTGTTGGATGGATATTCGGATATTTGCCGTGGTTGCTACTCGCTGCCACGGTTTTGCAGTTATTTTGGCACCTGCATAATCAGATGCGCTTGTCGGCGTGGCTTTGGGATGAGAAACGCCTAACGCCGCCTTCTGGCAGTGGTAACTGGGAGCACTTGTTCAACGGTATCTACCGTCTTCAGCAACGCCAGCGTAAGAAGCGCAAAGAGCTAACGAATCTGATTCGCCGCTTCCGAAATGGTGCAGAATCCTTACCCGATGCCGTGGTGGTTTTTCGTGGTGAAGGGAACATCGTCTGGTGCAATAAGTTGGCGCAACACCTGCTTGGTTTCCGTTGGCCAGAAGACTCTGGGCAACCTATCTCTAACCTAATTCGTACCCCAGACTTTATCAAATACCTCAATAAAGCCGATTTTTCTGAGCCGTTGGAAATGCGCTCGCCTTTGAATGTTGAGCGATTGCTCGAGCTGCGTATTGTGCCGTATACCGAAGGTGAACATCTAATGGTGGTACGTGATGTTACCCAGCTCAAGCAGCTTGAAGGTATGCGACGTAACTTCTTTGCCAATGTCTCACATGAATTGCGTACCCCGATGACAGTACTGCAAGGTTATCTGGAAATGACGGAAGACCCAGATATGCTCGGTGGACTGATGTGGAGCAAAGCGCATGGGGTAATGACCGAGCAGCTCAACCGAATGAACAGCTTAGTTAATCAACTACTGACGCTTTCTAAAATTGAAGCTGCGCCAATGCATGAGCTGGAAGATGTAGTCAACGTGCCATCCATGTTGGACGTGTTAGAAAAAGAAGCAGTGAGCCTCAGTGGTGAAAATGCCCACCAACTGACGTTTGATGTTGATGCGTCACTTCGAGTACTGGCAGATGAAGATCAATTGCGCAGCGCAATTTCAAACTTGGTCTACAATGCGGTGAAATACACCCCAGCTGGTGCTGATATTCAGGTGCGTTGGTATCGCACGCCGCAGGGCGCTTGCCTTGAAGTGGAAGATCGTGGGGACGGAATAGAGCCTCAACATTTACATCGATTGACGGAACGGTTTTACCGCGTGGATAAGGCACGCTCGCGTGATACAGGGGGAAGTGGTCTTGGATTAGCGATTGTAAAACATGCGCTAACCCACCATGACTCTCACCTAGAAATTCACAGTGAAGTGGGCGTGGGCAGTAAGTTTTCCTTCGTGTTGCCAGAGCGCTTGGTGGTGTCGTCATGAAGAAGTGGATATTAGGTGCTTGTTTTGCGGTACTGAGTACACCAGTGATGGCACAAGCGTTACAAAGTTATCAAAAAGTACCGGGGATCACCGGGAGTATATCAACGGTGGGGTCAGACACACTGGCTGGCATGACAACCTTGTGGATTGAAGAGTTCAAACAAATCTATCCCAGTATCAATGGTCAAGTTCAGGCATCTGGTTCCTCAACCGCGCCACCTGCTTTAACGGAAGGAACGGCGCAATTTGGCCCTATGAGCCGCCCGATGCGAAATCGAGAAATCGAGGCGTTTGAACGTGAGCAAGGATATAAGCCAACCGCATTGCGAATCGCGATTGATGCCATTGGTATTTTTGTTCATCGTGATAACCCCATTGAAGGGCTCAATTTCACTCAACTGGATAGTATTTTTTCATCCACATTGCGTTGCGGGGCCAATCACCCGGTGACGACTTGGTCGCAGCTAGGGCTGGAATATCAATGGGCCAAACGCTCTATGCAGCTGTTTGGGCGTAATTCTGTTTCTGGTACGTATGGTTATTTTAAAACCAATGCCTTATGTGGAGGGGATTTTAAGAACAGCGTTAATGAACAGCCTGGCTCGGCTTCGGTGGTTCAATCGGTGGCTTCGGCAATCAATACGATTGGTTATTCTGGTGTTGGGTATCAGGTGACGGGCGTGAAGCTACTGCCGATCGCGCGTCATGGGGATGCGTATATTGAAGCGACACAAGACAATATTTTATCTGGCAAGTATCCACTATCACGATATTTGTATGTGTACGTGAACAAGCATCCAACCAAGCCGTTATCACCGATTGAGAGAGAGTTTATCCGCTTCATCTATTCTCAAGAGGGACAAGAATTAGTGGCTAAAGATGGATATGTACCAATTTCGGCTGAGTTTGCTGCTCAAGAATTGAAGAAAGTGGGGATCGAGTGATCACCACTTTAAAATGCCAATACCCAACCCACGCTCTTCCAATATTCGCGTTCAGTTTTTAGATCCGCATACAGCAATTTATTGTCGCTGAGCCACTGCGAATCCTGACAGGCTAATGTCCACTTTTCGTCGTCAATCTGCAGAGTTATCTGAGGGAGAGCTTCTTTAGTTCTCTGTCCATGGAGCAAAATACTTAACCTGAGAATTCGGATCAAGCTGATGATCTGTTGTTTCTCGAATAATGAGAACGTGTCCATTTCATGCAGCTTGAGTGCTTTACGTTGAAAACGCACTAGTGTGGATAGTACACGTTGTTGTTCACGGTTAAATCCGGGCATGTTAGTGTGGCGAAGAATGTAAGCCGAATGGCGATGAAACGCTTGCAAGCTAATGCTTAAACCTACTTCATGAAGCAGTGCACTCCACTCAAGTAGATCAAACAGTTGGCTATTTTGGCTTATGCCCAAAGTTTGGTGGGTTTGCAGCAAGAACTCACGGGCTTGCGTTTTGATTTTTGTCGCATGGTCGACATCAACTAAATGTTTTTGAGCCAGACTTTCAGTGGTTCGCATTCGAATATCGGAACGCTTAAAACCTGCCTCCATTTCATAGAGTACCCCTTCTCGTAATGCGCCTTCAGAAAAGTGTAATTCTTTAATGCTCAAAGAATGGAAAATAGCACTTAGAATGGCAACACCGGCTGCAAATACGGGTTTTCGCTCGGCACTCAGTCCGGTTAATTTTATCTCATCAATGTGTGGCCACTGCTGTATTTCTTGTCGTAGCAAAGTGAGCCTATCTGGCGTGATCAAGCCATCTTCAAATCCAAGGCCAATGAGCACCTCACGAATCGCTTTAATGGTACCGGAAGCACCAAATGCAATATCCCACCCTTGTTTTTGGTAGCGATAGGCGATGGATTCCAGTTTTTGCTCTGCCGCAATCATGGCGTGATTGAGGTTTTCAAGCGATGGCTTTCCATTCGCAAAGAAACGGTGAGTAAAACTGACGCAGCCCATCGGTTTACTGTGCACTAAGTTGGCATTGAATCCTTGACCAATAATGAGCTCGGTACTGCCGCCACCGATATCGACGACTAATTTGGAGTTAGATTCTGGTTGAGTATGGGCCACGCCAAGGAAAATTAACCTAGCTTCCTCGGTGCCGGGAATAATTTCGATCGGGAAAGGCAATACCTCTCTGGCGCGCTGTAGAAAAATGTGGGCGTTGTTTGCTTGGCGAAGTGTGTGAGTGGCGGCAATGCGCACGTTTTCGCTGTCAAAGCCTCTTAGCCGCTCGGCAAACATGCTCAAGCACTCAACGCCACGCTCAATTGCCGCATGGTCGAGATTTTTCTGGCTATCCAATCCGGAGGCCAAGCGCACTCGCTGTTTATGCCGACTGACGAGTTGTAGGTGTTTATCCACGACTTTAGCGACTACCATGTGAAAGCTATTCGAGCCTAAATCTATGGCGGCGATATCACGAGTAGGTGTTGGTTGCGTCATCAGTTTTGGCTCGTTCATAGGCTTTTCTAGCTTGCTTTTCTACCTGTTTAAGATAGTCGTAAATGGCAGTTTGTGAGCGTACCTTTTTGCGATTACCTCGCGGTACATACGTATTGCTCATCTCTTTATCAATCCAGCGGGCTTTGACGGTATCGGTAAAATGGAGCTCAATGATATCAATGATCCGTTGCTTTAACCTAGGAGCATTGATTGGCGTAGCCACTTCAATACGGTGATCAATATTACGAGTCATCCAGTCAGCCGAGGAGATATAGACCTTCTCGTCTCCGTTATTATGGGTGATCAAGACTCTCGGATGCTCTAAAAAGCGGTCAACAATACTGATGACTTGAATATTCTCGCTAACACCCTGAATTCCCGGGATCAGTGAGCACATTCCGCGAATGATCATTCGGACTTTGACGCCAGCGCTACTCGCGTCATAAAGCTTATTGATCAAGCCTTTATCGACCAGATTATTCACCTTAAGGGTAATGATGGCCTTTTTGCCTGCTTGGGCATGTTCGATTTCTTTGTCGATCAAGCGATAGAGCTGCTTACGCGAATTACGCGGTGAGACGATCAGGTGCTTGAATTTCACTGGCAAATAAGGGTTCTCAATATAGGCAAACACATTGCGAACTTCGTGAGTCAGTGCTGGGTCGGCGGTGAGTAAGGCAAAATCGGTATAGACCCGCGCGGTTTGTTCATGGAAGTTTCCTGTACCGATATGGGCATAATGCGTGATCTGCTCATCTTCTTTGCGGCTGATCAGTAGCAACTTGGAGTGAATTTTTAAACCCGGTGTGCCAAACATGACTTGAACGCCAGCCTCTGTCAGCAACTTAGCCCACTCGATGTTGGCTTGCTCATCAAAGCGCGCTTGAAGCTCAACCACGACAGTGACACTTTTTCCATTGTGCACGGCGTCAATCAGTGAGTTCATTAAACGCGAGTCTTTGGCGACGCGATACACGTTCATCTTGATCCCCAGAACTTTAGGATCAAAGGATGCCTGACGAACCAATTCAGCTACATGCTCAAAGGTATGATAGGGGTAGTAGAGCAAAATATCGCGTTGCTTGATGGCATCGAAGTTATTGTTAAATCCGGTAAAATCGGCACTCTCCATCGGAGATAGCGGCTTATTTTCTAAGTGTTTGTGACCAACATTGGGAAAGGCGATAAAGTCTTTGAAGTTGTGATAACGTCCGCCGGGGATCAAGCTGTCGTAGCTGGATATCTTAAGTTTCTGACATAAAAAATCGAGCATTTGTGATGGCATGTCACGTTCATAAACAAAGCGAACTGGCATGGCGGTCAGTCGCTGGCTTAAACCTTCCGACATCTGCTCAATTAAGTTGAATTCGACCTCATGGCGCAAGTCATACTCTGCATCACGTGTCATTTTCATCGCATAGCCTTTGAGCTCATCATACTCAAAGAAGCCACGGAAAATATCGTCGAGACAATAGCGAATAATATTGTCCAGCAGGATGATGGTTTTTCGTTGCGTACCTTTCTGCTCTGGCATCATCACAAAACGGGGCAAATGATCCGTTGGGATTTCGAGTAGTGCGTATTGATAGTGTTCTTGTTGTCGAAGAGACACCGCTATATAAGCATACTCATCTTTCAGAAATTGCAGCACATCGATGTCATCACTCATCAATAACGGTGTGATATAGGGTAGGACTTGGCTGCGAAAATACTTTTTTAACCACTTTTCTTGGTTGCTACTGAGCTGGTGTTCATTGACCAAAAAGATACGCTGGCGGGCCATTTCTCGGATTAATTCAGCGTACAAGGCATCAAATCGTTCATTGAGTTTGAGGGCTTTGCTTTGCATTCTGCTCAACAGATGCTTAGAACTGTCACTTTCTCCCCGTTCTTGACTGATCAAAATCCGGCGCTTTACATCGGCGAAACGAACTTTGTAAAACTCGTCTAAGTTATTGGAAAAAATACCTAAAAATCGAACTCTTTCTATCAGAGGGACACTTTTGTCGGCGGCTTCTTGCAGCACGCGTTCATTAAATGAAAGCCAGCTTAGCTCTTTTTCGATGTAGAGTTTTTCTGCATTCATGGCGATCCCTCGAGAGACAATGGCGTTTTTCTATAGTGACATTAATTATGTCGTAGCGTTAGCATATTCAGTGGTTATATGGCGATTTTATTGCACTATTTTCAGTTGTTTACTGTGAACTGTAATATAATTGTCACCTAAGTGACATAATATAGCGTCGGGCATTAATAGGTAGAGTAATCCATGGCTAAAGCCGAATTTTCATTGAGAGAGAAAGATCGTAAACGACTATTTAAAGATCGAGTGATTCGTTTTGCGGTTTCTTTTGGTGGCGTCGGTGTGTTAGCTGCACTTGTACTTATTTTTGTTTATTTAGCCATGATGGTGCTGCCGCTGTTTTCCGATGCTCATATCAATGCGGACTTTGCTAAGCAATCCATTCACACCAAATCTGCGGTTAATATTGGCGTAGACGACTATGGTGAACACGCTTATGTGGTTAGTCGTGACGGCAATGTTGATTTTTGGCCCTTAAAGCAGTTAGCAACCACTCCTACCTTATCTGTTCCGTTAAGTGTTGAACCGCAACTCTATGCTGCAACAATGCCATCACAAGGTTGGCAAGGGGTTGCGGATCCAAGCGGCAATATTGATCTATTCAAACCTAAACTCACCAGTGTTGTGAATGAGCAAGGACGACGTTTTGCGCCGCAAGTTCTTTTTGCACAACAGCCTATGCCAGATCTGCAAAACTCGGGCAAAGCATTAGAAGAGTTTGCGATTGCATTGCGAGATGAATACTGGACGTTGGCAGGGCGCTATGACGATCAAAGCGTTTTAATTCGCTGGCAAACCGAAGTGGGATCAGTCCAGCAATTTGAGTTTCATCCACGGCAAGAGATCGAGCAGATGCTCCTGACGCCAGATGGCAAGACGCTCTATCTCCGCCGCGCTTCGGAGCTGATCATCGCGGTCCGCTTGCAAGGCAAATATCTGATCCGCGAAATCGTCGATTTGAGTCTGGGGAATCAAAAGCATGCTGTGACGAACGTCAGTTTGCTTTCTGGCGCACATTCGCTGTTGGTCACACACCGTGATGGATTAGTGTCACAATGGTTTGACGTGCTTGATCAGGGCGCTCGTCATTTAAGGCATATCCGAGAATTTAAGCTCGCGTCAGAGTTACAGTTTTTATTACCAGATACCTATCGCAAAGGTTTCTACAGTTTCTACATTAATGGCACGGTGCAGAGCCATTACACCACCAGTGAAAAGCTGGTGATGTTTAAGCGGGTATATAAAAAAGCGCCTGAGATGGCGGCAATGTCGGCTAATGAGCAATTTTTGATTAGTCTGTCGAATGGCATCTTGAATGTAGCGCAAATAGATAACCCATTCCCTGAAGTGTCTTTGTCTTCTCTGTGGCAAAAAGTGTGGTACGAGAGTTACCCAGAGCCTGCTTACGTTTGGCAAACCACGTCTGCCAGTGATGAGTTTGAAGCAAAATTCAGTCTACTACCGATAGCCTTTGGCACATTAAAAGCGGCAATGTTTGCCATGTTATTTGCAATTCCTATTGCTGTGTTAGGTGCGATATATACCGCTTACTTCATGACGCCTAAAATGCGCAGGATCGTGAAGCCATCGATTGAGTTAATGGAAGCGTTGCCGACAGTAATTATTGGCTTTCTGGCAGGGTTATGGTTTGCGCCAATTGTGGAAAGCCACCTTGCGGCGGTGGTGTCGTTGATGCTGCTGCTTCCACTCTCCACCATTGTGATTGGAGCGTTATGGCATAAATTACCTCGAACATGGTTAGAGCGAATTCCCAATGGTTGGCATGCTGCGATATTGATGCCGCTGCTAGCGCTGACGGTGTATTTGGTGATTGGCCACAGCGGCAACATCGAGGCTTGGTTGTTTGATGGTGATGTGCGCGTCTTTTTGGCCGAGCAAGGGATCGATTTCGATCAGCGCAATGCATTAGTGGTTGGCTTCGCTATGGGGTTTGCGGTGATCCCGACCATTTTTACCATCGCAGAAGACGCCATCTTTTCGGTACCTAAACACCTTTCTGATGGTTCCTTAGCTCTAGGTGCAACGCCGTGGCAAACGCTCATTTATGTGGTTTTATTGACAGCCAGCCCCGGTATTTTCTCAGCCATCATGATGGGGCTAGGGCGTGCGGTTGGAGAAACGATGATTGTGTTGATGGCAACGGGAAATACGCCAATCATGGACTGGAATATTCTGGAAGGGATGCGCACGCTATCGGCAACCATTGCGGTTGAAATGCCAGAATCTGAAGTCGGCAGTTCCCACTATCGTATTCTATTTTTAGCTGCGCTGTTATTACTTATATTTACCTTCGCGGTGAACTCGTTGGCGGAGTGGGTAAGACAACGATTAAGAGAGAGATATCGTGCATTGTAGTTTTTTAGGTTCTCTCGTTGGAGTAAGTGATCGTGTTTAAATGGATTCAATCAGGTGCGCCATGGATTTGGTTAACCGGTGGCGCGGTCAGTATCAGTTTATTGTCAGTGCTAGGGCTGCTGCTTTTAATTGGCTGGAAGGGCTTATCTTACTTTTGGCCAGCGCCGCTGTATCAGTGGGAAACTCATGCAGGCGATAAGTTTATTGGTCAACTCTATGCCCAAGAATACATCCCAATCAGCCACTTGCGTGAAATGGCTGTGGAATTGCCGGAAGATGTCATTGAAAAAGGCTTGGTGAATCGCCTTAGTATTAAAGTGGCAAACCGGGATCTTTACCCTGCGGATTTTATTTCTATCCTTGAAATCAATGTATTTAGACCAAGGGAGCCGAAAGGTTGGGCGGTGGTTGAACGGAGCCGTGATGGCGACTTTTTTGGTCGTCCTATCGGTTATCAAAAAGCGGATGGTCAACTGGCTGAGCAATTTGATACCGAGCTTGCCGCTGAAATCAGTTTTGCCAATGTTGTCCGTAAAGAAATTGATCGATTAATTCATCAAGATATTCGTCACATTAGTACGGCGTTAGAACGGCTGCGTTTGGAAAAACGTAAGCGCGAATTGAACGAGACCATTAATGATGAGTTTAACCAATCTTATGACGGTCGTTACTCAGCGCTAAGCCAAAAGTTGTCGGCAGCGGAATCTAAACTTGATGCGCTTCGAGCCCAGTTGCAGAATCAAAGTTTGATCGTGGAAGACATGTTTGGACAGCAGGTGACAATACCGCTGAGCCAAATCTTAGATATTTGGTACCCAAACCAGATGAGTTTTGTGCAAAAAGTCATGCACTGGGGTAAGCAGGTATGGAAATTCCTCTCTGAAGATCCGCGAGAGTCCAATTCTGAAGGCGGCGTTTTTCCGGCCATGTTTGGCACAGTTTTGTTGGTTCTGATCATGTCGATCATTGTCATGCCTTTGGGAGTGGTTGCTGCGATTTATCTACATGAATACGCGAAGAACAATGCCTTTACTCGGCTAATACGTGTGGCAGTCATCAACCTCGCTGGGGTGCCTTCCATTGTTTATGGGGTGTTTGGCTTGGGCTTTTTTGTCTACACCTTAGGCGGCTCTATTGATGCGCTATTTTATTCGGAGCGACTACCTGCTCCGACGTTTGGAACGCCAGGTTTGTTGTGGTCTGCTTTGACCTTAGCCGTATTGACGTTGCCAGTTGTGATTGTGGCCACCGAAGAAGGTTTAAGCCGGATCCCGAGCTCGGTTCGTCACGGCTCTCTGGCATTGGGTGCCACGCAATCGGAAACCTTGTGGCGTATCGTGCTTCCGATGGCAAGCCCAGCGATGATCACTGGGTTGATTTTAGCGGTGGCGCGCGCCGCTGGTGAGGTTGCACCACTAATGCTGGTGGGGGCGGTGAAGCTTGCATCCAGCTTGCCGGTTGATAGTGAGTTCCCATTTATTCATCTCGAACGTAAGTTCATGCATTTAGGTTTTCATATCTATGATGTGGGCTTTCAAACCGCTAACATAGAAAGTGCAAGGCCACTGGTTTATGCAACGGCATTTCTACTGGTTACGGTGATTGTGGGTTTGAACTTAACTGCCATCAGCATTCGTAATAATTTACGGGAAAAATATCGTACCTTAGGACAAGATTAATTATGTTTTCAGTCAATCAAGCACTTGGATATCAACCTCCTCTGGACGTCAACAACTTATCTGATGAGCAGACGGCAATCGCGATCGAAGAGCTCAATCTGTTTTATCAAAATACCCAAGCATTACACGACATTTCTATGCGTCTTCCGAAAGGGCAGGTTACCGCATTCATCGGCCCTTCGGGTTGTGGTAAGTCGACTTTGCTACGTTGTATTAACCGTATGAACGATTTAGTGGAAGGGTGCAAGGTCGAGGGGAAAGTTAAACTGCATGGTAAAAACGTCTATCACTCTGATGTAGATGTGGCGACATTGCGTCGTCGTGTTGGGATGGTGTTCCAGCGTCCGAATCCGTTTCCGAAATCGATCTATGAAAATGTGGTCTATGGCTTACGGTTACAAGGCATTAAAAACAGTCGAGTGCTCGATGATGCAGTAGAGCGTTCCCTGCGCGCTGCGGCCTTATGGGATGAGGTCAAAGATCGGTTACATGAAAATGCATTTGGTTTATCTGGTGGTCAGCAGCAACGTTTAGTGATAGCTCGAGCGGTTGCAATTGAACCTGAAGTTTTATTATTGGACGAGCCCACTTCAGCGCTCGATCCTATTTCCACCCTGACCATTGAAGAGCTGATCAACGATCTCAAAACCAAATACACGGTTGTGATTGTGACGCATAACATGCAGCAAGCCGCCCGAGTGAGCGATCACACGGCGTTTATTCATATGGGTAAGTTGATCGAGTACTCAGATACCGATTCTATTTTCACTTCGCCATTGAAAAAGCAAACTGAAGACTACATTACAGGTCGGTATGGCTAATTTATTAGTCATATTTGAAGTTGTATCGGCGTCGACGGTGGAGTTTCACTCTAATCACATAGACGAGCTATGCTCATAGGGGGGAAACTCCTAGTTTCCTTGCTACAACTCCAACTATTTAGAATAAAATTTTATTCGTCAATTGGGAGATTAACGTTAACTATGAATTTTGGTCGTCATATATCGGGTCAGTTTAATGTGGAGCTAGAGTCCATCCGAACGCATGTGCTTACCATGGGAGGGTTGGTAGAGCAGCAACTCTCTTTTGCGATGCAAGCGCTGCATAGAGAGGACATCGAACTGGCAAGAAAAGTGGTGCGTGACGATCATAAAGTGAACGCCATGGAAGTCTCAATTGATGAAGCCTGCACCCGCATTATTGCTAAGCGCCAGCCCACTGCGAAAGATCTGCGTCTGATTATGGCAATAATAAAAACCATCACGGATTTAGAGCGCATCGGCGATGTAGCGACGAAGATCGCGTATGTAGCGATTGAAAGCCCATCATCCAAAGAAAAGCAGTTCCATGTTTCCCTCGAACCTTTATGCCGACAAGCGATTGCGATGTTGCACCAAGTTCTCGATGCTTATGCCCGTATGGATGTTGATGCCGCAGCTGAAGTTTATAAGCTCGATGATAAGCTGGATGCCGAATATGAAGCGGTGGTTCGCCAATTAATGACTTACATGATGGAAGACCCGAAGAATATTCCCCATATCCTTCAGATTATGTGGTCTGCCCGAGCGATTGAGCGGGTAGGTGACCGTTGTCAAAACATCTGTGAATACATTATTTACTTTGTTAAGGGCAAAGATGTGCGTCATCTGGGTGAACAAAGTATTGATGACGCATTGCGTTAATGGCTGAACAGAGAAATGATTCCCCATAGTGCGGTACAAGCACTGAGCACTATTGCGATTTGAGTTCGTCGATAGCGGCGATAGAGTGGATGCTTTTTCATAGAATGAATGAGAGCTGTTATCCAGCTCTCAGGATGTTGATGCTAGAAACGTAGAATTACGCCAGTACTGAACATGGAAGAGATTTCTGAAGCCATATCAGGTATGTAGTTGATGTCCATTCCCATTCGTACACCTAAGTGATCATTGAAGTTGTAGACGGCAGAAACCGTTGAACTTACTCCTGTGCTTGAAATACTCTCTTGGCCAGCCCACCAATCTCTTTCTCCTTCATACTTGAGCCCTCCCAGTTCGGCTTGAAAGCCAACCGCTGGGAATGATGGAATGTTATGCTGAACGCCAACACGGTATGTTTTGATCCTGTCTTTATCAATATTTAAAAACTCAGATGAGGTATGGCTATAGCTGACATATACCGCATCCATACCTAAAACATCCGTGAGCCCAAGCTGCGCACCGCCACCAGAGATCCCTGAACCAAGATAAGGACCGATCCTGATTTCGGGTGAAAAGTGAAGTGTGGTTGCTGAAACATTAGAGCCAATCAGAGTGGCTAAAAGTATTGTGAATTTTTTCATAATAAACCCAACGAATAGGGCCATCCTTGGCGAGAGAGAGCCTAAAATTTGTAGCCAACGGTTAGAGAGAACTGATCGATAAATACATCATCACCAGCATCTTTCATATTCATGAAATCCATTCTGAAGTCGGTATAAAAATGGTCACCAAACTGAGCTCGTGCACCAGCACCAAGAAAGAGACTTGAATCGTTCCAGTCATAGACATCATGTCCCAGTACGCTGATGTCTTCACTGAATTTGGTCCAGCCTACTACTCCATAGGGTTTAATGTTGAAATCGTTGAAGATAAAGGTGTAGCCGATATCAGTATCGATTTTGAAAGAAGACGTATCACTATCTACAGGGCTTGCGTAGTTGCCGCTGCCTTTCGTGTAAGAGAGGTTCAGACCAAAAATTCGGTTGATATCGTAGCCATATTCCAACTTAAATCCCTTGGTGGAATAGTCGTAATCGAACGGAACCTCTTCAATGTTAGAAGTCAGGAATCCGAGACCAACACGGTGGCCTTCTATGTTATTTGCGAGCACTGGTGTTGCGGAAAGTAACGTGGTTGCAAGGATGGTTGTTACTACGGTTTTCATGAATGTTCTCTCTCATATCCTGTTATATCTCATCCGTGTTGATGGTTTGTTCATCCAGTGAGTGAAATACTATTGATAAGAGTGATGATGAGCTAAGTAGTAACACTTATATTGGTGATAAGCATTGCTTATTATAAGGTGCGATTCTCGTTGGTTTTGGGCTGTAACGATTAGGGTTAATTTGTTATTTGTTGTCTCAGTGCATCAACAATGAGCTGATCAAGCCACAATAACAGAGGTTGTTTGCGGTGTTTGGTGTGGTAGTAGGCGTAAACATCGTAATGGTAAGGGTGTCCGTCTAGCTCAATATCGATGGCTCTTAAATACGGATACTGCTCAATGGGGAATAGGTTGGAGTGGGGCATGTACATGTCGGTATGTGTAATGACATCGAAGATCGCCATTAGTAACTCAGAACGAAAACCGATCTTATGCCTTAACCCTCTTTGTTTCATGATTTCCGCCGCCAGACTGAAGTTCTCATTCCATCCTGGTGTGATGAATGAGGCAATTTCATAGTCTTCAAAATCTTCGGGTGAAGCGAGCGCTTTTTTTATTGGATGGTCTTGTCGAACAATCACCTGCCCTGAGAGCTGAATAACGTGTTTGATGTAAACATCTTTCGGTGGGTCTAAATCGTAGTTAATACCAAGAAGTACTTCACCTTTACGAATATCATCAATAGTCGAAGCTGACCAACTGACGAGTTCTAGTTGGGCATTTGGGGCTTGCTCACGGATCTGGTGAACCAAGCTACCGGACAAACTTGCCATCACAATTGGAGATAAGGCAATTTTGATTTTTTGCTGAATATTAGCAGGGTCAAATTCCTGGGCTTGGTTTAATGCGCTTGAAAGGGCATCGAGATGGGGGGTGATATTGGTAGCAAGCGCTTCGGCAAAAGGGGTTGCTTCTAAGCCATGTGGTACTTTGACAAATAATTCATCATTGAAGTGGTTGCGTAGCTTTCGCAGCGATTGACTAATCGCGGGCTGCGACACAAATAATCGCTCTGATGCTTTGCGCATATTGAGCTCTTGAGAAAGTACCAGAAACGTTCTTAGTAAGTTTAAATCTAAGCTGTAGAACAGATCCTTTGCCATCACATCACCACTTCCTGCCGTTTACTTCATATGTCGGTTACCGAACAGTGAATATACTTGGGTTTTCGCTTGAGTAAAAGATCAGTCTAATGATGATAGCTGTTTCACAACGGCCTGAATTAAATCAGGATTCGTCACTGGAATGGAAAAATCATCGGTGTCAGAGCTACCCATTTTCGCTTGTTCGGAGACAAAGTTCATTTTGGAAGGACGGACGCTTTTACCCGATAAGTGCACTTGAGTGATGCCGGTTGCGGCTACGATCTCTTTGACATTATCCGCATTGAGGCCAGCACCAGCCATAATTGCAAAGCGATCGCCTGCTAATTCGACCATCTGTTTTAACGTCTCTTTCCCTTGGCATGCATTGGAAGCTAAGCCAGAGGTAAGGATACGTTCACACCCTAGTGTTGCTATGTCTTCGATCATGCGGCGAACATCACTGCATTGGTCAACGGCACGGTGGAAAGTCACGCCCAAGTTTAATGCTTTTGCACGTTTGCTCAGTCGTTGTGCGACAGGTAAATCAACATGGCCCTGAGCATCCAATACACCAAATACGACACCTTGTAAGCCAGCTTTGGCAGCGGCTTCAATATCGCAGATCATGCAGTCGATATCTTCGCTACTATAGAGAAAATCGCCTTGGCGTGGTCGGATCATCGCGTAGACAGGAACGGTTGCGTATTTGGCCGCTTGTTGTATGAAGCCATAACTTGGGGTTAATCCGCCAAGTGCAAGTGACGAGCATAACTCAATACGTGTAGCCCCTCCTTGAATAGCAAGGTGAAGAGATTCGAGGTTATCAATGCAGACTTCTATTTGATAGTTCATTATTTTTCTCGTGAAAAGGCACTGTACTGTCGTATTGTAATGAAGGAGTGAGGCGGTTATTAGGGTAAAAGTAGGGAAATTTATTTCCTCTATACAAGCAGAGAAGAAATAAAAAAACGCTCCTTAAAGGAGCGTTTTTTTAAAATAGCTAAGAGCAATTATGCTGCGTCTTCTTGTTCAGGTTCTGCGTTGTCTTCAACCGCTTCTACCTTTTTGGCTTTCTTAGGTGCTGGTTTACGTTTAGCACCCAATGCGTATAGCACTTCTTCTTTGTTTTGGGCCAGGAACATAGCGAGATCTTCCTGTTTCGATTCATCTTCAAGAAGTTCACTTTTACCTAGCAGACTAAATAGTTCATCTGCCATGTCCAGCATTTTGTCATAGGCGTCAGCTTCCGCTTTAGAGGTAAAAGTCATTTTCTCTTCTCCGTTGCGTTCTACCACGTACTTGACGATTACAGCCATGGTTGTTCCTCTAACTCAAATTGTTGTGAATTTATTACTGTGTGTTTATACAGTTTTTAACCAGTTAAGTCTAGGCCGATTAGCGAAACTGAGACTTGGGTGGTGACGTTTTGTCCCATTGTTGGCAAAAGTCGACGAAGGCTTTTAGCAATGGGCTTTGGTATTTCTCTTTGTGGAGGAGCAGCCAGAAGCGGCGACGCATATCAAGTGGTACCTGAAGTGCTTTCACTCGACCATCAGAGATCGCCGGTTGGGCGGCCAGTGTCGATAAGCAGCCCAGCCCAAGCCCGGCGGCGACGCTGTTGATGAGTGCTTCGGTGGTATTGAGCTCAAAAGCTTCATGCCAGTGTTCAATGCGGGGAGCAACAGTGCGTAAAAAGAACTCTCGCGAGCCAGAGCCCGCTTCGCGTAAAATCCATTCGCTATCTTCTAAATCACTCACTGTGATGACTTGTTTGGCACTCAGAGGGTGATGGGGTGGGCAAATGATGCACATTTGGTCTTCGCTAAACGGGGTTGAAATAAGCTCTGGATGAACGGTTTTCCCTTCAATGAGTGCTAAATCGAGCTCGTAGTCGACCAGTTTTTGGCAGATCAGTGCGGAGTTTGAAATAAACAAACTTTGAGAACAATGTTGGCTATTTTGGCGAAACTCACTTAGCAAATAGGGCGCTACCTGATTGCCGATGGTATCGCTGGCTCCAATGCGAAGTTGTCCGGATAGATTTTGGTCACCTTCAAATAATTCTTCAATATCGTTGGCTCGGTGTAATAGTTCATCGGCCAGTGGCAGCAGCTTTTGTCCTTCTTGATTGAGAATTAAACGGTTGTTGACCCGGTCAAATAAGGCATGGCCAAGCTGTTTTTCTAACTCAGACAGCGCCATACTGACGGCCGCTTTTGATAGAAAGAGGCTTTCTGCCGCAGAAGTCAGCGTTTCATGTTGAGTGATAGTGATGAACACTTTGAGTTGTTTGAGTGAGATATTAGCAGCCATAATGTTCGTTCAGTGTTTCTTAACGACTGTTTTAAATAATTAGATATATCCAAACAAATAGCAAGTCTAGAATGTGACCATTGATTAAATTGCTGATAAATGCAATTGAAGTAGTGAGTTGAGGTAGAAATGATTCGAAGAACCAAAGCAAAAGTAATGGGAGCGCCAACACCAATGGCGGGTCTAGCGCTTGGTATCGCCAGTTTAGGCTGGTGCTGGGAGAATGCAGCATCTCTTAATGGTTATGGTCAATGGACGGCGGCAGCCATTGCGAGCGTATTACTGTTGATTTTGGCGGTTAAGTTCCTTTTTCATCGTCATTTGTTGCAAGAAGACTTAGCGCACCCTGTCGTTGGAAGCGTCGTACCGACGTTTGCGATGGGAACCATGGTAGTATCAAACTCTGTCGGGCATTTTCATGCCTTTACAGGTGATGTATTGTGGCTTATCGCAGTGGCATTGCATGTCGCATTTTTGGTGAGCTTTATTTATCACCGTAGCAACGCTTTTGAATTGCACCATATGGTGCCAAGTTGGTTTGTTCCACCCGTTGGGATCATTGTGGCGGATGTGTCTTTTTCGGGGAATCCGGCCTTAGCGCCGATAGCACAAGGGGCTCTTGTGTTTGGCATGTTTGCTTATGCGATCATGCTGCCAATGATGATTTACCGTTTTATGTTTACTCAAGAGATACCTGATGCGGCCAAACCAACCATGGCCATTATGGCTGCGCCAGCCAGTTTATCACTCGCAGGCTATTTAACTGTGACTCAGGATCCTTCGCCTGTGATTTTAGGCTTACTGTTTGGGATTGCGGTGCTGATGACTGCAATTATCTACCTGGCGTTCTTTAAGCTGCTTCGCTTGCCTTTCAGTCCGGGTTACGCTGCCTTTACTTTCCCGATGGTGATTGGTGCGACAGCATTATTTAAATTAGCGGCATGGATGGAGCGTATCGATCTCCAAGCGCATTATGTCGCTCAAGTTCGTGGATTAGCTTATGTTGAGCTGCTGGTTGCGACGCTTGTTGTGGGATATGTTGCGCTTCGCTACATTGCTTTTTATAAACCGCATCGCTGGAGTTTGAAGCACGCATAATCTTTTCTGCATTTCGATGCGCTATTGTTCTTGAAACTTATGCACTTATGCTAATCTGAACCCTAATTGCGGCAAGTTTAGTGTGAGTGCATTTTGTTTACTGTCTACCATTCCAACCAAGTTGATATCCTCAAGTCATTATTGGTTGAGTTGATCCGCTTAAATCCCTTAGCTAATCCTTTTGAAAAAGAGCAGATCTTGGTGCAAAGCCCGGGGATGTCACAATGGTTGAAAATGGAGTTGGCGAAAGAATTTGGTGTTGCGGCTAACATCGACTTCCCGCTTCCCGCGACCTTCATTTGGGACAGGTTTACGCAGGTATTGGCCGATGTCCCTCAGCGCAGTGCTTTTAACAAAGAGGCGATGGGCTGGAAGCTGATGAGCATCCTTCCCGGGTTATTAGAGCAATCAGAATTCGCCGCACTCAAGCGTTATCTTGATGGGGATACTGATCAATCTAAACTGTTTCAGCTCTGTGAGAAAATTGCTGATATTTTTGATGGTTATTTGGTGTATCGCCCAGAATGGATTGCCCGTTGGGAAGCAGGAGAGAGTGTTGCCGAGTTGGAAGGTGAGCACCCTTGGCAACCGATTTTATGGCAGGCACTTTACGACTATACTGTCGCTGCTGGTCAGTCACCGTACCATCGCGCGAATTTGTACGAACATTTCATTGATTCACTCGAAAATTACACCAGCACCTTTGAACACTTACCACCACGTTTGTTTGTTTTTGGTATCTCTTCGCTTCCACCACGTTATATGGACGCATTAAAAGCACTTGGTGAGCATATCGATGTGCATTTGATGTTTACCAACCCTTGTCGTTATTACTGGGGAGAGGTCAGAGACCGCAAATATCTGGCAAAGCTGGCAGCGAAACATCGCCAACATGTGGTGTGGCAACAGGATCATTCTGAACACCAAGGGCAAAGTGAGCAGCTAAAGGGCTCCATTGAAGACAACATGCAAGATGAGCTACATACCGATGTGGTGGGAAACAGCTTGCTGGCTTCGATGGGCAAACTCGGTCGTGACAACATGTATTTACTGTCACAACTTGAGTCGCACGAGATTGAAGCATTTGTGGATGTGCAGCGAGACAGCCTGCTTCATCATCTACAAGCCGATATTTTAAATCTGGAAGAGCATCAAGATGATCAAACACTGGATAGCAGTCACCACAAACAGGTCATTGCCGCCGACGATCACTCATTAACCTTGCATGCTTGTCATAGTCCAATGCGCGAAGTCGAAGTCTTGCATGATCAGCTTCTGGCAATGTTCGATGCCGACCCAAGTTTAAAGCCGCGCGACATCATCGTGATGGTGGCCGATATTAATGCCTACAGTCCGGCGATTCAGGCCGTCTTTGGTAATGCACCGGGCGAGCGCTTTATTCCTTACTCCATCTCGGACCGAACAGCGGATCAAGAAAGCCCGATTTTAAATGCATTTATGCAGTTGGTGAGTTTGCCAAATACCCGCTGCTTAGCATCCGAATTACTTGAGTTACTCGAAACCCCGGCGATCCTAAAACGTTTTGCGCTCACGGAAGAGGAATTTTTGCATGCTAAACGTTGGGTGGAAGAGTCGGGTATTCGCTGGGGGTTGAGTAAATCGACGGCTGGAGAATTCGAACTGCCTGAAACGGAGCAAAACACATGGCAATTTGGTATTCAAAGAATGCTGCTCGGTTATGCGATTCCTGATTCCGCTGGCGTTTATCAAAGCCAAGATTTGACGCTTTGGCCGTATAACGAAGTACAAGGCATGGGCGCAGAGCTTGCTGGTAAACTTGCCCATTATATTGACAGCATCAGTGCATATCGTTCCCGATTGGCGGCTTCTCAAAGTATTGATGAATGGCGCTCGGTATTATTGCAATTGTTGGATGACTTTTTTGCTGTGGAATTAGAAGGGGAAATGGCACTCAAGGCCATTCGCGATACCCTCACACAGCTGAAGCAACAGTTGTCTGATGCTCATTATAACCAAGAGTTAGCGCCGGAAATTATTCGTCAATATCTTCATAACAAGCTATCCGGCACCCGTGTATCTCAACGTTTTCTCGCAGGACAAGTTAACTTCTGTACCTTGATGCCGATGCGCTCGATCCCATTCCGTACCGTATGCTTACTAGGGATGAACGATGGGGTTTACCCACGCACGATGCCACCAGAAGGTTTCGATTTAATGAACAATCGTCATCGGGCTGGGGATCGCTCGCGTCGAGATGATGACCGTTATCTGTTCCTTGAAGCCTTGCTATCAGCGCAGCAGACGCTTTACATCAGTTATGTGGGCCGTTCGATCCAAGATAATACAGAGCGAGTTCCATCGGTACTGGTTTCTGAGTTAATGGAATACTGCCATCAAAACTACTGTTTGGTTGGTGATGAAGCGCGTTCTGTCGATGAGTCGGGAGAGATGTTAGTCGACAGGCTTGTTACTCATCATGCAATGGTGCCTTTTAGCAGCAGCGCTTTCACCTCAGAGTTTGGCAGTTATGCCAAAGAGTGGTTACCCGTTGCAAATCGTATTGGCCATCAGCGTCGCGAGTTTAATCAATCGCTGAGCGATTATTTGCTTGATACTCCAAGCACCATTGAGTTGGACTTGGTTGAGTTGCAGCGCTTTTGGCGTTTACCCGTGCAGTATTTCTTTAATCGCCGCTTAAAAGTGACCTTTGAGCCCCCATTGCCTGTCATGGAAGATGACGAACCATTTGCGTTGAATGGTTTGGAAAGTTACCAAATGCGAGATGAGCTACTGGAAGTGTTGCTAGACAATCAAGGGAAGGATCATGATGAACAGACTGTCCAACAGTTTGTTCAACAGCAGCGGGCTCAGGGCAAGCTACCTGTTGGTGCATTTGGTGATATTGAGTTTGAAACTAACCGCGTGCAGACCGAAGAGCTGGTGGAGAAAATTACTTTCTTATCGGGAGTGAAACAGGATGACGTAGAGATCAAACTGAATATTGAACTCGCTGATCATGCTAAGCAAGTGATGCTCGCAGGTTGGGTAACGCAAAGTTATCAGTCTGGATTGGTGCGCTACCGCACCGGTGTTATTCGCTCTCAAGATTATCTAGCTGCATGGATTGATCACCTTGCGATGTCGGCAATGGGGCATAGTAAACCCACTCATCTGATTGGTTACGATCGTAAAGAAGGCGCGCAGCATCTGATATATCCACCGTTACCCGGTGCGGATTATGCCAAGCAACTGCTTACAGAGTTGGTTCGATTGTTTTATCAAGGGATGACACACCCCTTACCGTATTTTCCTAAAACCTGCTTAGCGGCTATTGAAGCTGGGTTTAGTCGAGGAAACTGGGTGGATGATGAAGAAAAGTCACTCAAGAAAATGGCTGATACATTTAACGACGGTTATATGAGTACCGGTGAAGGTAACAATGTATATATTGCTCGTATTTGGCCTGAGTGGCATGAAGGGTTAGCGAATGATGTCAGAACGTTAGCGACTCTGGTAATGCAAGGGCCAAGATTAATGATAAAACAAGCGCAAGATGCTGAGTCAGAGTAGGGTGGCCGCCAGTAAATCGTTATTTATGTGTAGGGCGTTCGCTGTGCGGCCACAAGGTCAGAGGGACCATAATGAGGTTAGTTACATAAGTGTTCGCTTATGCAATGAATGACGCGCATACTAGCGCGTGACAGGGTGAGCTTCCGTGAGTGAGATCTCACAAAGCCTTAATAAAATAACCACTTATATCAATTGTTAGAATTTTTGAGTCTGGATCACACTCGCTCCAATCTCTTTCATAACAAGGGCTTATTTTTTATGACATTAATGTCAGTAGTAACTCCACTGGATACCATGACGTTCCCTTTACATGGGGCGCGTTTAATTGAAGCCTCTGCCGGTACCGGGAAGACTTTTACCATCGCTGGTTTGTATTTACGTCTGCTGCTTGGTCATGGCTGCGAGCAAAGTAAACATCAAGTGCCATTGACGGTAGATCAAATTCTGGTGGTGACCTTTACTGAGGCGGCAACCGCTGAGCTTCGCGATCGTATTCGTGCACGAATTCATGATGCGCGCATTGCGTTTTCACGTGGAGAAAGTACAGACCCTGTGATAGCTCCACTGCTGACAGAGATAAGTGATCATAAACAAGCGGCAGAAATCTTACTGCAAGCCGAACGACAAATGGATGAGGCGGCCGTCTACACCATTCATGGTTTCTGCCAACGTATGCTTACCCAGAATGCTTTCGAGTCTGGCAGTCGGTTTAATAACGAGTTTGTAACGGATGAAAGCCACCTCAAAGCTCAAGTCGTTGCTGATTATTGGCGGCGTAATTTCTATCCGCTGCCATTAAATTTAGCGGGTGAAGTACGCCGCTTGTGGAGCGCTCCTTCAGCCTTGTTGCACGACATCAGCAGCTATCTGACAGGATCGCCTTTGCATTTATCTACGCCAGCTATGCAGGGCAGTTTGGCGCAACTTCATCAAGATAACTTACAAAAAATCGAACAACTGAAAGCGCTTTGGCGTGAGAGCGAGGACGATTTTCTCTCGTTGATTTCCGGATCTGATGTCAATAAACGCAGTTACACCAAAAAGTCACTGCCTAGCTGGTTAGAAGCTGTGACAGTCTGGGCAGCCAGTGAAACCACCAGTTACGAGTACCCAGATAAGCTAGAGAAGTTTTCTCAGCAAACGCTACTGGAAAAAACGCCCAAAGGTACTGCGCCGCAGCACCCCGTGTTTGAAGCTATCGAGGAGTTTCTCGCTCAGCCAGTCAATTTGAAAGCTCCGTTGCTCGCTCATGCAATAACACAATGCCGGACGATGTTGGCTAATGCTAAGCAACAAAAGCAGTGGCTATCTTTTGATGACTTACTGACTCAACTTTCTGCCGCAATTGATAACGATGAACAAGCCTTGCTCACTGAACGCATTCGCACGCTATATCCAGTGGCAATGATTGACGAATTCCAAGATACCGATCCATTGCAGTACAGCATTTTTAGCCGAATTTATCTCGATCACCCGCAGTCTGGATTATTTATGATCGGTGACCCAAAACAGGCGATTTATGCATTCCGTGGCGCGGATATCTTTACTTATATCAAAGCGCGAAATCAGGTCAGCTCTCACTTCACCTTAGGTACGAATTGGCGCTCTAGTGCTGATATGGTGTCGGCAGTCAATCAAGTATTTGCATCTGCCGACAGCCCTTTTGTCTACGATGATGACATTCCATTCTTACCGGTTCAGCCTAGTCCAGTTGCCGATAAGCGCGTTTGGAACATGGGTGACCAAAAGCAACCAGCATTGACGTATTGGCTTATGGAAGCGGATGACAAACCGCTTGCGAAAGGTGAGTACGTAAAAGTGATGGCCGAAGCAACGGCGAGCCAAATTCAAACGATTTTGACCGAAGCGCAGCAAGGGCGTGCTGTTTTCGAAAACGGCAAAAAACGCAGTGCGATCCAAGCGGGAGATATTGCTGTCTTAGTGCGCACCGGAAGCGAAGGCAGAATGGTTAAAGAGGCGTTAGCAAAACAAGGTATTGCCAGTGTTTATCTTTCTAACCGTGATAGCGTCTTTCTCAGTATTGTGGCCAGTGATCTACAGCGCTTACTGCAAGCGGTTTTGACGCCAGAAAATGATCGCGCACTAAGAGCGAGTCTAGCCTCTGAATTGTTTGCACTTGATGCAGCTCAGCTTGATGCGCTGAATAATGATGAAAATGAATGGGAAAATGCCGTCAACGAGTTCAAAGAATACCGCAAGCTTTGGACACTGCGTGGCGTGCTTCCTATGCTACGGGCGGTGATCAGTAAGCGTCACATTGCTGAGCGACTGTTAGAAGAAACCAATGGTGAGCGTACTCTGACCGATTTGATGCACATTGGTGAGCTATTACAGCAGGCGAGCAATGAACTCGACAGTGATCATGGTTTATTGCGTTGGCTCGCTCAATCGATCAGTGATGCAGAGCAAGGGTTAGGCGGCAGCGATGATCAAATTCAGCGTTTGGAGTCTGAACGTAATCTGGTGCAGATTGTTACTATCCATAAATCCAAAGGTTTGGAGTACGATCTGGTCTTTTTGCCATTTGTTATGGCCTATCGAGAAGCCAGCGAAGCCAAGTACTTTGATGAGGCTAGCGGTTTGACTGTGCTGGATATTGACGCAAATGACGCATCGCTCAAGCAAGCAGACAAAGAACGATTAGCCGAAGACTTACGCTTGATCTATGTGGCATTAACGCGTTCTGTTTATGGCTGTTTTATTGGTGCAGCGCCACTGCGGAATGGTCGTTCAACCAAGGAGCCGACTGGCGTTCACCATAGTGCGATGGGGTACTTATTACAAAATGCTCAGCAAGGCGGTATTAGCGATTTGACCATGGCAATCCAAAAGCATGTTTCACAGTCTGAGTCTGTTGTGGTATCTGCTCCGCCTAGTGTTCAAAATGAGGTGTTCCGAGCGATTGAACCTGAATTACCGGAACTGACTGCCAAAGAACTGCAACAAGCGATCGACCGCTTATGGCGTGTTACCAGTTATTCTGGTTTGGTGAAGCAAGGCAGCCATCACCAATCCTATGATGCAACAATAGAAGTCAGTGGTTTTGATATCGATTCGTCGCAAGAAGAAGATGAGCTAACCCTATCAGAGCCAGAGCGTTCGATTTTCACCTTTCCGAAAGGTGCTCAGCCGGGCACCTTCTTGCACAGTTTGTTTGAAGAGATTGAATTTACGCAGCCAGCGAGCAATGAAGATAATACTCAAGTAATTCTTTCGCTGATGGAAAACGAGCAGTTGGATGAAGCATGGTTACCCGTTTTGCAGCAGATGATAGATACCGTATTGGAGACCCCATTAGATGGCAAGTCGTTACGTCTGAATGAAAAAGGGCCGTCACAACGTTTGGTAGAAATGGAGTTTCTGTTGCCGATAGCCGTTTTGTCTGCACCAGCATTGAATCGCATTATCCAGCGACATGATCCACTCTCTGCTAAAGCGGGTGATCTCGGTTTTCAGACCGTTCAAGGCATGTTAAAAGGCTTTATTGATTTGGTGTTTGAGCATCAGGGTAAGTACTACGTCTTGGACTGGAAGTCGAACCATTTGGGGGATGATGTCAGTTTCTATCATGGTGAGGCGCTGAAGTCAGCGATGGCCGATCATCGCTATGATCTGCAATACCAAATCTATGCGTTGGCCCTGCACCGTTTTCTGCGTAGCCGCATCGCCGATTACGATTACCAAACTCATTTTGGCGGCGTTTACTACCTATTTTTAAGGGGATTGGATGGCGAAAGTGACAACGGTATTTTTTCAGCCAAACCAAGTGAAGAGTTTCTACAAGAAATGGACCGATTAATTGATGGTAAGAGTATTGAGACGCGAAGCACGACAGCAGGGCAGATGGAATTGGATTTATGATTGAACACCAGACAACACCGCTCAGTTTAATGGAAACACTTCAACAACTTGCTGAAAAGTTAGTAATACGCCAACTGGATTATCAGTTCGCGCGTTTCATTTATTCTCAGACTTCAGATGACAAACTCGCTATTATTGCCGCCGTTGTCAGTGCCGAGCTAGGCAAGGGGCATATTTGCTTGCCATTGCATGATCCGCAAGGCCAACCGACGGATATTGCACAAAAATTGGGTTTGTATGGTGATGCCGCTACACAGCTAAATCACTCTTTGCTTTCAACCGATTGGCATACACGACTTACCGATTCTCCAATGGTTGGCCAACACGGCGAAGCGGTGCCATTGATGTATGACGGACAACGTTTGTACTTGCACCGGTACTGGCATTACGAAGTTGCACTTGCCGATCGTTTACATAGCTTTGGGACACCCATGAGCCTAAAGCCTATCGATGTCCAAAAGCTTGCCGAACTGCTCGACAATCTCTTCGCTCGCCGCTATCACTATTTGTATTCCGCGTTGAATCAGGACAAGGCAACAACTCAAGTCTCACGCCAACAACTGGTGTGTGACCATCTCGATATCGTAAATGAAACTCCCCTTGATTGGGTTGCGATTGATCAAACGTTAGTGAGCGCAAAATCGGCTCGTGATCTCGCTGTTTTGGATGATTTAGTACCGTCTGCAAGCTGCCTCAACTGGCAAAAAGTGGCGGCTGCCGTTGCGTTAACTCGTCGATTTGCGGTGATCTCCGGTGGACCTGGAACGGGTAAAACGACAACGGTGACCAAATTGCTTGCTGCACTCGTGGAGCAGGCGCAACAACAAGGAAATATCCCGACAATTAAGCTGGTGGCGCCGACAGGAAAAGCGGCTGCGCGCCTGACTGAATCGATTGGTAAAGCATTAAGTGAGCTTTCGGTTTCCCCTGATCTAAAAGCTCATATTCCAACCGAGTCTAGTACCATACACCGTTTGCTAGGGGCTATCCCAAACAGCGTTGAATTTCGCCACAATCAGCACAATCCACTGCATCTGGATATTCTTGTTATTGATGAAGCCTCAATGGTTGATTTACCAATGATGTTTAAAGTTGTGGATGCATTACCAAAACATGCTCGCTTGATCCTGTTGGGTGATAAAGACCAGCTTGCATCCGTAGAAGCCGGCGCCGTTCTTGGCGATATTTGTTCTTTCCATCAGCAAGGGTATAGCCAAACGCAAAGTAGTGTTTTAGCACAGTTAACTGGCTACCAAGCGTTGCAACACACATCTTCTCAGTCAGTCACCATGGCTGACAGTTTGTGCATGCTGCAGAAAAGCTATCGCTTTGATGCACGTTCCGGTATCGGGCAGCTAGCGAAAGCGGTGAATGCAGGTTCTGCGCAGCAGATGGATGGAGTGTGGCAGAAAGCATTCCACGATATTGAAAAGTTTCCTCTTGATAGCCAGCACTACAGCCAAATGTTGCAGAGCTTAGTTGAGCAATATTCAGAATATTTAACCCTTACCGCTGCACCCTTGAATCACAATGAGGGAGAGCTCGCTGACAAGGCCAAACAAGTGCTTATGGCGTTTAACCGTTGTCGATTGTTATGCGCTATTCGTGAGGGAGACTTTGGTGTGGCGGGGCTTAATACTCGTATTGAGAAAGCTTTAGCCGCAAGAAAGCTTATTCAGACTCAAGATGAATTATGGTATCCAGGTCGTCCTGTTATGGTAACGCGTAACGATCACGGTTTAGGTTTATACAACGGTGATATTGGCATCTGTATGTTGGACGACAGTCAGCAAGAACCGCGTTTGAAAGTTTTTTTTGAATTGCCTGATGGTCGTGTGAAAGCGGTATTGCCAAGTCGAGTGCCTGAGCATGAAACGGCGTATGCGATGACGATTCATAAATCTCAAGGCAGTGAATTTGATTTTACCTTAATGATTCTGCCTCCTGAATTTAGTCCTATTTTAACGCGGGAGCTGATTTACACTGGCATTACAAGGGCAAAGAAGCATTTGGCCTTATATTGCAATGATCATGTATTAAAGCGTGGTATTCGGATTAAAACAGAGCGTGCTAGTGGGTTGATGGAGCGCTTAAGTAGGTAACCATCCCTGGTATTGGACTATTCGGAAAATGCAGAAGTAAACGAAATATGACGGATTTTGTATTTGTCTTTGTAATTTAGGATGAAGGATTTGAGCCCTTCTGAAACGGGAAATACGCAGTGAACATCGAGTCCTTCAAGGAGTTCGTTGTCTGCCATATCCCAAAAACTTTGTATTGAGTTACAAATGATGGTTCTCATGACTGTTGCTCTTAGTGACGTTGATATCTACCTCAAGCAATCCGTGCAGCTTGGCTTACACCAAGTGAAGAATAGTCCAATAATAATTCTAAGTCTCCCCGCATTGGGGAGAACAAATATTAGTCAATTAAAGGCTAAAATACCATCCGAAAATTGTGCAAACTCCCGTAATACTGTCTCCTTGTTGAGAATTAAACTTGTAAGGCAAGGATCTTCGATTTGCGCTGAAAGTTATATAACCCCTGTTTTTGCATTGGCAGGGATTCAACCCCAATTTCATGGAACCCTTGCTCTCTAAACCAGTGTAAGCTTCGCGTCGTTAAAACAAAGATTTGTTTAATGCCGCGTGAGCGAGATTGTTGCTTCATGTGGTTCAGTAGCAATAGCCCTCGATTGCCATCTCGGTATTCGGGTTTGATGGCAACACAGGCCATTTCTGCCATTTTATCTTCGGTATATGGGTACAGCGCGGCGCAACCAATGATCAGGCCATCTTTGTCGATGATGGTAAATTGATGGATCTCTTGTTCAAGTTGTTCCCGTGAACGGCGAACTAAAATACCTTGTTCTTCCAATGGTCGGATAAGCTCCAAGATCCCACCAATATCATCGATGCTGGCTTGACGAACTTGCTCAGCGCTAGCCATAACGATTTGAGTTCCAATACCATCAAGAGAGAACAATTCCTGAATTAAAGCCCCATCTTCTTTGTAGCTGACTAAATGACAGCGAGGGACACCAGCCCGGCACGCTGTGGTTGCGGCACGAAGAAAACGTAAAGTACCAGAAGAGTTGTCATTGTTTTGGTCATGATCAGATTCGATGCGTTGCAAGATTTGTTCTGCCTCTTTGGGGAACAGCTCTGCAATGGCTTCTCCGTTCTCATCAATGATCCCTTGTTCTGAACAAAAGCCAACCAGCTTATCGGCATTGAGGCGGATGGCAACTTGAGTCGCGACCTCTTCGGAAAGAAGGTTGAATGACTCTCCAGTGACGGAGCTAGCGATTGGGCCAAGCAGCACAATAGAGCCTTGATCCAACATGCGGTTGATACCTTCAATATCGATACGACGTATTTTGCCGCTGTGGCAATAGTCGACGCCGTCATCTATACCTAAAGGTTGAGAGATAACAAAATTCCCACTCACGACGTTGAGCTGAGTCCCCGCCATCGGTGTGTTGTTTAAACTCATTGATAATTGAGCGGTGATCGCAAGCTGCAGTTGCCCTGAAGCTTGCATAACCAAGTTCAATGCGTGCTCGTCAGTTACGCGGGTCCCCTTGTGGTAGGGAGTCGAATAGTTATGTGTTTCTAGCAAGGTGTTGATTTGTGGCCTTGCACCATGCACAAGAACGATTTTGACGCCTAGGCTATGCAACAGAGCAAGGTCGCTAATGATATTTGAAAAGTTTTTATCAGCTACGGCTTCTCCTCCTAACATCACCACCATGGTCTTATCTCGGTGGGCATTTACATAGGGGGCAGATTGGCGAAATCCCTTAACTAAAGCGGTACTGCGAAGTTTCAATTTAGTGACGTCCTTGTGAATTAATATTTACTGATACTGTCTTTTTATTCATTTGTGGGCAAGTGTTTTTTGATAGTATTAGGCACATTCTTAACCGATCACCTGTTCAATCGTGGATCGGTTCGGGGGGAATAAACGAGTGGCAAGCGTTGCAAATAAAGGAAAGTCGGGATACTTAAAACGAGCTTCGGTTAGCGAAGAAGAGCTGACAGGTCGAAAGTCGAAAAAAGCACTAGAGCGAACATTGCTGGTGGTGGTATCTGTTGGAACGGTAGGTGTTGTGTTGGTTTACGGAAGTTTGTTTCAACATGTGAGAGACCATTTTGTTGATCGAGAAGCCATTTACGGGACTTGGGTTGAACACAATGTGGCATCTTATGCTGCTGAAAAAATTGAAGTCGGCCAGAATGGTATTGTGAAAAATGGAAAGCTTGTTAGCAGTCAGTTTGATTTCGATGGCGATGTCCTTACGTATCAAACCGGAAAAACCACCTATCACTATCGAATGCTCAATGAGGAAAATACTGAAATGCAGTTATTGTCCGATAAACGTTACAAACCCAAGTTTCGATTGTCAGGAAAATACAAAAAAAATATTCGGAAACGTTAGTTAGATTGCGATTTAATTAGGAGTTTGTCATCCTCGCTGCACAGTATTAGAGGAATGGCCTTCGTGATTAAAAAATATCTTCCCTTGACAGCCGCTGTGTTACTTTTTGGCTGTGCACAATCGACTAGCGAACTAGACAATCAATTAGCTCATCAATATGTTGATGGCGAGTTCAACTATCTACTAAACAAAGTAGATGCCGTTGAGTCAGAGAAGCCTCGTGATTTTACCGAATTTAGCCGCCAGGCTGAGCAAGTGGTCAATAAGTCACCATCTATGGCAAAAGTGTACCAACCACTCTATGAAAAGCTGAACGAGTGGGTATTACAGAGTGGTAATCCGACAGACCTAAGCAACTTTGGTATTCAAGCGGCGCAGTTTGGTGGCGCTGATAAGAAAGGGAATGTCTTATTCACTGGTTATTTCTCTCCAGTTATTGAAATGCGCCATCGTCCGGATAGCGTGTTTAAGTATCCGGTTTACCGCAAACCGAATTGTTCTTCGAACTGCCCAACGCGCGCCGAAATTTACGCTGGTGCATTAAATGGACAAGGCTTAGAGCTTGGTTATGCCTCTAATATGATTGACCCATTTATGATGGAAGTGCAGGGCAGTGGTTTTGTTCACTTTGATGACGACGATTCTCTGGAGTACTTCGCATACGGCGGCAAAAATAACAAAGCTTACATCAGTGTGGGTCGCGTGTTGATCGAACGTGGTGAAGTGCCTCGCGAGAAAATGTCGATGAAAGCAATTAAAGAATGGGTGATGGCGCAAGATGAAGCGGTAGCGCGTGAGCTGCTAGAGCAAAATCCTTCTTACGTGTTTTTCCAACCTCAGGCGGATGCACCTGTCACCGGATCGGCAGGCATTCCACTATTACCAATGGCTTCCGTTGCTGGTGATCGCTCAATCTTGCCAATGGGCACGCCAATTCTTGCGGAAGTTCCTTTGCTAAATGCCGATGGTTCTTGGAGCGGGGCACACCAACTACGTTTGTTGATCGTGTTGGATACAGGCGGCGCGGTAAAACGTAACCACCTCGACTTATATCATGGTATGGGCGCTCGTGCGGGTATCGAAGCGGGTCACTACAAACATTTTGGTCGCGTGTGGAAGTTGGGCTTGGAAAACAGCACAACTCGCGCACCTTGGGCGCTCTCGCCAGAAAAGCGTCAGTAACCCAATTGACGTGACTAGACATTTTTTCCAAGAGTGCGTATAAATCGCACTCTTTGTTTTTCTACCAAGCGGAAATACCTCATGCGTGAACTCGACACTCCAGCTTCAGACAGCTATAACCAACGTTTTGGTGGCACTCGTCGTTTGTATGGCAATAGCGAAGTGGAAATTCTTCGTGCAGCACATGTGTGTATTATCGGTATTGGTGGCGTTGGATCTTGGGCTGTTGAAGCTCTGGCCCGTACTGGTATTGGCGAATTAACCTTAATTGATATGGATGATGTGTGTGTCACTAATATCAACCGCCAAATTCATGCAATGTCAGGCACCGTTGGACAGAGTAAGATTGAAGTGATGGCGGAGCGGGTTAAACTGATCAACCCGGAATGTAAAGTTAACCTAGTTGATGACTTTATTACGCCAGACAATCAACATGAATATCTCAGTAAAGAGTTTGATTACGTGCTTGATGCCATCGATAGCGTGAAAGCAAAAGCTTCATTGCTGGCGTACTGTCGCAGTAATAA
The DNA here is from genome assembly GCF_050113695.1 of Vibrio sp. TRT 17S01. Classification (NCBI taxonomy): domain Bacteria; kingdom Pseudomonadati; phylum Pseudomonadota; class Gammaproteobacteria; order Vibrionales; family Vibrionaceae; genus Vibrio; species Vibrio sp. TRT 17S01. The sequence goes on along the minus strand of NZ_JBNJOG010000002.1, from coordinate 242,523 downwards.
AATTAAAGTGATCACGACAGGTGGCGCTGGTGGGCAAATTGACCCAACTCAAATCCAAGTGGCTGATTTAACCAAAACTATCCAAGATCCCTTGGCAAAAAAAATCAAAGATACATTGCGTCGTCACCACAACTTTCCTAAAAATCCACAGCGTAAATTTGGGATTGAGTGTGTCTTTTCTACTGAGCAGTTAAAATATCCTCAACCTGATGGCAGTGTCTGTGGTGTAAAATCGACCGCTGAGGGACCAAAACGTATGGACTGTGCCAGTGGTTTTGGTGCGGCGACTGTGGTTACGGCTTCCTTTGGTTTTGTCGCTGTTTCGCGTATCGTCGAGAAGCTGATTCAAAAGTACAAAAAATAGGAACGACCATGTCTGTATTTCCATCTTCACCGTTTGGTACAGAGATTACGACAAAAGATATCGTAACAACGATGCAAAATTTCCATGGTTGGGAAGACCGCTATCGTCAGGTAATTCAGTGGGGGAAAAAATTACCCACCCTGCCGGATGAGTTGAAAACTGAGCAAGTGATGGTTTCTGGTTGCGAAAGTCAGGTTTGGTTAGTGAGCCAGTGTGATGGCGAAACTTGGTATTTTTGTGCAGACTCGGACGCACGCATCGTAAGAGGACTGATTGCTTTGGTGCTTGCGGCTTTTAATGGCAAAACTCGCCAACAGATCCGTGAATTTGATGTTGACGACTATTTTGAAAAGCTCGGTTTAATTGCCCATTTGAGCCCATCGCGAGGCAATGGTTTAAAAGCGATAGTCGAGCAAATCAAAGCAATCGCAGACTAGGCCGAATTGCGAAATTGATTTTAGAAACCCGCTGTAAAGGCGGGTTTGTTATTTTTGTATAAAATTTAATCATTGTGTTTTTAAAGCCTTAATAAATCGAGGGTGTTACAGCTCTTGTTGAAGCTGCATAAAGGCTGTACAATTCGCGCCCTTATTTAATGTTCCGTCATTTGAGAGGTTACATGACCACTGAAAAAATCAATCTACTCGATTTTGATCGCAAAGGTATGCGAGCGTTTTTCGCAGATGAGCTAGGCGAGAAAGCATTCCGTGCTGATCAGGTGATGAAGTGGATCTACCATTTCGGTGTTGATGACTTCGACAACATGACCAACATCAACAAGAAGCTACGTGAAAAACTGCAACACAAGTGTGAAATCAAAGCACCAACAGTAGCAGAAGCTCAACACTCTTCAGACGGCACCATCAAGTGGGCGATGAAGGTGGGTGATCAGGACGTAGAAACGGTTTACATCCCGGAAGATGATCGCGCAACATTGTGTGTGTCTTCTCAGGTAGGGTGTGCGTTGGAATGTAAGTTCTGTTCAACCGCGCAGCAAGGTTTTAACCGCAACCTAAAAGTGTCTGAAATTATCGGCCAAGTTTGGCGAGCAGCTCGCGAAGTGGGTTTAGAGAAAGAGACCGGTCGTCGTCCTATCACTAACGTGGTAATGATGGGGATGGGTGAGCCACTTCTTAACATGAAGAACTTGATCCCTGCGCTTGAAATCATGCTTGATGATCTTGGTTTCGGTCTTTCTAAGCGTCGTGTAACTGTCTCGACTTCAGGGGTGGTTTCTGGTCTTGATCAGATGACGGGCAAAATCGACGTTGCATTAGCAATCTCTCTTCATGCGCCAAACGATAAGCTGCGCAGTGAAATCATGCCAATCAACGATCGTTGGGACATCCAAGATTTCCTAGCGTCGGTTCGTCGCTACCTTGCGTCTTCAAATGCGAACCGCGGTAAAGTGACGGTGGAGTATGTATTGCTTGATCATGTGAACGATGACATGGACCACGCGCGTGAATTGGCTCAGTTGATGAAAGACACGCCGTGTAAAATCAACCTGATCCCATTTAACCCGTACCCAGGTTCACCTTATAAGAAGCCAAGTAATTCACGTATCGATCGTTTCCAGAAAACATTGATGCAATATGAGCATACTGTGACGGTTCGTAAAACGCGCGGTGATGATATCGATGCCGCATGTGGCCAGTTAGTTGGTGATGTGATTGACCGAACTAAACGGACGCAAATGATCAAAGCGGCACGTGGCGAAAGTATCGATGTAAAAGCGGTTTAATACTTATCCCAATTGAAATTAAAAAAGCCAGAGCATTGCTCTGGCTTTTTTAATTTGTAGCAATTTGAAAAACTTTAGCGTCTAAGAGATGTCAAATTTAGGAAAAACCTTGAGCTGTCTGTAAATTATGCGTCTTTTCTATGTTGTTTCACCTCTGATATCTATTAGAATTAAGAGTTAAGGTACTCCAATTGGAGTGCTTCGTTGCATATAAGGTGAATAATTCCTTAAATTGCACTTATTTTCACTTGAGGAAATGTCCTCAACCTAATTGCTATGACTGTTTAATGCGCACTACCAACGAATAACAAGCAAAAGTGCAGGTAAGCAGGAATCAAAACGAGAACAGAATAATTATGAGTGCCGAAATTGAAACCAGCATTGATGAAAAAAAATTAGAAGCAGGAACTATCTTAAAACGCAAACGTGAAGAATTAGGTTTAAGCCAACAACAAATCGCCGATCGCCTACGTTTACGCCTCAATATCATTCAAAACATCGAAACGAATCAGTTTGAAAAAGATCAGGTTGCGACATTTACTCGTGGCTATCTCCGTTCTTATGCCAAAGCCGTTGGGCTTGAAGAATCTGTCGTATTATGTGCTTTAGATGATTGCGGAGAAGCGCAACCGCAAGAGCAGAAAATGCAAAGTTTTTCGGGGAAGGCAAAACGCGAGAAACACGATAGCCGCATCATGACCCTAACATGGGGCATCTTTATTATTATTTTGGGCATTTCTTCTTTGTGGTGGTGGCAAAATCAGCAAACTTCCATCATAGAGATCTCTGATGAACCTGTTATTGCAGAGGCTGAAGCGACAACCTTACCTGAAGAGCCTCAATCGACAGACTTTCTTACGTTAGATGATGATCAAGCTTTAATCGAGGCAGAACAAAGCATTAACTCTCTACCAGTACCGTTACCAGAGAATAGTGAGCAAAATGACGATGTTACTGTAGAAGGTGTTATCGAAGTTCAAGAACCGGCAGCTACAGATTCAGTCGAGACGACAGTGACAGAAGCGGCAGTTGAGGAACCAGAGCAACAGCAAACGACCTCACAACCAGCAGAAGTGGTAGCCAACAGCTTACAGATGTCTTTTAAAGCGGACTGCTGGATTCAGGTCAAAGATGCATCAGGGAAAACCTTGGCTACGGGAATCAAAAAGCCTGGTCAAATTTTACAGCTTTCGGGCAAAACACCATATAAAGTGATTTTAGGTGCACCCGAAAACGTTTCAATGACATTTGCGAGTGAACCTGTCGACCTTTCTGGGTATACTTCAGGCAAAGTAGCAAGATTCACCTTACCTAGATAAATAATATGCAACACGAATCTCCTATAAAACGTCGCCCATCGACACGTATCTACGTGGGTGATGTTCCAATTGGTGATGGCGCACCAATTGCGGTGCAGTCAATGACAAACACCAGAACAACAGACGTGGATGCGACTGTTGCACAGATCAGAGCATTGGAAAATGTCGGTGCAGATATCGTACGAGTTTCCGTACCTACGATGGAAGCCGCTGAAGCTTTTAAATTAATTAAGCAGCAAGTGAACATTCCACTTGTCGCAGATATTCATTTTGACTACCGAATCGCACTTAAAGTTGCGGAGTATGGTGTGGATTGTTTACGCATCAACCCGGGCAATATTGGTAAAGAAGATCGTATTCGTGCCGTTGTAGATTGTGCACGCGATAAAAATATACCAATCCGAATCGGTGTGAACGGCGGCTCTTTGGAAAAAGACATCCAGATGAAATATGGCGAGCCGACGCCTGAAGCGTTAGTTGAATCAGCCATGCGCCATGTTGATATTCTCGATCGCCTTAACTTTGACCAATTTAAAGTCAGCGTAAAAGCTTCAGATGTTTTCCTTGCTGTAGATTCATACCGCTTACTGGCGAAAAAAATTGATCAACCACTACACCTTGGTATCACTGAAGCAGGTGGTGCACGTGCTGGTGCGGTGAAATCGTCCGTTGGCTTAGGCATGCTCTTAGCCGAAGGCATTGGTGACACGCTTCGTATCTCTTTGGCGGCAAACCCAGTGGAAGAGATCAAAGTTGGTTTTGATATTCTGAAGTCTTTGCGAATTCGTTCTCGCGGCATCAACTTTATTGCTTGTCCAAGCTGCTCGCGTCAAGAGTTTGATGTGATTGGGACAGTCAATGCATTGGAAGAGCGCTTGGAAGACATCATTACACCAATGGATGTGTCGATTATCGGCTGTGTTGTAAACGGTCCCGGAGAAGCAGAAGTTTCCCACCTTGGCCTAGCTGGCAGCAACAAAAAAAGTGCTTTCTACGAAGACGGTAAACGTCAGAAAGAGCGATTTGACAACGATGATCTCGTTGCTCAACTTGAATCTAAAATTCGAGCTAAAGCAGCCGTACTAGATCAAGAAAATCGCATCGATATCAAAGTACAAGATTAATCTCAACGAGCTTTACGTTAAGTAATAAAAATTTCGGTAAATATTGTGGCAAAAACTATTCAAGCAATCCGAGGCATGAACGACTGCCTCCCAACTCAATCTCCGCTGTGGCAGAAACTTGAAAACACAGTGAAAAATGTAGTTAGCGCATACGGTTACAACGAAGTGCGCATGCCAATCGTTGAAGAAACAAACCTATTCAGTCGCGCTGTTGGTGAAGAGACAGATGTCGTTTCAAAAGAAATGTACACCTTTGATGATCGTAACGGTGACAGCCTAACACTTCGCCCTGAAGGTACGGCGGGCTGTGTACGTGCATGTATTCAAAACAGCCTGATCAACCGTGACGAACAGCGTCTGTGGTACATGGGGCCTATGTTCCGCCATGAGCGTCCGCAGAAAGGCCGTTACCGTCAATTCCACCAGTGTGGTGTTGAGGTATTTGGTCTAAATGGTCCTGATGTTGATGCTGAGCTTATCATGATGACTGCACGTCTATGGCGTGAGCTGGGTATCAATGAACATGTTCGTCTTGAGCTTAACTCTATCGGTTCTCAAGAAGATCGCGCAGACTACCGTACTGCACTGGTTGCATTCCTTGAGCAACATATCGATGTGCTAGACGAAGATTGTAAGCGTCGCATGCACACGAACCCACTGCGTGTTCTAGATACTAAGAACCCTGACGTTCAAGCGATTTTGGGTGATGCACCTCGCCTTTCTGAGTACTTAGGTGAAGAATCTAAAGCACACTTCGCAGGTCTATGTGAACTTTTAGACGCTGCAGGTATCGAATACACAGTTAACGAGCGTCTAGTTCGTGGTCTGGATTACTACAACCGCACGGTATTTGAGTGGATCACTGAGAGCCTAGGTGCTCAAGGCACAGTATGTGGCGGTGGTCGTTACGATGGTCTTGTAGAGCAATTGGGTGGTAAACCAACACCAGCTGTTGGCTTTGCAATGGGCCTAGAGCGTCTTGTTCTGATGCTAGAAACACTAGAGCTGACAGACGTTCGTCGTAGTGTTGATGTTTACGTAGTAACAGCAGGCGAAGGCACCATGATGGCGGGTATGAAGCTTGCTGAACAGCTTCGTGAAGCTATCCCTGGTGTTCGTGTAATGAACCACTTTGGTGGTGGTAACTTTAAGAAGCAGTTTAAACGTGCGGACAAAGTCGGTGCCGTTGTCGCACTAGTACTTGGTGAGAACGAAGTTGCAGATAACAGCGTTGTTCTTAAAGATCTTGTGGGTGGTACTCAAGAAACTTACAGCCAAGCTGATATCGTTGCTCAATTAGCGCAACTTATCTAAATATATCTGATTTTGAAGTGGCGATTTCGATCGCCACTTTTTGTGAATTTAAGAGGACAGGAAGTGGAACTCTACGATACTGAAGAACAACAAGTTGAAGCGATCAAAGATTGGTGGAAAGAGAATGGCAAAGCTGTCATTTTTGGTGCCGTGATCGGTTTAGGTGGTCTGTTTGGTTGGCGTTATTACCAAGATTCAGTGACTGCGGCTCAAGAAGCTGCTTCTGAGTCATACACGAAAGTTATCACTTCACTTCAAGCGCAAGGCGCGGAAGCTGAAGGTGCGGTTCAGAGCTTTATTGATGGCAATAAAGAGACTGAGTACGCAGTATTGGCTGCATTGCAACTTGCTAAAGTTCAAATTGAAGCAGGTAACCTTGATGAAGCGCTAGCGCAACTAGAGTGGGCGAAAGGTGCAACGAAAGATGCGGCTTTATCTACCGTTGCAACTTACCGTTTAGCCCGTGTTACGGCGGAACAAGGCAATTTTGATGCAGCGATTTCTGAGTTAGCAAATATCAATGATTCAGGTTGGGCTGGGCGCATCGCTGAATTACGTGGTGATATTTTGCTACGTAAAGGCGACAGTGCTGGCGCATATGCGGCTTACACAGAAGCTCAGCAAGCAGAAGATGCAAGTCAGACATTGCAAATGAAGTTGGATGATCTGGCCAAGTAAGGGCGTTTGAATGAAGAAGCTTCTTAGTAAAGCACTAGCTACTGCAGTGATCCTTGGTACTCTAGCGGGTTGTGCAAGTGAAGAAGACACCATCATTATGGCGCCATTGCCACAGGTGGACAGTGAATTCACACCGAGCTCAAATTGGAGCACTTCAATCGGTGATGGTGTTGGTCATTACTTTTCGAACCTATCGCCAGCTTATGCATACGGTAAAGTATTTGTTGCTGCGCGAGATGGTTTAGTAAAAGCATTGGATCCTGAGAATGGTCAAACTTTATGGGAGACCGATTTAGAGCAAGACACCATCGCTCGTTTATCTGGTGGCATTACTGCAGCCTACAGCCAGATATTTATCGGCAGTGAAAATGGTCAAGTAATCGCACTGGATGAAGAAACCGGTGAAGTTATGTGGCGCGTCGATGTTGATGGTGAGGTTCTCGCAAATCCTACGACTGACAATAACCTAGTTATCGTACACACCAGCCGCGGTATGTTGATTGCTCTTGCGCAAGATACTGGAGAGCAAAAGTGGACCATTAGCACTGAAGTGCCAAACCTCACATTGCGTGGTGATAGTACACCTGCAGCCGTTGGTGGCGGTGTATTCTGGGGTACGGCAAATGGTCGTCTAGCGGCCGCAATTGTTGAGCGTGGTCAGTTGATCTGGCAACAACCAATCGGTACACCACAAGGTGCCACTGAAATTGATCGATTGGTTGATGTGGATGCATCGCCAGTAATTCTAGGCAGCTCACTCTACATTGTCGGCATTAATGGGCAGTTGACAGCGATTGATTTGCGTTCAGGTAAGCCTGCTTGGAAGCGTACTTACTCTTCTGCGACAGACATGAATAGCGATGGTAGCCGACTATTTCTTGTGACGGACAAAGATCACGTTGTGGCAGTTGATGCTCGTAGTGGGACGGAGCTATGGAGTAATGATTTACTTCAACACCGTTTATTAACTGCACCAGCAATCATCGATGGCTACGTTGTTGTAGGTGACAGTCAAGGTTACTTGCACTGGATAGATCGTAGTTCGGGCGAGTTTGTTGCTCAGCAATATGTGAGTGACAGTGGTTTAGCTATTGCACCAATTGCGTTAGACGAAGGCTATGTCATTGTTACTCGTGATGGCGATGTAAAGAAACTGACGATCAACGAATAATTTCGTGATACAATTCACATTCGGCTCCTGGCTGGTTAACAGTTAGGAGCCGTTTTGTTGCGTATACTCTGAAAATTTAAGAACAAATAATTCACTTGGGTGTTGTGCTAGACATAGTTTCGACTAGCCACTGCTTTTTGATACGGTTTTAATCGCTCGTTCTATCATAAAGAGTATCCCAATGTAGGTTTGTAGTTATAGGTAAACACTGGTTAACGACTGATAACAAGTCATTACCTATAACTACATAGAAAGAATATTGTAGAGGTTATTATGGTACCTGTTGTTGCCCTGGTTGGGCGTCCGAACGTAGGTAAGTCTACGTTATTTAACCGATTGACTCGCACGCGTGACGCATTGGTTGCGGATTTTCCTGGCCTAACGCGTGACCGTAAATATGGTCAGGCAAAATTGGGTGAACATGAATTCATTGTTATTGATACTGGTGGTATTGATGGCAGTGAAGAGGGTGTTGAAACTAAAATGGCAGAACAATCATTAGCGGCAATTGATGAAGCTGATGTTGTTTTGTTTATGGTTGATGGTCGTGCTGGTCTAACTCCAGCTGATATCGCGATTTCCAATCACCTACGTAAAATTGAAAAACCGTCAATGCTGGTTGTCAACAAAGTTGATGGTATTGATGCGGATGCTGCATCGGCTGAGTTTTGGCAGCTTGGTGTAGAGAACATGTACCAAATTGCAGCGGCTCACGGTCGTGGGGTTGGTGCTCTTATCGATCGTGCTTTAAATCCATTTGCAGAGCAAATGCTTGAATCAGTTCAAGGTGAGATTGAAGATCTAACTGGTTTTGAAGACGAAGAAGAAGAGAAAGTCGATTACACAGAAGAAGAAGCTGAAGAAGAGTTTAAGCGTCTTCAAGAGCAGCCAATCAAGTTAGCGATTATCGGTCGTCCAAACGTGGGTAAGTCAACGCTGACTAACCGTATTTTGGGTGAAGAGCGTGTAGTTGTGTATGACATGCCGGGCACGACTCGAGACTCAATTTACATCCCAATGGAGCGTGATGGTCGTGAATACGTGCTTATTGACACTGCCGGTGTTCGTCGTCGTAAGCGTATCAATGAAACGGTTGAGAAATTCTCCGTTGTTAAAACGTTGAAAGCGGTAGAAGATGCCAACGTTGTGCTGTTGGTTATTGATGCACGTGAAAACATCTCAGATCAAGATTTAAGCTTATTAGGCTTTGCCCTGAATGCGGGTCGTTCAATTGTTCTTGCTGTCAATAAATGGGATGGTTTGGACATGGATGTGAAAGAGCATGTGAAGAAAGAGCTGGATCGTCGTCTTGGATTTGTCGACTTTGCTCGTATTCACTTTATCTCTGCGCTTCATGGTACTGGTGTTGGCCATCTATTTGAATCGGTTCAAGAGGCTTACAAATCAGCAACGACACGTGTGGGTACTTCGGTATTGACACGTATCATGAAGATGGCAACAGAAGATCACCAACCACCAATGGTTCGTGGTCGCCGTGTGAAACTTAAATATGCACACGCAGGTGGCTATAACCCACCAATCGTTGTAGTTCACGGGAACCTAGTTAATGAGCTGCCAGATTCATACAAACGTTACCTGATGAACTATTATCGTAAGTCACTGGAAATCATGGGGACACCAATCCGCATTAACTTCCAGAGCAGCGATAACCCATTTGAAGGTAAAGGCGGTAAGATGACATTATCTCAAGAGCGTAAACGTAAACGCCTAATGAGTATGATGAAAAACCGTAAGAAATAGCATCTCATAGGAAAATTTAGTAAAGCGCCATGTATTCTACTGGCGCTTTTTTGTACTTGAAGGAAATGAAAAATGGCAGTGAGTGCAACCATCACGAAGTTTTGTCATGGTATTTGGCAGTTGGAGAGTCAGATCCAGTTCGTCGAATCCTATGATGATGGCATTTACGTGATTACAGAAGAGACCCCATTTCACCCTGTAAGCCATATTTGGCCAGATCACCCTGCTGACAAAGGTTGTTTGCGCATTGGCAGTCAGCGCTTCTCGGTCTTCAACTGTCTGGTAGGCGCCGTAGAGCGAGAGACTGAGACGTTGTACGTAGGTGAAGCCATTCCCGTAAAACGAGATGAACCCGGTTGGTCCTTTGTTGTCGTGCATTGCATTAATGCTGATGCATCTTCTGTCATCGAAGGTGAGCGTGTGTGCTTAAGTGTCGATAGAACTTACCAAGAGGCATTAAGCCGAGGCCATAGTGCTGGTCATTTAGCCTTCTTGGCGTTAAATAAGGTACTCACTCGTGATGGTTATTGGCGTAAAGATGCAGACAGAAAAGACGCTCACGGTAACTATGACTTTAACAGCTATGCGCAAGTGACGAGCTTTGTCACTGAAGATTGTTGCGTGGATACTTATCGGCTAGGTAAAACATTGCGAAAACGCGGCCTAAACAGTGTCGATATGCTAACTGATCTGCAGCTTATTGCTGATAAGGTCAACGACCAATTGACAGAATGGCTGGCTGCTCAGCCACAAGTTGAGATGTTATGTCATGGTGAAACCTTAACTGATTCAAGGTACTGGCAATGTGACTTAGGAGAAGGGGAGCTTGCTGTCATCCCATGCGGTGGTACACATGTTTCTGGCTTAGCTGATTTTGCTGAAATCAAAGTGAGCCTGACTGAGCTTGATGCTCAGAATATTGAAATGCAAACCGATGTAAAACCATCATAGTTGAATTACGATCATTTTATGTAATTCTGATAATCTAATTTTTATATCTATATTTGGTTTATTATATTGTTTTAAATTCAAAAACAGCACATGTAACTTATGCTTTCGGTGTGTGGTTATATAAATGTTCTTTTTTGGGCAGATCGCTGATCAAAATGGATTTTGCCGATGATCTTGAAATGATCATCCGTATAAAAGAAAACATAAACGATGCTGTCGCTCAGTGCCAACAATGGCTTAACTCCATGTGACAGAGATCAATACTCAAATGAATGCAATTGTTACTATGCGCATCTGTCAGAGGAATAAGCTTAATGAGAGATCGAAATGTCTGATAATTTATGCCCAGAATGTCATCAGGAGCTCGATTGGCAAGGTCACTATCATTGCAAAGAATGTAATGTTGACTATAAAAAAGCAGGATTTTGTCCTGACTGTGAGGCTGAGCTTGAAAAGCTGCAAGCTTGTGGTGCGGCAAATTATTTCTGCAATAGTTGTAATGAACTCAAATCAAAGTCACGGGTTCGATTTGAGTTTCAAAAAGTCAGTTAACCGTAGAGCGAAGCTCACCATCAGATAAGCGGGTGACTAAAGTGTCGCCCGTTTTTACATCTTTCGCTTGAGTCACCACCTGACCTTGCTCTGTTTGTGTGATTGAATAACCACGTTTTAGCGTTGCCAGTGGACTTACCGTATCAAGCTTCTCTGCAGCAATCGCCAGTTGGTGACGCATGGTCAGTAACTTACGATCCATTGCATCCATTAGCTTTTGCTCAACGCGATCAAGCTTCGATTTTTGCTCTGCTAAACGTTTTACTGGTGAATTCAATTGTAGGCGATGATGCTTACGCTCAACGGCTTGCTGGCGCGTTGTGATGAATCGTTGCATTGCGCGTTGCAAGCGCATGTCCAACTCATCAAGTTGTTGTGTTTGACGCTGCAGTTGATAGCTTGGATGCTGACGCTCTAATCGGTGCATCAGTTGAGCTGATTGCTGCTTTTGCTGCGCTAAGTAGTAACGCATTGCGCTGGCTAATTTATGTTGCCGCGTTAGGAGTGCTTGATCTTTATGGCTGTTGTCACGGCTCACCAGTTCAGCCGCAGCTGAAGGGGTTGGCGCCCGCATGTCGGCGACAAAGTCTGCAATCGTCACATCGACTTCATGACCTACGGCACTGATGATAGGGATCTGACTTGCTGCAATGGTGCGCGCTACAATTTCATTGTTGAAACACCACAGATCTTCGAGTGAACCACCACCACGGCCGACGATGAGTACATCACACTCATTTCGACTATTTGCACGACCAATCGCTTGAGCAATTTGAATTGCAGCTTCTTCTCCCTGAACCATTGTCGGGTAAATAACTACAGGTAACGAAGGATCTCGGCGCTTTAGTACATCAAGAATATCATGCAGAGCTGCGCCCGTTTTCGAAGTAATAACACCGACACGTTGCGGGTGTTCAGGGAGAGGGCGTTTATTAGTCTGAGCAAATAAACCTTCGCCCGCCAGTTTCATCTTGAGCTCATCAAACTGTTGTTGCAGCCTACCATCACCTTCGGGTTGCATGCTTTCAACGATCAGTTGATAGTCACCACGAGGTTCATATAGGGAAAGTCGAGCTTTGACTAAGACTTGATTGCCATTAACGGGTTTAAAGGTGACACGACGATTGTTTCCCTTAAACATTGCACACTTCACTTGAGCGCGTGAATCTTTGAGGGTGAAATACCAATGGCCGGATACGGGGGCGGAAAAGTTTGACAGCTCACCGACCAACCACACGATCCCCATTTCGTTTTCAAGGAGTAAACGAACTTCTGCATTCAAACGGGAAACGGTGAAAATGTTTTGATTGGTCAGAGATGACACTACTAATCTCGTGGACGTGAGTATGGAAATTAGCGGCAATATAATACATATCAAGGGGGTAAATGCAAGAAAAAAATTAAAAAACTTGTGGTCAAGCGATTACGTTAACCGTATAATCCGTCCGCAATATCTAATCCAAATGTGACTAGTTACACAAAATTGGTTGCCCTCATTATGCGAAACGATGAGATTGGATTGTTCTTTTTACTCCTTTAATTGTGAGATATTGCAAATGCTAAGAATTGCCAAAGAAGCGCTGACATTCGATGACGTACTACTTGTGCCAGCTCACTCCACCGTTCTCCCAAACACAGCTGATCTTCGCACTCAGCTAACTAAGAACATCACCCTAAACATCCCAATGATCTCGGCGTCTATGGACACCGTAACTGAAGCTCGTCTAGCGATTGCGCTAGCGCAAGAGGGTGGCATTGGCTTTATCCACAAAAACATGTCTATTGAGCAGCAAGCTCAGATGGTTCACCAGGTGAAGATTTACGAAGCAGGTGTAGTTTCACACCCTGTAACTGTAAGCCCTGATGCAACAATCGCTGATGTTGTTGCCCTAACAGAAAAGCATGGTTTTGCAGGTTTCCCAGTGGTAACAGATACAAACGAACTTGTTGGTATCATCACTGGTCGTGACGTTCGCTTTGTAACGGACCTTTCTAAGAAAGTAGATGTTGTGATGACGCCTAAAGAGCGCCTAGCAGCAGTAAAAGAAGGGGCAACTCGTGAAGAAGTTCAAGAGAAAATGCACAAAGCGCGCGTAGAGAAAGTACTGGTAGTGAACGATGAGTTTCAACTAACCGGTATGATTACCGCGAAAGATTTCCACAAAGCGGAGCGTAAGCCTAATGCATGTAAAGATGCACAAGGTCGTCTACGTGTAGGTGCTGCAGTTGGTGCTGGCGCAGGTAACGAAGAGCGTGTGGCTGCTCTAGTTGAAGCGGGCGTTGACGTGCTACTTATCGACTCTTCACACGGTCACTCTGAAGGTGTTCTTAACCGAATTCGTGAAACTCGCGCTGCATATCCAGATCTCGACATTATCGGTGGTAACGTAGCGACAGGTGCTGGTGCTAAAGCGCTTATCGATGCTGGCGTAAGTGCAGTGAAAGTGGGTATCGGCCCTGGTTCTATCTGTACCACGCGTATCGTAACGGGTGTGGGTGTTCCTCAAGTTACTGCGATTGCTGATGCTGCAGAAGTAGCAAACCAGCACGGTATTCCAGTTATCGCTGATGGCGGTATCCGTTTCTCAGGTGATATCTGTAAAGCTATCGTCGCAGGCGCATCATGTGTCATGGTTGGTTCAATGTTCGCGGGTACTGAAGAAGCACCTGGCGAAGTTATCCTATATAACGGCCGTTCATACAAAGCTTACCGTGGCATGGGTTCACTTGGCGCTATGTCTCAAGGTTCTTCTGACCGTTACTTCCAGTCTGACAACGCAGCAGACAAGCTAGTACCGGAAGGCATCGAAGGTCGTATCGCATACAAAGGTCGCCTAAAAGAGATCGTTCACCAACAAATGGGTGGTCTACGTTCAAGCATGGGTCTAACAGGTTCTGCAACTGTTGAAGATATGCGTACGAAAGCTGAATTCGTTCGTATCTCTGGCGCGGGTATGAAAGAGTCTCACGTTCACGACGTGCAAATCACAAAAGAAGCACCAAACTACCGATTGGGTTAATAGCTAACCACAATTATTTTGAAGATTATGGGAGACAACCGTCTCCCATCCACTAAATTAATTCCGAGATTGACCCAATGACAAAAAATATTCATGACCAACGTATTCTGATCTTAGACTTCGGCTCTCAGTACACTCAGCTTGTAGCGCGCCGTGTACGTGAAATTGGTGTTTACTGTGAGCTATGGAGCTGGGATGTTGAAGAAGCGGATATTCGTGAATTCAATCCAGATGGCATTATCTTATCTGGTGGTCCAGAAAGCGTAACAGAAGAGAATTCTCCACGTGCGCCTCAATACGTATTTGATTCAGGTGTACCGGTACTAGGTGTATGTTACGGCATGCAGACCATGGCTGAGCAGCTAGGTGGTAAAGTAGCGGGTTCTACTGAACGTGAATTCGGCTATGCACAAGTTAAAGTATCTGGTGAATCTTCTATTTTTAAAGATCTTGAAGAAATTCAAGATGTATGGATGAGCCACGGTGACAAAGTAGTCGAAATTCCAGCAGACTTCGTGAAAGTTGGCGAGACAGACACTTGTCCTTACGCTGCGATGGCAAACGAAGAGAAGAAATACTACGGCGTTCAGTTCCACCCAGAAGTAACACACACTAAAGGTGGCCTACAAATGCTAGAGAACTTTGTTCTTGGCGTATGTGGCTGTGAGCGTCTATGGACGTCTGAATCGATCATCGAAGATGCAGTTGCTCGTATTAAAGAGCAAGTCGGTGATGACGAAGTGATCCTAGGCCTATCGGGTGGTGTGGACTCGTCGGTAGTTGCTATGCTGGTTCACCGCGCAATCGGCGACAAGCTAACATGTGTATTTGTTGATAACGGTCTACTTCGTCTAAACGAAGGTCAACAAGTAATGGATATGTTTGGCGACCAGTTCGGTCTAAACATCATCAAAGTTGACGCTGAAGACCGTTTCTTAAAAGCGCTTGAAGGTAAAGCAGATCCAGAAGAGAAGCGTAAGACAATCGGTCACGTATTCGTAGACGTATTCGATGAAGAGTCGAAGAAGCTGAAAAACGCGAAATGGCTTGCTCAAGGTACTATCTATCCAGATGTTATCGAATCAGCAGCATCTAAGACGGGTAAAGCGCACGTGATCAAATCTCACCATAACGTTGGAGGTCTGCCAGATGACATGGAAATGGGTCTTGTTGAGCCGTTACGTGAACTGTTCAAAGATGAAGTACGTAAGATTGGTCTAGAGTTAGGTCTACCTTACAACATGCTTTACCGTCACCCATTCCCAGGACCAGGTCTAGGTGTTCGCGTTCTTGGTGAAATCAAGAAAGAGTACTGTGACTTGCTACGTCGCGCTGACGCTATTTTCATTGAAGAGCTACACGCTGCTGACCTATACAACAAAGTATCTCAAGCGTTCACGGTATTCCTACCAGTACGTTCTGTGGGTGTAATGGGCGATGGTCGTAAGTACGATTGGGTTGTATCACTACGTGCCGTAGAGACTATCGACTTCATGACTGCACATTGGGCGCACCTGCCATACGACTTCTTAGGTAAGGTTTCTAACCGTATCATCAATGAAGTAGATGGTATTTCTCGCGTGGTTTACGATATCTCCGGTAAGCCACCAGCGACAATCGAATGGGAATAATTCGATATTGAGTTAACTATCAGCCCCGGCCTTTGTGCCGGGGCTTTTTTATGTTCACAAATTTGGTTAAAACTGTTGTTTGCTATCCATTTGTAATGCTTGTATTCATTTGTTTCAGTAGATCAAATCGAATTAACTCGCAAATTTAGTGTGTTATCAGGTAAATCGGTGCAATCACAGAATGCAAGATTCTACTCTTTGGAGGAACTCAATTTACGGAAATGAAAGGACAGACTGATGTTACAAGTGAAACATTTAGCCCTAGCGGTAGGTTGTACCTTATCTGCTGCCAGCTTTGCAGCCACCATGAACATTCAGCCGGATCCACAAAACCCAACGGGTTATGTGGTTTCTCGAGCTGATCTACTCGCAGCGGAGCAGGCGCAAACGTCTGATCCTATGTATGCCATTTGGGCGAAAGCTTTGGAAACGCAGCCAAATACGGTGGTAGAAGCAATTGCACCGGGTTTGGCTACAAACCCAGATAACGTTAAACGTGCTGAGCGAGTTTTCCCTCGTACAGAGTGGGATTTTCTAACTCAGATGGCTGCTCCTGAATACACCTATACGCGTTTCTTACGTGCCATTGGTAAGTTTCCAGCATTTTGTGGTGAATACACCGATGGCCGCAACTCTGATGAGATCTGTAAGACATCCATTGTGACGGCATTTGCGCATTTTGCGCAAGAGACAGGCGGCCATATTTCCGTGGACAATGTGTCTGACAACCCACAACGTCTTGAAGAGTGGCAGCAAGCGCTTGTTCATGTCCGTGAAATGGGGTGGAGTGAAGGTCAAACTGGTTATACGACTGGGTGTGGTCAAAACGATTGGCAAAATAAAAAATGGCCTTGTGCTGCTGGACAAGGTTATTTCGGCCGTGGTGCTAAACAGCTTTCTTACCACTTTAACTACGGCGCGTTTTCTGAGGTGATGTTTGATGGCGATGCAAGCGTATTGCTAAATAACCCAGGTTTGGTTGCTGATTCATGGCTGAACTTAGCTTCTGCGATCTGGTTCTTCTTAACGCCTCAAGCGCCAAAACCAGCCATGTTGCATGTCATCGACCGTACTTGGTCTCCATCACAACGCGAGACTGATGCTGGGATTGGTTATGGCTTTGGTACGACCATCAATATCATTAACGGTGGTATTGAGTGTGGTGAACAAAATAAAGACAAAGGCCAGCCAGTTAACCGTATCCGTTACTGGGAAGGCTTATCTAACCATTATCAAATTTCATTAAAAGCTGATGAGAAAAACACGTGTTGGCAGCAAACGCCTTATGGCAGTTTGAACCTAAATGGTGCGACTGATGTGCTGTATACCAACTGGGATGGAAACTGGAAATACTATGCAGACCGTCCGGGTGGTTACTCGTTTGAATGTGAACTTGTAGGTTTCCAAACCGCGTATTCTGCACTGGTACCGGGTGATTACGAGAAGTGTGTGACTAACTTCTACGGTTCTCATTCAAGTTGGCCAGAAGTACGAGTGGTGGACCAACTTGATCCGGTTGATCCTGGCACTGACCCAGGTGGTAATGCATGGGATGTGAACAAAGTATACGTTGGTGGTGACCAAGTGACGCACAATGGCGCAACTTATCAGGCGAAATGGTGGACTCAAGGTGATGACCCAGCAAATGGTGGGCCATGGGAACTTGTTTCTGGTGCACCAACTGCTCCGGAGCCGACTCCAGAGCCAACACCAACGCCAGATCCAGAGCCAACTCCAACTCCGGATCCTGAACCAACACCTACGCCAGACCCTGAGCCAACACCAACTCCAGATCCAAATACTTTCATTCAATGGGAACCTGGGGTTACTCAGGTCGCTGACGGAGATAAAGTGACGTACAACGGTAAATGCTTTATCGCGAAGAATGGTCCGGGAGTATGGGAAACACCAACTCAATCAAACTGGTTCTGGGATGAGATCAGTTGCCAGTAAGACTCATTCGGTCATTGTGACCTAGACTTAAAAGCTTCGG
This sequence comes from Vibrio sp. TRT 17S01, assembly GCF_050113695.1. NCBI lineage: Bacteria > Pseudomonadati > Pseudomonadota > Gammaproteobacteria > Vibrionales > Vibrionaceae > Vibrio > Vibrio sp. TRT 17S01. The sequence goes on along the minus strand of NZ_JBNJOG010000002.1, from coordinate 224,901 downwards.
TTTATGCCGAAGCTTTTTTATTTAGCATTCATAACCTGATGAAATATGGAACTTATTTAAATGCAATAGATTTCATTTGGCTATAAATGGAAACTTAGTTTGTGAAAAACGCTTTTGTGTTTATTTTTTGCTTCATTAAAATTCGCGCGTAAATTTTATCAACTTTTTTTAAAGGTACGCGTCAATGTCAACGAAACTGGCTAACCCAGCACCTCTAGGTCTTATGGGTTTTGGTATGACTACTATTCTGCTGAATATCCACAATGCAGGCTTCTTCCCGATGGATTCAATGATCCTTGCAATGGGTATTTTTTATGGCGGTCTGAGCCAAGTTATCGTTGGTATCATGTGCTTTAAGCGTGGCGACACGTTTGGTACAACAGCGTTTACTTCTTATGGTCTATTCTGGCTAACATTGGTTGGTTTGATCGTAATGCCATACATGGGTCTACCTGCTAGCCCAGCACATTTCATGGGTTGGTACCTAGCACTATGGGGTATTTTCACTGGTTTTATGTTTATTGGCTCTCTATGCTACCCATTTGCTAAGCAAGTTGTATTTGGCTCACTTACGATTCTATTTGGCCTGCTAGCGGCGCGTGATTTTACTGGCAGCGAACTTATCGGCACTCTTGCTGGTTTTGAAGGTATCTTCTGCGGTGCAAGTGCTATTTACTTCGCTATGGCACAAGTACTTAACAATGAATACGGCCGTACTATTTTGCCAATTGGCGAAAAGAAAAAGCCAGAAATTGCAGCGCAAGAAATCGCAGCATAATTTCTATCAGCTTTACTCAACGGGAACAGGTTGAGGAAAAGAAAAGGGTTAGCTTTGCTAACCCTTTTTTCTTACCACTGCTTTTTAATTCTCAGTTAAGTCGATGGCTGCTCCACCGCTTGTTTTGATTGCTCCGCTTCTGGAGACTGACCCGTCTTACGACGGTACTTATCTTCCCAATAATCAGCCCCTTTAATACCAAGCTTCACTGGGTTGAAGGTAAATTCAGTCACGCCTTGCTTTTGCTGTTCTTCGTAGTCTTTTAATGCCTTTAATGCAGGTTTAGACATAAAGAAAATAATCAGGATACCGACAATGTTGAGCCACGCCATGAGACCTACACCGACATCACCCATTGCCCAAGCAAGGTTCGCTGTCTTAACTGTACCGTAGAACACAACGGAGATGAGCACCAGTTTTAGCACGAACATAAGCCCATTTACCTTAAAGGTACGGCGAATGTAAGCAATGTTGGTTTCTGCGATGTAGTAGTAAGCTAAGATCGTTGTGAAAGCGAAGAAAAACAGTGCAACTGCAATGAATGGTTTACCAATACCAGGTAATGCGCTCTCTATGGCCATTTGTGTAAATACAGGACCATTTGCACCAATATCAGCGGAAAGGTTTTGAATCAGGAAACCTTCAGCGCCATGTACGTTGTAGGCACCAGTAATTAAAATCATGAAGGCTGTTGCGGAACATACTAACAAAGTATCAATGTAGATTGAGAAAGACTGCACGAGGCCTTGCTGGGCAGGGTGATCAACACTGGCTGCAGCCGCTGCGTGTGGGCCCGTCCCTTGGCCTGCTTCATTAGAGTACACACCACGTTTTACCCCCCAACCAATTGCGGCACCAACGCCGGCCATCGGAGTGAAGGCATCGCCTAGAATCATGCCAATGATGCGTGGAACCTCGCCAATATTGAGTAGAATGATCACGAATGCCGTGATGATATAAGCGAGTGCCATAAACGGAACAACAATCTGTGTGAAGTTGGCAATACGTTTTACACCACCGAAGATAATAAAAGCGAGGATAATTGAAATTACGGTACCGGTAAGGATTTTTGCAAAGCTAAAGGTACCCATGGCGGTTTCAATCATGTCACCTGAGCCGAAAGCGGCTTCTACTGCGTTACCAATACTGTTTGATTGAACGCCTGGAAGTAAAACACCACAAGCGAAAATAGTCGCGATTGCGAAAATCCAAGCATACCATTTCTGACCCATGGCTTTTTCAATGTAGTATGCTGGACCACCACGAAACTCGCCGTTATCTTCTTCTTTGTATATTTGTGCCAAGGTTGACTCTGCATAAGCGGTTGCTGCACCGAAGAAAGCGACCATCCACATCCAGAAGACTGCGCCTGGACCACCAAAGCCGATTGCTGCGGCAACGCCTGCAATGTTACCCGTACCGACTCGGCCTGAGAGTGATACCGCAAGTGCTTGGAAGGAGGAGATACCTTTCTTCGAACTTTTACCTGAGAGCAGTAGGCGCCACATTTCAAAGAAATGACGAACCTGAACGAAGCGCGTCATGATCGAATAGAACAAACCAGCACCCAAACACAAATAGATCAGTGCTGGGCTCCAGATAATTCCATTCAGAAAATCAACTAAAGACTGCATAAGAGTTTCCCTGTTTCGTATGTTGTGGTTGTTTTGTGACCAAGATGGTAATTCTTTTTGTAAGGCATTTGTTAATGGTTTTGTTCTTTTTTGTGCTTTAGTGTGAGTGGTGACTCAAAATGCTACATTTTTGTTAATAAGTAATGTAATTATTGGTTTTGTGCTTTGTTTTATTGATTTTTATTATGACTGTTAAGTGTGTTTTGGATGTTTATATGGAGTGTTTTAGTCTTTGGTTTTGAATGTTGTGCTGGGTTTTTGTGTTAACTCAGCACAATATAAAGTTAATCGTAGTAGCGAGAGATATTTAAATCGACATAACGTTTTTTGGGGTATGACAGCTCCGAGATCACTTCCGCAAGAACATAACCAGAGCCACAAGCCATCGTCCAACCCAAGGTGCCATGTCCGGTATTGGTATATAAGTTACTTATCGTCGTACGGCCAATAATAGGAGGACCGTCCGGTGTCATTGGTCGAAAGCCAGTCCAGTATTCAGCTCGGGTAAAATCGACTCCATCGGGAAACAAATCACGCACGACATGGTTAATGGTTGCAAGCCGTTTATCGGGTAAGCTAGGGTCAAATCCCGCTAATTCAGCCGTTCCTGCCACTCGTAATCTTTGTTCAAAACGGGTTAAAGCGACCTTGTACGTTTCATCCATGATGGTGGATTGAGGTGCGTATTGTTCATTGGTGATAGGCAAAGTCAGTGAATAACCTTTGACGGGATAGACCGGGATATTAATGCCAACGGATTTGAGTAATTGAGTGGAGTAACTGCCCATGGCAACGACATACGCATCAGCGGTGACGCTTCCCTTATTGGTGATGACTTCACTGATTTTGCCATTCTTGGTTTTCAACTGCTCGATTTGGGTATCAAATAGGAACTCGACGCCTGCGGCCTGAGCCAATTGTGTCATCTGTTGACAAAATAGGTAGCAGTCACCTGTTTCATCATCAGGAAGGTATAACCCGCCTACTAACTTATCTTTGACGGGGGCAAGCCCCGGCTCTTGCTCAAGGCAACGGTTTACATCTAGTAATTTACAACAGGTGTGGCTTTCTTGAAGTAGGTTAATGTCTTTCTCAATCGCTGTCAGTTGCGCTTCGGTACGAAAGAGTTGCAGTGTCCCTTTTTCTCTTCCCTCAAATTGGAGATCATATTTTTGCTTCAGCTCAGTGAGGCAATAACGGCTTAAGCTGGCAATCTCAAGCATACGTGATTTGTTTTGGCGATACTTATCGAGAGTACAATTTGAAAGCATTTGCATGGCCCAATACAACATTTGGGGATTTAAGCTTGGTTTGATCTTTAAGGGAGCATGCTCTTCCAATAACCACCGGATCGCTTTGATTGGAATTCCGGGGGCTGCCCAAGGAGATGAATATCCATATGAAATTTGTCCAGCGTTGGCAAAGCTGGTTTCTTCGCCACTGCGAGGTTGGCGATCGATGACCGTTACCTCATATCCTGCTTGAGTGAGATACCATGCCGATGTCAGGCCGATAACACCACTTCCAAGAACTACCACTTTCATAGTGACCACTCCACAAATAAATAATGGATGCAGAGTGCAAGATTTACATTTGCTTAACAATCGATAAAATCTGTTAGCAGTGTATAGAATTTCTAAAACCTATGGTGATATGAAAACAGCATTGATTTCTGGGCTTAACTTGATCTGCAAAGTGGCAAAACATGAGAGTTTGTCAAAGGCTGCACAATCGATGCACCTGACAACCGGAGCGGTCAGCCAGCAATTGTTATTGATTGAGCAGTCGTTGGGTTTTAGTGTTTTTGAAAGGCATTCGCGTGGAATTCGTTTATCTGAACGAGGGCGTGACTTGGTTGAAAATATTGAGCCACACCTGCAAGCGATAGAACAACATGTCCACCAAGTGACGCAGCCCCAAGAGCACAAACAAGTCCGGCTTAAACTCACACCTTCCTTTGCATTCAAATGGCTAGTACCTCGGCTCGAGCAGTTTCAACGCCTTCATCCAGATATCCAGATCCATACTTTTGCAGAAGGTGCTTTAGTGGATAGCGAGAATCATGATTTTGATATCGCCATTGATTATGGCTCGTTTCCATATCGTAACAAGCATGCAGAACTGTTAATGGAAGAGTATTTATTGCCTGTAATGAGTGAAGGTTATCAACGCAGGCATCCGGAAATTTCAGACTTAAACAATGCCACATTGCTGCACGATGCCATGCCGTGGCGAGGAGCGGACAAAGATCAGGAATGGCGTTACTGGCTGCAAGCCCAAGGGCTGAACATCGCGTGTCATCGTGGGCATTTTTTTAACCGCACTGATATGGCAATGTCCGCGGCAGAAGCTGGGGTAGGAGTGGCGTTAGCTCGGCTGGCTCTGATTGGTTCTGAATTGGAGACTGGGCGATTGGTGAGCCCATTTGAACCCATTTCAGCCAATGCTGGTTATTTCATTCTTACTCACCGAGAAAATGACAGCATCCGTTTGTTTAAACAATGGCTGCATCAACAGGCCAGTGCAATGTCTTCTCTTTAAACGCCTGAGGTGTAATTTTAGCTGGCAGCCTCATATGCACCTTCTACACTTAAAATTGATTGAGGGCAGCGCATATGAAATCAGAACATGGTCGATGCAGCTATCGAAACCCCGATGGCTGGTGCTGCGATCAACCTGGTGGTGAATCTGGATTATGTTACTGGCATGATCCGGCCATAGATAAAAGCAAAGATGACGTAAAAAAACAGGTTGAGCAATGGGCCGCAGCGGGTAAACCTTTAGACGGATTTCAGTTGGCTAAAACAAACTTGGTGGATCTTAATCTGGTTAATCGAGGGAGTAAGCAAGGACATTTATGTCGTAATGCTGACTTCTATCGAGCCGATCTGACAGATGCACACTTTTTCGGCTTAGATTTACGTGGCACTTCTTTAATGAAGGCTAAGCTAGTGAATGCAAATTTGCATTGTGCAAAGTTACAAAATAGCAATCTCCTTGGTGCCGAACTCGCCCGTGCTCGTTTAGAGAACATTGATTGGGGTAAACACCTAAAACAAGAACAAGAAGCGTTGGCCGCGAGTAAACTGACCAATCGCAAAGAAAGCATTTCATTATGCCAAGAGGCAGAAGAAGTATGCCGTAATGTCCGAAAGCAATGTGAAAAGCAGGGGCTTTTTGAGACTGCTGGCATGTTCTTCCAAAAAGAGATGCGGTTTCGCCGTTATCAGATGCCACTGTACAGCTTGAAGCGATTTATATCGAAGATCGTAGATTTGTTTTGTGGTTATGGGGAAGACCCGTTACGTGTTGTGGTGTTTTCAGTTGCATTGATTTTTACTTGTGCAATGGCTTACTTCTTCCTTGATACCACTGCTGCAAGTCCTGTTTATGAGGGTGTAACGGGGTGGCAGTTTTATGCATTGGAGTTTTTTAATGCGCTTTACTTTAGTGTTGTCACCTTCACCACGCTCGGTTATGGCGATATCTCCCCAGTGGGAGTTGCTCGTTTCATTGCCGCGTTTGAAGCCTTTTTAGGCAGTTTTACTATGGCGCTTTTTGTGGTGGTCTTTGTGAAAAAAATGACCCGATAAAAAGCGATTAAAATGTAAATACATGCACAATATCAAAGAATTAAATAGGGTATTTTGTATCCGTTTATTTTTGAATCACGGGGATGAGGTATAATTGACCTATCTCTTCTGGGAGGTAATGCCGATGAAAATGTCACTTTTTACCGTCTCCGTGATCATTTCTTTTAGTGCGTGGGCAAATAGCGATGAACAATTTGAAGCGCTATTGCTTGCTAGCGCGATTTCGACCAATAGCGATCTTTCTTCTGAGCAAACGTGTCGTCTATGTCTTGAACAGGATGTAAAAGTCAGCCAGCGTAACTTTGAACGCCTGCAGAACGGGTTAGAGAAGCAGGCTCAGGCTTGCTTGGCCAATCAAATGGCTGAAGATACGTTACTTTATGAACTCGAAAGGCAAAGTGCACTGTCCGAAAAACGCATTTCTCCTCAAGTTCAGCGTTTGTTCCCAGCTTATCATTCCTCTGCATTACGTTGTGAAAACATGGTTGTGGATCTATTTGCGCCGTCACTTCAACAACTACAACGTGGTGTGGAAGAACCCATTGATCCCCACAGCTTTAAACGCCGTTATCAGGATGAAGTCGATATCTATCAACGCTTTGTCATACAGGCATGCCAGCCTATGGTCGCATTACGTAATTGCTTAATTGATAACAGCTATTCTGCTCGGTACATCTACAATAGCTTAAGACAAAGCGAAGGGCTGGATGCGGTCTCTTCTTCTCGCTCTTTAGGTCATCGTTATTCACCTTCAGGGGACACGCATATCGCTTTTTATTAATCATCGCTTTTGATATTTGTGATATGACGCAGGCTGTAAACCTCAAGGACAAATCGAAAGAAGGAAGCGCTCTTCTTTCAGTGTGTGTGGGTCTTGGGTGTTTAATCGTAAGTAATATGCCCAAAAGGCAGAGAAGAATAACGAAGCGTGACTTTTCATTTTCTATCAAATGAAAGGGTATTCGTGCTGTTTTCCGTAATGTCGGTTGCTGTGATTTTGTACGAAAAACGCGCTTTGTCAGATTGATTTAATAGTTGTGTTTTCAACACTCGTATTGGGACACAACGTAATGCAAACGAATAAATTCAATGGACTTCTTGTTGCTTCAATCATAATGGCGACTTCTCATGCAAACGCGAACACAATAAAGTTAACTAACCAACAGATGGCGATGACATTTGATGACAGCTCTGGTGCGCTCTCTCTGCTCGATTTACGTGCAGATAAAAAGATGACACCAACGGAGCTGTTTTTTATTACGCTTCCTGATGAAACTAAGATCCACACAAAAGATTTCACCTTGAAAGAAGTTCGTCGTAGTGGCGATCAAATTAATCTTCACTTATTGCACCCAAGTTTTGATGTGACGATAACACTCAGCCTTATCAAAGAGCGATACACAAGTATTACATATTCTTTTACGGCGATAGGTGATGAGCAGCGTGTGGCTAAACTGACGTTCTTACCAACGAAAGGCCAAAGTCAGGCTCCTTACGTTGAGGGTTCCATTAACAGTTCACCGATTGTTGCGGGTAGTTTCTTTATTTTGCCGCGCAAACCGATAGTTAATACTTATGCCTATGAAACCAAAACCAATTTGAACGTCGATTTAGTTACGCCAATCACCCAAGAAGCACCATTAACCTTTACCACCTATATCGGCACATTCAATGAAGTAAGCCAATTACGTCGAGAGTTTAATGGTTTTATTGAAGCCATGCGACCAAGGGCGTATCAGCCTTATTTGCATTACAACTCATGGATGGATATCGGCTTTTTTACACCCTATACCGAGGATGATGTGAAAAACAGAATGGCAGCTTTCTATCAAGAATTGGTGAAAAAGCGTGGTGTGAAACTGGATGGTTTTTTACTCGACGATGGCTGGGATGATCGGACAGGAAAGTGGGAGTTCGGCCCCGCATTTGCTGACGGTTTTGGCGGTGTTCGAGAGTTTGCTGATTCAATGAATGCAAGTGTGGGTCTATGGTTGTCCCCTTGGGGTGGTTACAACAAACCGCGCGAGATACGAGTTTCTCACGCCAAAGAAAATGGCTTTGAAACGGTGGATGGCAAGTTTGCGTTAGCCGGGCCGAATTACTTTAGAAACTTCAACGATAAAATTATTGGCCTAATCAAAAATGAACACATCTCATCATTTAAATTGGATGGGATGGGCAATGCAACTAAGCATCTTAAGGGTAGCCAATTTGCATCCGACTTTGATGCCTCCGTGCAACTGATCAAAAACATGCGTGAAGCAAATGAGAAGGTATTTATCAACCTCACGACGGGAACCAACGCAAGTCCATCTTGGCTCTTCTATGCCGACTCGGTCTGGCGTCAAGGTGACGATATTACCTTATATGGCAAAGGCTCTCCTGCTCAGCAGTGGAGCACTTACCGGGATGCAGAAACCTATCGTTCTATTGTTCGAAAAGGGCCGTTATTTCCAATGACCTCTTTGATGTTGCACGGTATTGTCAGTGCTGAAAATGCCTATTATGGCTTGGAAAAAGAGCAAACAGACCAAGATTTTGCCGATCAAGTTTGGTCTTACTTTGCAACTGGCACCCAGTTGCAAGAGCTGTACATTACGCCGAGTATGCTCAATGAAAACAAATGGGATACGTTGGCGGAAGCGGCAAATTGGGCTCGTGCCAATGCGGATGTGCTGGTGGACTCTCATTGGATTGGAGGGAACCCGACGTTACTGGATGTGTACGGTTTTGCTTCTTGGAATGGCAATAAAGCGATATTTTCGTTGCGTAATCCGTCAGATAAAGTGCAGTCATACTACTTAGATCTCGCTCGTGATTTTGAATTGCCTAAAGGAGTTAAAACAAGCTATTCGTTAAGCCAGACGTATGGTTCCAACTCAAGTTTACCAGAGCGTTATAGTGCGCCTGTCGTTATTCAGCTTGAACCACTTGAAACCTTGGTTGTGAATGCAGAAGCCATTCATTAATCCCATACGTAAAAAAGCCATTCATTTGCATGAATGGCTTTTTATTTCGAGTGACGCTGAATTAAGCGGCTTGTTTTCTCTCTTGTTCAATCTCTTCACGTTCTTGGTTTAGCCATAGGATGAAAAGCTTGTACCAGATCGCTAGGATAATTGAACCAAGGAACAGACCGACGATCCCTGCAAATAACATCCCGCCAATCGCACCAATTAAGATCACAGGCATTGGTACATCCACACCACGTCCCATTAACATCGGTTTTAGGAAGTTATCTGCAATGCCACCAAACAGTGCCCATGCGGTGAAAATGATCGTACCTGTCCCATCTCCTGTTGAGTAAACATAGAAAATGACTGGAGCAACGATCAAGAGTGCCGGAAGCTGAGCAATACATAGAATCAACACGCCAAGGGTTAGCAGACCAGCCGCAGGTACATTGAAGAAGAACATGGCAGAACCGATGATCATCGCCTGAATGAAAGCAACACCAACCACACCAATCAACACACTGCGAATGGTCGCAGCGGTCATTGTGGTCCACTCTTCTGCATTTTTGCCGACAGCACGAACCATAACGGTTTGCATTGCCGCAGAGACTTTTTCTGAGTGCGTCATAAAGCCCGCAGCAATCGCGAGAGCAATAATGAAGGTGATAAGGCTAGTCAATGCACCACCCAGCATAGAGGCCAACATGGTTACGAAAGATTGGATCTCTGGCAGGAAGGTCTGAACCCCTTTTTCAAGGTTGGTAGCAAACAGGTTCCACACGTCATACACCTTGTCACCAATTACTGGGATATCAGCAATACGTTGGGTTGGTCCTGGAATACTCACCTGACCGCTTTGTAGTACGTTAAGCGTATGGCTGATACCGTCGTAAATTGAATTTGATACCATCACAAAAGGCGTAACGAGCAAGACAATGCCGATGATCGCAATGGTGGTTGCCGCAAGGCCGCGACGACCACGGTAAAGTGCTTGAATTTTTAATGTCAGTGGCATGAGTGCAACCGCAATGATCGCCCCCCAAATCACCGGAATGATAAAAGGTTTAATGATGTCGTAAGTGAAAGTCAGCAAAATAACTAATAAGCCAATACGAATGGCGGATTCCACCATGTTACTGACAAATATTTTGCTCTGACGTTGTTCGAGTTGTTTATCCATTTTTCTTTACCTGATGTTCAATGTTTGAGCTGACTAAGCTTGAAACGACGATAGCCATATAAAACACGCCGACAATGGCTTCTAAATAAACGATGACCTGAGCGATTGGCGTAACCGGACTGATATCGCCATACCCCAGAGTGGTGAGAGTGACAAAACTGAAATAAGCAGCGTTAGAAAAATTTTCTCCCCATGGCGCTGCGCTCATGCCTGTGAATGAATCAGGGGCGAATTCTAATAAAATGAGATAAGCCATCGCCCACATCAAGCCGAGTAACAAGAACAAAGCAACGGAGCCGATGACTTTATTGATGTTCACGCTGCCGGTGAAAAGAATTTGACGAGCAATGGACTTAAACGTGCCAAAGAAAAAGGCAAAGGTTAAGCACAGCATCACGGCATCAATTTTTTCAACATGCAATAACGAGCGAAGGACGAGCACTGCCACCCATATTGCAACCAATGTGGTGAGAAAACGGTACCAGTTTTGATCGAATCGCAAACTGGCTAGGCAGACGATAAAGGTCAATACCGTAAAGCCTTGAAGGACAATATCGAGCAAACCACTACCTAGAACCTGAACTAGCGATGCACTGATCAGCAAGCCAATGAGCGCTAGTGTGAGGTAGAAGAAGTTATTCTCCTGATTAATTTTTTGGATCTTTTTTCTGATCATAAGTGTGAACCTCTGAATTCTTGCCGTGACTACTGCTCGTCATTGCTGTCTTTCATCACCATGATGGATGCGGATAAACCAAATCTGAGTTGGACGTCTTCAGGGAGTTCTTCCAGTTGGATACGCACAGGAATGCGTTGTGCTAGGCGAATCCATTGAAATACTGGGTTCACATTGGGCAATAGGTTGTAGCCAACTGTGCCATCTTTCGGTGCGATACCCCATCCAATTGAGTCCACTTTGGCATCGATAGGAGAGTCTGGGTGAGACATCAAGGTGACCTTGGCATCATTGCCAGCTTTGATATGAGCGAGTTGGCTTTCACGGAAAAAGGCAAAGACCCAAAAACTGTTGCTGTCGATCAGCGCAAGTAATGGTTGGTTTGCGACCGCTTGGGTTCCGGTACGGATATCAAGGTTAGAGACGTATCCATCGACTGAAGCGTAGATCTTGGTGTAGCTAAAGTTTAGCTTTGCCGCTTTAAGTTTCTCTTCCGCAGCTTTTATCTGAAGCAATGACTCTTCATAAGCGATTTCACGACGAGTGAGATCTTTATGTGATACCGCGCCACGGTCTTTTGCTCGAATGTCTCTTAATCGATCATATTCAATTTTTTTGCCTTCCGAGCTGATCTTAGAGCGCTCAAGTGCTACTTCCGCTTGTGATAGCGCGACTTGATACTGTGTTGGGTCGATCTCAAACAGCAGATCGCCCGCGTGAACTTTTTGGTTATCTCGCACTGCGACACTAATGATTGGGCCCGAGACGCGTGGCGCGACTTTAATCACGTTCGCTCGAACTTGACCATCGCGAGTCCATGGGTTGCTGAAATATTCTTCATACTTTAGGTAGCCCAGCCAGATGGCTCCCCCAAGGATGACGAGGTTTAAAGCAATGATAAGTTTCTTCTTCATCTTGTTAGCTACCTAAAAACGTAAAATAAAGCTGTCTATCACCACCACGTAGACGACGAGGATGGCGAGAAAAGTCAGTGATGGAAAGGCGATAAACCGTGAAATCCGGCTCTTGTTTAGGAGGATCACGCTCAGCCAAGTTGCGCTGAGTGCCATCACCATTACCAATAACACTGGTGAGAAATACACATCTCCCCAAGCGAGTTCATGTGGCATTAGGGGTGCTCCTTGTCTGGTTGAGTCGGTGAAAGTAGTACGGGAAGGGTACGTTGCGTTTCGTCAAGTTCACTGTCCCAGTCGGTGCGAGTACGCATTTGTTCAGCAATGGCATCACTGACAAACGCTTTTCCTGCTTGAGCTTGCCAGCCGCCACCCAGAGCTTTGTATAGTGCGACAACCTGATTGGCGACATTCCCCTTAATTTGGGCGTAACTGTCTTCACTCCGTGTCATCTTTTCGACCGAATTTAGCAGTCGTTCGAATGAAATTTGGCCGTTTTCATACTGAGTCATTGAAATGTTGAAGGCGCGAATGGAGGAGTTGACCGAACGAAGGCGCAGTTCTTTTTGTTGACGATAGAGCTGGTAGGCGTCCATAGCGTTGGTGACCTCTTGAACTGCCTGTAATACCTTTTTGTTGTACTTGCTCAAGGTTTCTTGAAAGCGAGCATCTTCAAGGCGAATATTATTTTCCACTCGGCCGTATTGGAGAATGTTCCAACTAAAGCTTGGCCCTGCAACTAAAGTGAGAGAGTCACTAAAGCTGAAACTGTGACCACTCTGGACAGTGCTATTGATCCCAATGGAGCCGAGTAGGGAAAAGCTTGGGTATAGCGCTGCTTGTGCAACCCCTATTTTGGCGCTCTGTGCTCGAGCTTGCAGTTCGGCCACTTGCAGATCTGGGCGACGCATGACTAAGTTTGCTGAGATTTCAGGGCTAACTTGTGGCGCACGAGGAACCAATGAGTGATGATCATCTCCCGAAAGGGCTGGCTTTTTGCCCGTGGTTTGGAAGCTGGACTCATAACGTGCGACTTGTTTCGTCAACTGAGCTGAATTGAGCAGCGGTTCGACTTCTTCAGGCAATTTGCCGAGTAAAAGAGCAAGCGCATTACGTGACTGGCGTTTGGCGATTTCAAGTGCTGGTAACGCCGCTTCTGTAGCATAAAGCTGGTTTTTAGCCTGTTGTACGTCGAGTTCAGTGACGTTGCCAGAGTCAAACTGAATTTGAGTGATGTCGACCACTCGTTTCTGAATCGCTATGTTGCGCTTAGAAAGGAGAATCCTTTCTTGATAGGTGCGGTAGTTGATGTAGTTACGCGCAACCTCGGCGGTAATGGCGACAGTAATGTCATTATAGGAGGCGATAGACGCATAATAAGCCGCTTCGGCTGCTTCAATTCCGCGAGCGTATTTTCCCCAAATATCGAGCTCCCAACCAGCATCAAAACTTGCAGCGGCATTATTGAACGAGTGCTCGTTTTGGTAAGCGCGAGCTAGATTGCCAGATACCTGTTGAACTTGCGGATACTGTAAGCCCGTCGAGATACCAAGTGCGGCGCGCGCTTGCATAATACGCAGGCCTGCGGCTTCAAGATCAAGGTTTTGCTTTCCTGCAAGCATGACTAAATTGTTGAGGGTTGCATCGTTAAACTGAGTCCACCATTTGGCCGATTCCACCTCTGATTTCAGATGGCTTTGCGCCCAATGCTGAGGCATTTCAAGTTGTTGAGGCGCCTGATAGCCTGGCCCCACAGTACTACACGCTGTTAAAACGCTCAGAGGCAGTAATAACATCAAAGGTTTGAAGGTTGTTTTCATCGCTAGCCTCATTAAAAACGTTTTTGCTGTAGATTGGCCCAATTGATTTCTGCGTAAGCCCCTTTGCACTTCGCCAGTGCGTCCAGCACGTTGCTTTTCAGGTTCAGCAAGATATAAAAGCCGGCAATATCTTTGTTTTGGTATTGGGATAAATCCAATTGCTGAAAGAAGTGCTCAATTCGCGCTTCGTAAACATCCAAATCATCCTGATTTTTCGCAAAAGTTGCGGTTAGGCTTTCAACCGATGGCTTGAGAGAGAATGCATGCGCAATTTGTGGAATGGTGTCATCGCTGTGTTGACTGCGAGCTTGCGCAACCAATGGGTTGTCACCTAGGTGCTTCTCTGCTCCTTTCAATAGGGCAATATGGTGATTCAATGCCTGACAACTGCTTGTATAAGCGGCCACCTTTTCTGCGCTGTTTTGGTCAAAATAGTTGAAGTTAATTTTGCTGCCCCAAAGGGCAAGCTTTTTGACAGAAGCGTTTAGAGTTTGTAGGTGAATGGTCCGTTTGAGTCGCACCCACACAGAGCTCTTGGTCGCTGGCAGCGCAAATAACTGAGATACATGACGAAAATATCGTTCGTGAAGGGTGTGAAACAAGTGCTCAGGTCTAGTAGAAAATGGGAAGTAATGTGAAGCGATGATCACTAGTCCCACTAGATAAAACAGTGTCATCACCGACATAATGATGCCGAAGTGATAGAACATGTTGTTATCTAACCCAAGAATAAATAACCCCATCAAAAAGAACATGGTGATAGGGCCTTTAAATAGGTAAAAGGCAACAAAGGTGTAGAGAAAGATAAAGATTGCCAACTCTGGCCAAAACGTGAGTTGCGGTAATATGAATACGTACGCGGGGACGGCAAACAAGAAGCCAAAGGTAAAGAGCACCAACAACAGAATTGGATGAATGGGCATAAAGGACAGCAGCGACATATACATGGTCGAGAAGATGACAAAGCTGTAACCTCCCGGAGGATTGAAATAAATCCAAATTAAAGAGGATACCCAATAAGTGACAAACACTTTGACAGCGGTTTTGAAATTTTCAGCGTCCCACCATAAAAAACGTGCCGCTTTAGCTGCTTTGGGTTGTTGGAAAGAGAGGGTATTGGTGACGGAATCAATACAGCTAATGCTCTCTGCTAAGCGTGATAAGTTAAGGTGAAGCTGGTTGATGACGTAAGTGAGTGTTAACACCGCACCTTTTTGTAGATGCCCAGTCTCTTGTAGTGTCGTCGTGTTGAGTTCTGCTTTTTTTTCATTCGCTTGATAATAAGGCGAGTTGCCATCCCATACGGTATTGCATACTTCAAACAATGAGTGAATCGCGTCAATATGGTTGCTGAAATCAGTAATAAAAGCTTGGTTTTCTGACTGATGAAACTCGCTGTGTGCAGTGGCAATCAACAGCTCTGTAATTTGCTTACTATGGTGCAGTGCAGACTGCCATTCTTGATGATAGCTAGAGATGTCGCTGCACTCTTTACTTATCAAACGAAAACGTTGTTCGAGAGCGGTTTGGGCATTAAACACCTCATCCACCAAAGCGGCCAACTCGGGAGTTACTTCTTGACTTTCTGACTCGTTGAGGTCTTCATTGCTCTCTAAAATTCGAACGAACAGTTGTTTTTGCGCAGCCAGTAAGGTTTCTGCCAACTGCCTTAAGTTTTGTTCGGTTGGGGTAGGGAAGAGGTAAGTACCCACTAAGGTATAGATGATTACCCCAAATATGGTCATGTAAGCGCGATCAATACCGTAGATAAAGGCACCATTCGCATCACCGCCATTCGACATCATCAATGCCATCACGCCTGTGAGCATGAAGAGTGTCGGATCTTTTAAGTACGCATTGCGGAAGTAAAATAATACGGAAACAACTAAAGAAACAGACAGCATGTAGAGCAGTCTGTCTTGGGCAAACCAACCGACCAACAGCAATCCCACCACGGCGCCCACAAGGGTGCCAATAACTCGCAGCGTGCCTTTAGCGAGAGACTCTCTCTGGCCTCCCGTTGAGGCGATCAACATCACGGTTGTTGCTGCCGTTGAAGCTTGCGGCCATCCCATCGCAAATGGGATTAAATACGCCAATGTCAGGCTAAGGGCAACTTTGGTGGCAAATCGTAATTTTTCGTTCATCGTTTAGTTTCAAAGTTAGCCCAATAACATGAATTCGCTGTTGGACAAATAAGTGGAATAAAGCTGAAATATATTTCAACCATAGGTTACAAAGCGGCCAATTCTAGAGAATGTGACACGACTTTATGTAAGTAAACTGTCAAAAAATACGGCGTTCAATTACAACAAAGAAAATGATCTTATTGAAATATAAGATAAAAAATAAAGAAGGGTTTAAATACTTGTGAGAGTTCTTATTTTTGATACGAATGTTGATGGGTTATTATTGATTTTATGAATCAATAATAATAGATGATATGAAATCAAACCCAACGAGTATGTTCAATTAAAACTAAAGTCGCTGAGTTTGAAATAATTTTATGACTGATAAATATGATCAATAGTTTCAAAGTTAATTTGATTTTCTTTGCCATGATTCAGAATTAATTTAAGAGCTTTTAATGTTACTTCAGGATCACTTTGTCCACTTTCACTTCGTGCATCATGAAGCAATACAACACTGCCTGGTTTTAATTGCTCTATGACCATTTTGGCAATTTCTTCTGGGTTATCTTTTGCGTAATCCTCAGGATCTACTGTCCAAAAAATGGCTTTTTGTGGAGAGAGCATAAACATGATCATAGAGACAAAATTAAATTTTCCATATGGAGGCCTATATGATGTGTAGCGTTTCCCTAATATTGAATTGAATACCTTCTGGTTTTTCTTCCAATCCATATACGTTTTTATGGGTAGTGTTTTCCATGCATGGGGGTGTGCAAAACTATGCGATCCGATGCTATGACCTTCATTTATGATTCGATCCGTCACTTCAGGATGAGAGAGTACATTTTTACCTGTTGGAAAAAAAGTGGCTTTAGCTTTTTCTTCATTCAATAGATTTAGAATCGCAACGGTAGACTCCTTTGTAGGACCGTCATCAAAGGTCAAATACACAGATTGAGAATTTTCTACTTTAGTAGAAAAAGATTTAACTTGTATTTTTTTAAAAATATGAGGGATAAAATAATAAACAACAAAGATAAAGAAAATTAATAATATGGGATTCATAAATAATAAATATTTTTTAATATATTATTTTATTATCAAATAATTGATTGTTGATGTATATAATAACATTGTACTATTTACTTTAAACTATTCATTTAAGTAGCCACACATATGCTTTATGTATGACTACTACCAATTTTATTTATGACAAGTACTTTGTAAGATATTCATCAAATACAGGTGCCTTTAGATTTTCAATATTAGGTTTAAATGATTCAGCTTGTTGTATCATCTTACCTAAATCTTCTGTATTGCCGTATACAGCTAAAATTAGTCCTAAACGTTCAAGTTCTTTAATAAGCTCAACTTGGTGATCATCGAAGTATTCACCATGCTCAACTAATCGAGGTATAGCAATAACACGCTTGCCTTTTAATAATGAATCCATGATAGAGCCACAACCACCTTGGCAAATCACTAGGTCGCTTGTTTCGATATTATTGTGCAGTGTTGGTTGATCACAGTAGTCAAAATATTGATAGTTATTTGGGATGTAATCAGAGGTACCGATTTGGCCGACGACTTCAGCTTTGACTTCTTTGCGTTCAACCAGTTTATCTACCTCTTTAAACATACGGCTAAACGGAATTTTATAAGTGCCTGCTGTTAGAAATATTTTTTTTATGGGAGTTGGTTCGTCACAAGTTACGGTATCCAGTGGGAAGATTAGACCAATGTTCTCTGAATCTTTAAATAGTTTGCGAGTGTCTTCCCATTGAACAAGAGTGTGATCCGCTAACTTACCTGCTATTTTTCCAAATGTTGACGTTGTATTGACGCGAGCTGCGGACTCTACAAAAATGATTTTTTTACGCAGTAGCTTCCCGATAACAATTGCGCCAAATGACGTACCAGCTCCGGTGGTAATGACGGCATCAGGTTTCTCTTTTAAAAAGATCTTCAAAGACTGAAATATATTGTTGATAGGTCGTAGTAATTGAAACTTTTGAACGACTTCTTTAAAGATAAACTTCTGTACAAAGTACACCTTGTCACTTTCAGCTAGATGCTGTGTCATCTTACTTTCGTCAGTAATGAAGAAATATTCATGCTTTTGGTAGTAAGACTTAAGCTGCAGCACTTCATTGATATGCCCGCCACTATTGGCAGTTAAGCATATTTTCATACATAACCTCTTTGATGAATTTCTGAGTAGGGAGCGAAATAGAGCTCAACGCGTTGTGGACAGAAACTCATGCATTGTTAACAGAACTAAATTGCTATGGAGTATACGTTTTTTCATTGCCTGAGTTATTGGGATCTTGATGCCGTTTTAAAAATGAGAGAGGTAGGGCATAAGCAGTTTAAACTTATGAAATATCCTTTCTTTCGCTCCCTAATGACGAAAGGCCTTGATATAGGACTTGATGTAAATCAATGAAAATTAGACTTTTTTTGTTTTCTAATTGTTGTGATTTATTTAAATTATTTTTTATATCTACGCCATTCAAAGAGTTAGGTATGGCTTAAAAGTAAGATAGATTTTCTCGATGAACTCTATTCCTTTATTTCCTTTGTTTCCGTATGGGAATACCACTAATTTGTGCGACGCAAATTGGAGGTAACAATAATGAATAAAAAACTATTTGCGTTGGGAGCAGTCAGCCTTGGCATCATTGGATATTTATCTACCGTCGCTTTTGTTGATAAATCTGATCAACAACTCGCGATGTCTAAGCTCTCAACGTATTCTCAACTTTCTGAAACGAGTTTGGATTATCGGGCTATGAAGGTTCTCTCAGATAATGGGTGCAGTTACTGCCATACACCAAACAGCCCGATGCCATTTTACGCTAACTTCCCTGTCGCGAAGAGTTTGATGGAATATGATGTTGCTCAAGGGTTACGCCATTTTCAACTTAAGCCAGTATTGGAACAAGTTCATGCTCAAGAGCAGGTTTCAGAAGTTGCACTCGCGAAAATTGAAGGTGTGTTACAAGATGGTTCAATGCCTCCCAAAGCCTATCTTTCAATGCATTGGCGCTCTAACTTATCTGAAGAAGAACGCCAAATTTTACTTGGTTGGGTTGCTGAAAAACGTTTGCAACGCCACGCGAATTCTCCGGCTTCAGTTGAGTTTAAGCGTGAACCAGTACAGCCAATTTATACGCAGTTCGATGTCGATAAAGACAAAGTTGCACTAGGTAAAGCGCTTTATCATGACACGCGCCTTTCTGGGGATAACACCTTGTCTTGCGCAAGTTGCCACCGTTTGGAGGCTGGGGGAGTGGATCACTTAACTACGTCTTCTGGCATTAAAGGTGCTAAGGGGCCGATTAATGCCCCTACTGTTTACAATGCGGTGTATAACAGTCTGCAATTTTGGGATGGCCGAGCTCATAACCTGCAAGAACAAGCGGGAGGTCCTCCTTTGAATCCTATCGAAATGGGGTCACAAGACTGGCGTGAGATCATCGCAAAATTGAGTGATGATTCGACGCTAAAGGCACAATTTGACAAGGTTTACGGTGGACTGGTTAACCAAGCGACGATCACTGGGGCTATTAGTGAGTTCGAAAAGACACTTACGACACCCAATAGCCGTTTTGACCAGTACCTGAAAGGTGATAAGCACGCACTGACTGAACAAGAGTTAGAAGGCTATCAACTGTTTAAGCAGTACAAATGTGACACTTGCCACGTTGGTGAAGCAATGGGAGGAGAAGGCTTTGAAGTGATGGGTCTGAAAGCCGATTATTTTGCTGACCGCGGTCAAGTCACGGAAGTGGATATGGGGCGCTACAATGTCACTCGAGTAGAAAATGACAAGCACCGATTTAAAGTACCTACTCTGCGTAATGTTGCGTTGACTGCGCCATACTTTCATGATGGTCAGGCAGAAACGCTAGAGAAAGCGGTTTTTGATATGGCAAAATATCAGGTCGGTGTCGAGCTAAACCAACAGGAAACAGACAAGATTACGGCATACCTAAAAACCTTAACGGGTGAATACAACGGTAAATTGCTTAACTAAAGCAGCTCGATAATTATCATTGTTTGGCTCTGAGTAAACCCGGCTATAAAATACATGGTCGGGTTTCTTTGTATCAAAGAGCGAGTGATGAATATACTAATGTGAAATCAGAGTGTTATTTTGCTTCTTTCAGTTTTTGCTCTTTATGAGCTTCGATACGCGCAACTTCTTCATCTAACTCCACAATTTTTGCTGCCATGAGTGCATGGCAACGATCTGCCAATAGGCGTGCGTCATTCACGCTGTATGTAGAAACATCAATAGGCGCTAACATTTCGGTTATCACAACACCATTATCACGGCGGTTTAGCTGAATTTTTTGATGGCTGGTGCTGGTACACATAGGTGTGATAGGTACGCCTGCTTCAATCGCCATACGAAATGCCCCCGTTTTGAACGGTAATAGGCCGCGTCCTTTACTACGTGTTCCTTCTGGGTAAACCCAGACTGACAAGTCTCTTTGCTGAATGGCTTCAACCACTTGTTTTATGGTGTCTCTTGCTTTGGCTTTGTTTTCTCGGTTGATCAAAATATTACCTGTGATCCAATACAACTGACCGAAAAAGGGTAGCCAGAGCAGGTCTCTCTTGCCCAATGATACGGTACGTGGGCGTAGCATCCCCGGATCGGTAACAAAATCAAACACACTTTGGTGATTAGATATGTATACGCTGTTTGCGGGTGTCGGAGCATGTTCGAGCCCTCTTTGAATGAGGCGCAATCCAACTAATTTATGTAACTGATTAAACCAGCGACAAAATGTATGAACATGCTTTGGATTTCGGGGGCTCAAGAAACAATATAACAGCGCTGACAATGTGGTAATGACCACAAAAAGTGCCGCTAAGAATAGACGAATAATAGCAAGCAAAACGCACTCCTTAACTCTAGATAGGCATCGACTTGTTTAAAGATAGATATTTTAGAGTTTTCATTCTATTTAACTAAAGTGCAACATTTTTTCCAAACGAGACGTAGAGAGTGCGGCTGAGTCTCTCAAATTGCAGAGAGTGAACCATTTTTATCTGAAATTACTTGGGTGTTCTTTGAACCCATGTAAAAAGCGAGTAGTGTGTCGCCTGATGATATTTGTTTGGGTGAGATCATGAAAAAAGGGTTTATTTTTCTTGTCGCTTTATTATTCAGCCATGTTAATTACGCTGAGATTGCTCCTATTTCGCAATGGCAGTGTGAAATGATGGCAAAACACGGAGTCTTGAGTGCGGGTGCGCCTGTTGGGTGTGATCGTTTAGTCAAAGTAGATTTTGATTTCATCAACTTTGCTGGAGAAACCAAGCAAGGCAACATGATTGTACTGGATGTCGTTGCTCCTTCTGTTGAGCAAATTTTTTCAGAGCTAAAACAGCGTCAGTTTCCTTTGCATTCCGCCCGCTTAATGCGAGAGTTTAAAGGAGATGATAATGCATCGATGACGGCCAATAACAGTAGTGCATTTAATGCCCGCCCGATCACTGGTGGCGGAAGTTGGTCTAAGCATGCTTATGGCGTAGCAATCGACATTAACCCTGTTCAAAATCCGTTTTTAGAGTTTAACAGCAACGGACAAATTACGGTTATACCCCTTCAATCTGCGACTCAATATGTCAATCGTGCCCATTTTCGCGCTAGAGAGGAACTTAAGCGGAATGGAATGGCAGAAGAGGTGGTTGAATTATTTGCCCATCACGGTTTTTTGATTTGGGGAGGGGATTGGAATTCTCCCATTGATACTCAGCACTTTGAAGTAGGTTCTAGGCGTTTCATACAACAGTTACTCAAAATGCCAAAGCAGGAAGCCTTTGCCCAGTTTACCCAATATGTTGATAGCTACCGCAACTGCTACTCTAAGCAAGAGCCAAAAGGGAAAGAGCGGGCTCGAGCGTTGTGTGCTTATAAAACGGTTAAGGTTTTTTGACTTTCTTTCGTTACGCAGAATACAAAAAGGGCCAACTCTTTCGAGTTGGCCCTTTCCAAACGTTTGGTGGAGCTGGCGGGACTCACCATTAACATCTAGAAAAAACAGCCACTTCAATAAGTTAGATTGTTTGTTTGTGTTTGAAAATATTCGTTAGTACCACATCTTAGTACCATATGAAGCTAGTATCAACATGTAAGCGCAGGTTCAAAAGTATGGATGCCAGTTCAGTTCCTCATTTGGAGTTGAATCAATATCTATGATGCGCAGATCATTTAAGCTGACTTTTGACGCTGTTAATCCTATCCAACTGCGATGCACTGAGTGAGTGCTGCTTCAATTGTTCATAGCTTTTTAATAGCCTGTTTTGTTGGCGTCGAATTTGTCGCTCATTTAGCTCTTCTTTTGCATTTAACCATTTTTCAAACTGCGTTTGCATTTGCTTGATGAGTTTTTCAATTTCAAGTGCTTCAGTTGCCTTTTGGTGCTGGTACTGCCAAGCTGACAGTCTGCGTCCCCTCATTTTTTCAATTGGATCATAGCTTCGGTAGTCTATGCCTACATGTTTCAGCACTGCGCTGTTGAACGCTTGTTTAATGGCTTTTGTTGCTTTTTTCTGTTGTAGCTCTATTAGGACTCGATCTCCGACAACTTTACCGATCATCAGATGCACATGATCGCCACTACCTTTGTTTCCTTGCTGTTCCTGTTGATGCAATACTGCTCGAATCTGTTTTCTGTATTGGGCAAATTCAGATTTGTTGAGTCGACACAGTTTTGCTAAAACTAATGCGCACTCTTTGATAATGGATTGCCACTGACTTTTAGTGGGTCGGTAGCCTTTTGGTAGAGTGAGGCAATACTCCATCGCATAGCTCGCTAGAGGTCGTCCCCCACGACGGTTGTAGAGCTGTTGGTTAAGTCGAAATTGCTCACCAGAAATTGCAATTCGATTTGATGTTTCGGTGCAACCGAAAAGGGAAATGAGAGCCTCAGTGTGTTTATGGTTCACGTGTTTCGGGTTTAAATAATAACGTTCTCTGATTAAAACGCCGTCGCTAGCGAGGCGCACAGGTTGTGTCGTTACAGTCCAGTTCTTAAGCATATTGATATGTTTTCTATAAGCTTAAAAACTAAATTCAGTGATTTCAAACAACCCGTATCTAACTTGTATACCCGATGGTTGGTTCCAGATAGGACAACATGCTCCGCATGTTATCCACTGGCAAGAAGGGTTTCCCTTCTTGACTACCCAATTTGTTTTTGGCGTTTTAAGTTATTACACTTAAAAAAAACAGTTATGAAAAATATCTCATTTACATCCGCAGCACTTCTTCATCAAAAGCAAGAAGAAAAGCTTAATGAGTGCAGAGAAGCTACAATTGAAAAGTTAGTAATCAACTTGTGTGTTGAAGCCAATTTTCTGACTAAACAAGATATTCAACAAGGCTCTATCAGATATCAGTGGGTGCTTAAAATTACGGAATATTGTATAGATGCAACATATTTGGAAGATGTGGAAGAGGGCGAGACTCCATTACCTTTAACCTATTTAAATTGCGACAAAATCGTTGCTGAAAATAAAAAGAAGGCGGAAGCCATTGTTAAGGTTATTGCAAAAGAGATCATGCGAGGATTGCCATTATATCAAGGTTGAGAACTAGGTCTTGTTGAGCACTGGGGCAGCGTAGCCCCAGTTTTTGTGGGTAAAAATTTAATGAAACCCTTCAATAAAAGTCTCGACGAAACCTTTTAACCGTTCAGTGATGCGCGGAATAATCGTTCGGCGGGTTCTAAACGTCATCCTTTCAGTGGTTAAGTCAACGACATCATCAGACTTTAACTTATCCACCTCCATGCCGTTTTCTATATTCAAGATCATCGCCTTAAGTTTATCCGAATCTAACTTTTCATCTTCGGTCAGTTGTGCAATCTCTTTTTGCTTCAGCTCTTCGATGTACTCATCAAACTCAGCACCTTGCACTAAGCCTTGCATACTCTTCTCAATAAAATCTTCGATGAGAGAACGCTTACTGTGCAATGTCGGTTCAGTCGCAAGTAAGTTAGCGATAACTTGTCGCTTCTTCTCTTTCGCTTCGTCACAAGATTCTTCGAACATTGTCATCAACAGGTGACGGATATAGCTAACGTTTACTTCATCTCGTTGGAGTAGCTCTAGCTCAAAATCGATGTCCGCTAGGATAGACTCTTTATCAGCAGGACCTTTCTTGAGTTCACGGGCTAAATCGCTGTATTTAGAAGCGTAGTCAACGAACTCTTGCTCAGACATGCCAAGCGTTTCAATGTCAAAGTCGCTAAATGTCTCTAGCTGGTTCTTCAAGCGCATCAAGATACGGAACTGCTTAATAAAGCCTGCCTGCATGTCTTCGTCAGGCAAGTCATCGACACTTTGCACATCAGGAGCAATTGCTTTCAACGCTTCAAGCGCTTTAGAAAAGTCTTCCGTCAGCCCGTTAAGGTCTGGTACTTCGATATCTTCAATTGGCTTCTTGTTTGAGAATAACTTAAACGCCTCGTCAGCTTGCGGCTTGAGGTTACGGTAACACATGACGTTACCATGCGATTTCACTGTGCCTTTTAGGCGGTTAGTACGAGAGAAAGCTTGCACCAAGCCGTGGTATTTAAGATTTTTATCGACATAGATAGTGTTTAAGCCGGGTGCATCGAAACCTGTAAGGAACATATTCACCACCAGCAAAATATCCACCTCACCGTTCTTAGTACGGTTAGAGAGATCCTTGTAGTAGTTGTAGAAACTGTCGGTATCTTGAGTTGAGTAGCTAGTACCAAACTGCTGGTTATAGTCTTCGATGTAAGCATCTAGCTTGTCTCGGCTATGCACTTTGGCATTGGCTTCCGCTAAGCCTTTGACATTGACCTCACCTTCAAACTCTTCTTCCTCATTCACACCATAGCTAAATATGGTGCCGATATTGAGCTTGTGTTTGCCCTCTTCTTTGAGTGCTTTGAAGGTATCGTAGTAAGTGATGAGATCAGGCACACTCGCAACACACAGCATGGCGTTAAACTTGCGCTTGGTTTTATGACCGTGGATACCAATGATGTGCTCACATACTTGTTTAATACGCTTTGGAGAGCTAAAAAACTCGGCGACATCGATACTACTTACATCGACATCCATGCCATCGTTTTTATGCTTCAGCTTGCCGTAATACTCAATAGCAAATGGCAACACGTTATCGTCTTTGATGGCATCAACAATCACATAGCTATGGAGGCGTTCACCAAATAGATCCTTTGTGGTTCTTTTTTGTGTGCCTTTACCTTCCACTTTTTTAGCGGTCGCATTGTCGGCGAAAATTGGTGTCCCCGTAAAACCAAACAGTTGTGAGTTCTCGAAGAAGTCAACGATGTTTTGGTGCGTTTCACCAAACTGACTGCGATGGCACTCATCAAATATAAAGACCACACGCTCTTGGCGTAAGTGCTCAACCTGCCCCTTGAAACGAGGTTTAGTGATCAGGTTATTAAGTTTTTGGATCGTCGTAATGGTGAGCTTGTTGATGCGATTGACTTTATTACTGTAGATCGGTGCATACTCAGCGACTTGTGGCAGTTCTTCACCATCGTTGGCACTACTATCTTTCGTGTTTAGCGCTTTCTTCGCCATGTTCTTTGGTGGAAGTGGTCGAGAACCGAGGAACTGATTCAGAAGGCTTTTGGTGTCACCCGTGCTGTCGACACTCCCTCTTAAAAACGCATCAAATTCTTTAGCTGTTTGGTAATCGAGATCTTTACGGTCGACCACGAATACAACTCTATCCACATCTTCAAGCGTAGAGAGGATCTGAGCGGTTTTGAAGCTGGTCAGCGTCTTACCACTGCCTGTCGTGTGCCAAATATAACCATGATTATTGTTGGTCTTAACTTGATTAACGATCGCTTCTACCGCATAGAATTGATAGGGGCGTAGCACCATCAAAAACTTACCTGACTCGTTCTGCACAATGTAGCGGCTGAGCATTTT
Source organism: Vibrio sp. TRT 17S01 (assembly GCF_050113695.1). NCBI lineage: Bacteria > Pseudomonadati > Pseudomonadota > Gammaproteobacteria > Vibrionales > Vibrionaceae > Vibrio > Vibrio sp. TRT 17S01. Next base: position 199,257 of record NZ_JBNJOG010000002.1, on the reverse strand, counting down.
AGTCAGATGAGGTTGATTTAAGAACGCATCAGCAAACTGAGGCAATGCATTAATCTTGTTGTTCTCAACATCCGTCCAATGGAAAGTCTGCTTAAATGAAAGATCACGGTTGTTAGAGAAGTATTTGGTGTTGACGCCATTAGAGATAACAAACAACTGTACGTAGTTGAACAGCCCGCCTTGCGCACCATAGGTATGTTTGTCGTAACGCTTAATCTGGTTGAATGCTTCCGCCAGTTCAATACCTCTGCGTTTTAGTTCAATTTGAATCAGCGGTAAACCATTCACCAAGATAGTAACGTCGTAGCGGTTCTCGTAAGTCCCTTGAATGGTGATCTGGTTGGTGACTTGGAAGTAGTTTTTCTTCTCATCATCAAACAACAAAGTCAGGTAATCGGTAGTGCCGTCTTCTCGAGTGACGTCAACCTTACCTTTAAGACGTTTGGATTTATCGAAGATGTTGCCCTTTTCAAGCTTGATGAGCACACTTTCAAACTCACGCTCGTTGAGCGTGACGCCATTAGCTTTCTCAAGCTGAGTTTTGAGGTTCGCCTTCAGCGCCTCAGCGTTACCAATATCGACAGGTTTGAAATCGGCAGCGACAAGCTGATCGATTAGCTCTTTTTCAAGTTGTGCTTCTGATTGTGTGCTCATAATTCTTCTATTTATAAATCTAACTGACGTTATTTCCGCAGCATTTAACAAAGCGATTGGGACGAGTACAAGGCGGCAAGTTTATGAGACCCTCTGAGCATAGTTCGCTATGTGATGAGGGCTAATAAACGCAGCTAACGCCGTAATCGTTCCAATCGAGCAGTTAAATTAAACGAACATTTGCTGTAATAACCCCTTCTTCCACTCTTTGGCTTTCTCAAGCTCAGAGTTGGTTAAGTCGACTTTCTGGTCGATAGCGGATAGGAAGTTTGCGATTTTGATTTGTTCCTCTAAAGAAGGTATGAGGAATCTAATATCTTTAATATCTTCTTGCCCTATCGTTGTCATTGTACTTTGCTTACCTCTTGATATTAGAGACTTTCTTGATGAGTGGCTTCGTAAGTAGTTTGCAAAATAGTATGGCGAAATCATGTCCAGCTTAGGGCTAAACTTTATTAAATGACCATCATATGTAATATCATTATCGTTGGATAAATTCACATTGCTGTAGGCAATGCCGCTCGGTACGAGTGAAGAGCGAGTAAAGAAAATATCGCCATATTTCACTTGATTGTTCGAAAATTCTTTTTCACTTAAATCAAGAAGTGATAATGCTGAAGTGTCAATAAAATTCCCTGAATACATATCTTTTACATTTATCAATCGATAGCCTTTGCCGATTCTCTTAGGGTCATTAAACACACCATTTGAGAAGCGTTGAGCTGCCAATTCAATCAATGCCTTCTCTTCCCAATCAGGAAACTCGCTACCGTCATCCGCTTTAAAGCGCAGTGACGGTGGGATAAAGGTTAGCTGCCTATCTTGCTTTTCCCACTTACCATCGAATAACTGCTGCATAACACCTTTTTTGTACTCGGTGAGCTTGTCTTTTTTCTCTCTGAGTAGTGCGATCTTCTCATCGACCTTTGACAGGAACGAGGCGATTTTTTGCTGTTCTGAGATGGAAGTGGTCGAAACTCGATATTCAAATAGATCTACAACTGTAATGTTGGATTGATTTGCATTCCCTCTTTGGATGTTTGTTATATGATTAATGTATCGAGGAGTATTTAATTGACTAAATATAAACTTAGGTGATTGCTCACCTTTTGTTCTCATTATCAACAAGTTTTGATTCAAATAGCCATGAGCGTTGTTGATGTAGATAGCTCTTCCAACCGCAGACTCTCTCAACTCAGGTTTTGAACCAACAGTGGTAATCAATACGTCGTCGTCTTGAAGTTTGTACTTAGTTGAGGACGCCACCAGCTCTGGTGGAAGGAAAACTTTCTGATTATCGAGCTTTACTGACGCAGAAGACAGGTCTGACACTCGAATTAGTCTCGAATCAGCTTGTCCGCTGCTAAGGTAGTCTTCCGATTTAAACGCAAAGCCTTTCAAGTATGAGGTTACTTCACCAAGTGGTATCGGCTTCCATTGAGTATCAAACTCACCAAACCTCAACTTAGGCACATTCATTTGTTCAGTCATTTTCTACCTACCTTAGAATGGTGCCTTGATGTTGAGCTGAGAGCAAAAGTCAGTAATATCAGCGTCCACTGAGTTCATCTTCGTTTCTAGCTCTGCAAGGTCAGTCGCTACTGCATTCAAGTCAATAGGCTCTTCCTCTTCAAAGGTATCGACATATCGAGGAATGTTAAGGTTGTAGTCGTTCTCTTCAACCTCGGTAAGCTTGGCGACGTGGGCAAACTTTTCGACGGATTCACGTTTACTGTAAGCTTCTACAATGCGATCAACATCTTCATTACGCATAAAGTTCTGCGCTTTACCTTTTTCGAAGTGGTTAGAAGCGTCGATAAACAGCACGTTGTCATCATTCTTGCGGTTCTTTTTGAATACCAAGATACAAGTTGGAATGCTTGTACCGAAGAAGATGCCCGCAGGTAATCCAATCACGGCATCTAGGTAGTTCTTTTTCTCGATAAGGTGCTTACGGATATGACCTTCTGCCGCACCACGGAATAGAATACCGTGAGGAACAACCACCGCTAATGTGCCCGTTTCATTCAATTGGTGGATCATATGCAGAACAAAAGCAAAATCAGCTTTCGATTTAGGGGCAAGTTTACCGTAATCAGCGAAGCGCTCACTGTTTAAGTGTAGTTCGTTAGCACTCCAGTTGGCGGAAAACGGAGGGTTAGCTACTACCGCATCAAAACGTTGCTCTAGGTGCATTGGGTGCTCTAGGGTGTCATCGTTTTTGATATCAAACTTATCGTAACGCACACCGTGCATCAGCATGTTCATACGAGCTAGGTTATAAGTGCTTGGGTTTTGCTCCTGACCACAGAATTCAAGATTATGACTACCTACCTCACGAGCAACACGCAGTAGCAATGAGCCTGAACCACAAGTAGGGTCATATACCGATTTCACATTCCCATCTAGGCTAACAAGTTTAGCGAGGATCTTACTGACCTGTTGCGGGGTATAGAACTCTCCCGCCTTTTTACCCGCACCCGAGGCAAACTGACCGATGAGGTATTCGTAGGCATCACCCAGCAAATCAATCTCGGTATTTTCTAGGTGGAAGTCGATGTTATCTAGGTGAACCAAAACCTGACTGATTAGCTTGTTACGTGCGTCTGGGTTTTTACCTAACTTGCTTGAGTTAAGGTCTAACTCTTCAAACAAACCGTTGAAGTCATCAGCAGAATCCGCTGCTGTGGTGGATTGTTCAATGTCAGCAAGCGTGCGATCAAGCTCGTCAATAATGAACTCTTGTTTCTTACCACGCCCTGCTAGGCTTGAGAAAAGCTGTTTAGGCGCAATAAAGTAACCAAGGTTCTCGACACACTCTTCACGAAGATCATTGAGCAGCTCTTTATCATCAGCGGCGCCAACAAAAGTAATACCATCTTCGGCAAGCAGCTCATCACAGTAGCGGTTTAGTTTGTCTGATAGATACTTGTAGAAGATCAGCCCCAGAATGTAATCACGAAAGTCGTCTGCCGACATATTGCCACGTAGTGTGTTGGCGATGTTCCAGAGCTGTTTTTGAAGTTCTTGTTGGTGTTGTTGAACCATTATGTGCCTATGGATTTGGTTATGATGTTAATTGCCCATATCTTACCCAAAGTCTAGTTTTTTGTCTTTTATTGCTTTGCATAATCACAGCGTAAAACTTTTTGGAACAGAGAGTTATAAGTAGTGGTGAGAGGTTGTTTGGAGTCGGGAAGTGGAAGGGAGGAAAGGAATGGTATTTTGGGAGAGAAGGTGAGCCAGTCTTTATCGCTGGCTCAAGCTCTAGGACATTCCGTTCTTTCAGTTTATTGAATAAACGTAAAAAACGGAATAAACGGATACAAAAGCTAGGCTTTAGTGATAAGAGAGTAGACTTTTTTACGCCCAGTTTTACCGCCCATCTTAAAATCAATGAGCTTGCCTGAAAGTTTATCAATGATTTCAATGCACTTGTCACGACCGTAGTCGGTATGTTTGACTAAATAGTCCCTTAGCTCGGTTTTGTCTGTTTCGGTATTGTTTAATAGTTTTGTAATGAGTGATACAGCATCTTGATACTGATTAATAAAGCTATTGAATTTGCTCTCTTCGTCACGTAAAAACTTCTCTTTAGAGTAGGTATCAGAGTCGACATTGTAGACAGAGTTAACCATGTCAACGTAAGACATACTCTCAGACTTATCATAGGCGTATGTGAGTTCTAATGCGTTATTGCCACGAAGCTTTTGGTTAGTGAGTTTGATGTACTTCGTTTGTTGTCCAGAGAGATCCATTTTTTCATCTTCAATGTTCATCATGTAGATACAGTCGACATCTTCCATAAGATCGGATGTTCCAGAGTAGACAAGGTTGTTATTCATATCTCGATTTTTGTTTGTATGGCCTAGACCGATAAATGTGCCACCTTTGAGAATGAATTCGCTTACTTTGATACCAAATGTACGCATGTTCTTTTTATCCATGGTATCGGCAAACTTTTTCAGTGTATCGACAATGATAACTACATTCTTTGCGTCATTATCGGCAGCCAATCCATCCAAAATACCAAGCAGTGAATGTGATTTGAAGCCGTTGTAGCCTGGGACGAGCGTGTGAACACCAATACTGGCTAAGATTTCGGTTTTCTCAATGATACCATTCTGAGAATCATCAGCATTGACGTAGAAGACAGATAAACCATGGAGGAGACCAGCGGAATGGGCTTGTTTTAGGTGATGGATTATTAGTAGTGTTTTACCGGCATTCGGTGGTGCGAACAGGATATTTGATTGCCCCTTAAGGATGAATCGATCAAAAACAAAGGAGCTTTCAGCTACTTCTTGTTTGATTTGCGCTAGGTCTTCGTTAATAGAAAAATTAGTAAGCAATTCCATCGTGTTTGTTTGATTATGATTGTTTTTCATTTTGGTCATATAACGGTTTAAGTTTGTCTATTTATGGAGACGCCTCCCCAATAATTTGGGGAGGGATAATTGAGGACTTAAATTAAGAGTTAAGCGGCAATTTTCTTCTGTGCATAAGGAAGTACAGAAGCTGTATGTGATGTATTGATCATGTTTACCACAGGAGCAAGAACTCTAGGGCTGTACTGCTCGCTGTAGGTATCAAACGACTCAGAATTATGTTTATGACCAACAATACATTCTATGATCTCTTTAGAAACACCTAACTGTTTCAGCTCATTTATAAATGTGTGCCGGAAAGAGTGTGCATCTAATCCTTTAGCTAAACCCAAGGAATCCCTGCGACGTTGAAACCACTTCGAAGCATTGTGTGAGTAGTACCCTTTAATAAGTGGTAGTTCGGGGAAGAGGCGACCTTTGCTCTTTGAGTTTACGAATGCTAAAAAGCCTTTTTTAATCAACTCATTATGAATAGGGATAAGCCTGATAGATGAACTATTTTTGACACTTTGCCCTTCAACGTTATCACAAATCTTCAGACACTGGACACCGTCTACTTGCAGGATGTCATCAATGGTTAGTTGGCAGATTTCGTTTAGCCTTGCTCCAGTGTAGCGGAGCAATAGCGGCACCCAATAGTAATAAGGGTGAAGGTAGCTATGTGATTTGTAGTCCTCCATGTTAAAAATGTCAGCAAGGTGTTGATCGGAAAAGCATAGGCGTTTCTTTCCACCTTTTTCACTCTTTTTTGGAAGTCGATAGAATACATTGTCCTTAACGTATCCATGAGCTTTGCTCCAGTTAAGAAAAGTAGAGAACTTTTCGATTATCCCTTTGACAGTTGTAAGGGAAAGGCATGGTTTAGGCTTTGGCAATACAGCATTTTTGAAGATTACGTCGTACCCTGTTAGTTCCGCAAATTCAGAGTGTTTCTTTGCGTTTTTGGGATAGTGGCTCAAGGCGTCTCGAACGTTTTCAGCGCCTGAACGATCAAGCTCGTTTAAGTCATCAAAGCCGATGAGGTGCAATACTCTCGTAAGAAGTTCATGATCTTGCTGGATGTTTTTTAGCTTAGATTTGCCGAGCTTGATACGTGAATCTGTGTAAGCATCTAGTAGTTCGACACCAGTTAGTGGTTCTAGTGTCTTGTGACTACGTTGCACTGGAATTTTAAGGTTGAGGATGGCTTCGAGATTTGCGTTATCGCTGAAATTGGAATGCAAGCTTTGTGCTACAGATGAGGATAAATTCATAATAGTTCCTAGTTATCAATTGCTTTTCAATCAATCTAAGAAGGTCTTTCATGCCCGTAAAGAAAAAAAACTAGCAACCTATCAATCACATACATATATACAGATTTAACTGCAACTTGTTTTTTAAGTTGTTGTTTTTAAATTGTTTATTTGGTTGTATTTGAGCGAGTTGCTGAAAAAGTGAGCGAGTGAATTTATTTTTTTGGGCGTGAAATCACGCCCAAAATTAAAGCCACATAACTGTTTAAGAGGTCGCTAGGGTCACTCAGTTGAATAGTTTTGCACCTTATCTAGGGGGCGGGGATCAATCAGGTTTACGACAGTCATCAGTTGCTCAATGTTCAGATCCTTCCCATATCGATCGTACGTAATGTTGTTTTGGGCATGACCGAGAATTGATCCAGCAGCAATATGGGACACCTGCTTCTGTTTAAGTTGAGTGGCAACGGTATGGCGGAACGAATGAAAGTCCTGACCTTTCTCAAAACCTAACCGAGTCTTGAACCTGCTGAACCATTTTGAAGCAGCACTGCCGAAACCATCCCTTGAGTCCCTAAGTTCCGGAAATAGTCGGTCATGTTGAACTGAGGTTACAAAATCAATAAACCCGATATCGATTAGTCGTTGATGGATTGGCACAATTCGGCGGCTAGTTAAGTTCTTCAGTTTTTGCCCCGTAAATCTATCATCAATTTGAAGTACCCAAATTCCTTCCTTTCTATATATATCTGCTTTGTAAAGCTGGCAGAGTTCATTGAGGCGGGCACCGGTAAAGTATCCAATCAATGGAAGCCAGTAGTAATAGGGGTGTATAAAATCTTTCTCGCAATGAACTGGAGTGCTGAACAGCTTATGTAAATCGGCAGAAGAGTACGCAGATTTTGCAGCGCTATCCTTTCGCTGTTTTTTAAACCTGATTGCTTTGAAGGGATTGATATCAGTCAGTTCATTGAGAACACACCATTCAAAAAAACCAGACATTTTTTGGCTGTAATCTTTGACAGATTCCTCGCTGAGTGTAGCCAACCCTAGCTCCTTGTTCAGTTTAATAGCCTGAGTACCAGATAGTCCGCTGAACTGGCGGTGCTTTTTAAGGTTTGTAGGGTAGAGGCGTAATAAATCGATAACTTGTTCGGCATCGGTTCGCCTAATGAACGCAAGCCGTTTTTTATTAAGTAGATCTAAAACTACGTTGCATTTCGCTTGCAGCATTACCACTGACTTGTCGGATAGGTGAGCACGCTTGTATTTAATGAATAGCTCTAGCGCATGTTGAGGTGTGCCGCTCGAGCGTTGTTTGGGTCTTTGCTCTGCAATAGAGGTCGGTGGCGTTTGAACCTCTAGTTTTTTATCTTTGCAACAAGGGGAAGGTGAAGTAAGGCTTTTTCGTATTTCTATCTCAAGCTGCAACGCATGAATCGTTGCAAGTTGTTTATCTGACGTTTTAAGTGAACGTTTGATTTCCCTGCGGCCATTGAATAGGTGTCGGTGCTCTGGGGGAATCTGAAAGCGAAACTGCCAAATGCCTGATTTTGAGATAGATAAATAGCGCATGCTTTAGTACCTAAATTTAGTACAAACAGCCTAACCCTAGATGTTTAAATACAAAAAGGGCGATAACTCAAAGAGTTACCGCCCTTTCCAAACGTTTGGTGGAGCTGGCGGGAGTTGAACCCGCGTCCAAAAACCATTCATCATTGGTACTACATGCTTAGTCGATCTTTAAATTCACCAAGTACCTGCGAACCGACACGCTAGTAAATGACTATCCTGAATTATAATTCGCCGTTCATCTCTCAGGCGGGAGAATCCGGGCTAGCGCGTTTGGGTTTGATCTCTCGTTGGTCCCCGTCTTACGTGCGGAAGCTAGGGCGAGAGAGCTCTGAGCAGGTTATTAAGCTGCTAGTGCGTAGTTTTCGTCGTTTGCGACTATTTTTTTGCGGCTTTTTACGTGGCCAACCGCCCCACGGCATGCACCTCAGACTGCAAAATTCCTGTCGAATCCTAAATCAGCCCCAAAGTGTTCTTCGCATAGTACCAGAAAAGTATAACCTGTCTAGACTTGTGCGTTTAAGTGCTCAATATTAGCGCAGTGAGCTCTTCATCACCCGTGCTTTCTCACGTGCCCAATCTTTTTCTTTAAGATCAGTACGTTTGTCATGCAGCTTTTTACCTTTGGCAACACCAATTTTCATCTTCACCCAAGAGCGTGACCAGTAAAGAGATAGCGCAGCCAGTGTCATACCTTCACGGTTGATGCGACCAAGCAGGTTATCGAGTTCTCGACGACTAAGCAGCAGCTTACGCACACGTGTTGGGTTTGCAACTACGTGTGTCGATGCCTGGTTTAATGGAGTAATGGTCATGCCACTCACAAAGGCTTCACCGTCACGCATAAAGACGTAGCTTTCCGCGATGTTAGCTTTACCCTGACGAAGTGACTTAACTTCCCAGCCTTGTAGCTCCATACCAGCTTCAATTTCATCGTCGATAAAATATTCGTGGCGAGCTTTCTTGTTAAGAGCGATGGTATTGCTACCCGCTTTTTGTTTCGATTTTTTCTTTGCCATAATGGCTGCATTATACGGCGCATAAAGGGCTTAGCAAATCCCTTTGTTTGCGCTCAGTGCAAATAAAAGTAAAATTGTGCCACACCTGAAGTTTGTGAATCAGGATTGAGGAGTATTTATGAAGCAAGTGAGCCGTTCTGCCTTAGTCTCTTTTAGTGCAGAGCAGATGTTCAATTTAGTCAATGATGTTGCCAGTTACCCCGAGTTTCTGCCAGGGTGCTCTGGTAGCCGTGTAATTGAGTCATCTGACAGCGGTATGGTTGCTTCGGTAGATGTTTCTAAAGCGGGCATAAGCAAAACGTTTACAACGTCAAATGAGCTGGTTAGCGGTGAAGCAATTTTAATGAATTTGGTTGATGGTCCGTTTAAAACCCTAAAGGGTGGCTGGTTTTTCACGGCATTAGATGATCAGGCTTGTAAAGTTGAATTGAAGCTGGAGTTTGAGTTTTCTAGCAAGATGATTGAAATGGCGTTTGGCAAAATTTTTAACGAGTTGACGAGCAATATGGTAAACGCGTTTACAAAACGCGCAAAAATGGTATATGCATAATGACGATTGAATCGGAAATGATCCACGTTGAGGTGGTGTATGCACTTCCACAGGAACAGAGAGTATTTACCTTGGTTGTGAACAATGCAATGACAGTGGAAGAGATCATTGAACAATCAGGTGTATTGTCGCTCTACCCTGAAATCGATTTAAAGGTAAATAAAGTCGGGGTATTTAGTCGCAATGTTAAGTTAAATGCAACAGTGCGAGACAAAGATCGAATTGAGATTTATCGTCCACTGCTTGCCGATCCAAAAGAGATTCGTCGTAAACGTGCAGAGCAAGCCAAATTGTCTGGCAACGCTGACCCTGTAACTGGAGGTAAGCAAAACCCGTTACGTAAAGCTGATGATGACTGAACACTAAATATAACAAAGGCTCGCAATTGCGAGCCTTTTTCATCAATACATCACTGGATATGGCTTAGTTGATCCCTTCAAAGAACTGCTCACTCGCAGTAAAATCCCCATTCACTTTCACGAGTTGACCTTGAGCGTTAAAGTTAACGATTAGGTTCTTCTGAATAGAGTCTTTGTGGCCTTCAGTGTGGTGATAAATGTAGTACCAAGTATCTGGGTAGCCGTTTTCAATGAGCATTGGTGAGCCCATCACGTAGCGAACTTGTTCTTTTGTCATGCCAAACTTTAGCTTGTCGACAGCGTCTTGCTCAACATAGTTACCCTGATTGATATCAATACGATAAACCAATTTTTCTAGCAGTGAGCACCCAGTTAGCATTGTCATTGCTAATGGTACTGCGATAAGCCATTTCTTTAATTGCATACTCAAATTCTTGTTACTAATAACGTCAAAACTCGGCTGATAATAAACAAGCGGGGCGATAAAGTAAAAAGTTCCCGCTGTTTTGAATTGTTTCAGACCATGATTTTTGAATTTGGTTGCAAAGTCGAGTCTAAAATCTTCATTAAAGGAACTTTCAGTTCACTATGGATTTAGGCTGCGAACAGCAGTTCACGCGCATTGGCAAGTGTGGAGTCTGTGATTTGACTGCCTCCAAGTAACCTTGCTAATTCACTTACGCGTTGGTCATCATTAAGCTTTTTCATCTGAGTTTCAGTTTTACCCGCTTTCGTTTGTTTCGCGACAAACAACTGCTGATGACCGCAGCCAGCAACTTGTGGTAAGTGAGTTACGCACAATACTTGTGTTGATTCGCCCAGTTTTCGTAGCATTTTTCCAACGACGGCTGCTGTTGGGCCACTGATACCAACATCCACTTCATCAAAAATAAGGCTTGGTGTGTCGACTTTCTGCGCAGTGATTACTTGAATCGCTAGAGAAATACGAGAAAGTTCCCCCCCTGAAGCCACTTTGGCAATTGGCTGCATGGGTTGACCTGGGTTGGTTGAGACCAAGAAGCAAACACTATCCAATCCTAATGGAGAAGGATGCTCGCTCTGTTTCTCGACTTCAATGCAGAATTTTGCCTTTTCCATGCTCAGTTCGTGCATGCTGGCTGAGATAAGCTTGTTGAGTTCTTTCGCGTAGCGGCTGCGTGATTTATGTAGTTTATCTGCAGAAGCAATAAAGTTTTGATACTGTTTTTCAACTTCTTGCTCAAGCTCTGCTAGTCGTTCATCAGAGCAATCCAACGCTTCAATTTGCTCAAGTAGACTTTGATGGTGCTGATATAACTCATCGGGTAAGACATTATGCTTGCGAGCAATGGCCATTAGCTTTGAGAAGCGTTCTTCTACGTAAACCATCCGAGCTGGATCAACATCAATGTTGTCGAGATAACTGCGCAGTTCGTTGTTGGCTTCTTCGATTTGGATAATTGCTTCTGAGAGCATATTTGGCAGCTCTGCTAGTACTGGGTCTAATTCTGATAATTGGATTAAGGTGTGATTGGCCGATTGCAAAACACCAAGCGCATTAACTTCTTCACCTTCGTATATAAGTTCGATGGCTTGTTGACAGCTAGAGGCGAGTTCACCGCTGTTAGAGAGGCGTTTGTGTTCTTGTTCGAGTTGTTCATATTCTTCCTCGCCCAGTGACAGCTCGTTGAGCTCTTTGATTTGATACTCCAGCAATTGCTTTTGCGCGAGATTGGCGGCGCTGTTTTCTTTAAGCTGCTTGAGGTTATTGTCTGCTTGTCGCCAAACCTGATAGGTGTTACGAGTGTTTTTAAGCAAATTGCTATGGCCAGCATATTGATCAAGCATGGCCATTTGGTATTCACTTTTCATCAACTGATGATGAGCATGCTGGCCATGAATATTAATTAATAACTGCCCCAACGACTTTAATTGAGAGAGAGGAACGGGACTGCCGTTAATGAAGGCTCGTGAACGGCCTTCTTTGTTGATGATGCGACGTAAAATACAATCGTTACCATCGAGTAAGTCATTGTCTTCCAGCCAACGCGTTGCGTGAATATTGTTATCTAACAAAAATGCGGCACTGACTTCTGTTTTTTCTTCGCCTTGGCGAACCATACTGGCTTCCGCTCTTCCTCCTAAGCACAAACCAAGAGCATCAATTGCTATCGATTTACCTGCGCCAGTTTCTCCCGTAATGGTGGTCATACCTTGTAGGAGTTCGAGTTGTAAAGACTTAACAATCGCAAAATTATTAACACTTAAATGAGCCAGCATTTTATGTACCTGTCTAAATGAACAATACTGTATAAGAAAACAGTATATACTGTTTCTTTATACAGTAAAGGTGAGTGTGAAAAATTTTGTGAGCAGAGTCAGGTTGTTTAAATATGAAGTGAATAAAAACAAAAAGGGCCAGCATGGTTGCCAGCCCTTAAAGTGTCTATTGCAAGTCAGAACAGTTTGCTTGACCATCCGAGTTTATTTCGGAGCACATGATAATAACTGTAGTCTTTGGGGTGGATCAGTTTGAGCACGTTAGGGCTTTGGTAAATATGGATCTCATCACCCGGAGAGACTGGAAGGGAGACTTGTCCATCACAGCTTACTTCTTGAGTTCCGCGGTTATCTGGTGAAACGATCAATTTAATTCTGCGTTTGCCGTCGACTACGATTGGTCGGCTTGAAAGCGTATGCGGGAACATAGGGACGATGGTGATCGCGTTGAGGCTTGGAGATAAAATTGGCCCACCTCCAGAAAGGGAATAAGCCGTAGAACCGGTTGGGGTTGAAACAATAATGCCATCAGAACGCTGTGAAAATGCAAAGCTATCGTCGATGTATACTTCGAACTCAATCATGTGAGCGATTTGTCCTGGGTGAAGGACGGCTTCATTCAGCGCGGCATTATGGCTTTTCACTTGGTCATGGCGGTGAATTTCTGTTTCGAGCAAAAAGCGCTCTTCTTCAAGAAAATTACCTGATAGTACGTCTAACAAAGCCGTTTGAAAGTCGTCGGGATCTAAGTCAGTTAGAAAGCCCAAGTTTCCTCGGTTGACACCGATGACCGAGATATCAAATCTTGAGAGAACTCGTGCAGCACCAAGCATATTACCGTCGCCACCAACAACGATACCAAGATCAGCACTGTGGCCAAGTTCGATTAAACTTGCAAAGCGATCGGCTGGAATATCGTCGAGTATTTCTTTGAGTCGGTCATCAATAAATACTTGATAGTTTTGTTCTGTTAACCAGGCATAAAGCTCTCGATGTGTTTGAATGGCTTGCTGATCACGTGGTTTGCCAATGATAGCGATCACTTCAAAAGGTTTTTTCATAGATTTTCCACACGAAATAGGCTTGAATCGGCAGTCTTCATCCCCATAATAATGGCAAGTTAGCTAAATATGCGAATTTTTATGTATCTAGGCCCAATAAACGTGAATGGCTATAGATATGCATGGAGTTGAATTCTGGAGATATCATGAGCGAAGAAAACAAAGTCAAAGAAGAAGAGCTACAACAGCAAGCTGAAACGACAGAGCAAGATGTCGAGGCTGTCGGTAGTGAGGCTGATATCGAATGGAACGAAGGTCTTGATGTTGAAATTGATGACCAAGAAAGCAAAATTGCTCAACTAGAAGCAGCATTGCTTTCTAGTGAAGCCAAAGTAAAAGATCAACAAGACGCAGTACTTCGTGCGAAAGCGGAAGTAGAGAACATGCGTCGTCGTACCGAGCAGGAAATCGACAAGGCACGCAAATACGCTTTAAATAAGTTTGCTGAAGAATTGCTGCCAGTAATCGATAACCTAGAGCGTGCGATTCAAGCTGCTGATACGGAAGCGGAAGTGGTTAAGCCGTTACTTGAAGGTGTTGAGCTAACGCACAAAACCTTTGTCGACACAGTGGCAAAGTTTGGTCTGAAAGAGATTAATCCTGAAGGTGAAACATTTAACCCAGAATTGCATCAAGCAATGTCTATCCAAGAAAGCCCTGATCACGAATCAAACACAGTTATGTTTGTGATGCAAAAAGGCTATGAGTTGAATGGCCGTGTTATTCGCCCAGCAATGGTGATGGTAGCGAAATAACCCGCATTACAAATGCATTGAAAGGGAGGCTTTGGCCTCCCTTTTCTTTTCTAAACGGGCTGTAAGGTATTACAAAGGTCGACGGATTGTTCTGAGAATATGTTCCGTGGTTTATCTCGTAAGGTGGGGCATGTGGTAGCGGATGTAGTTTTACAAAACCCGAAGATTAAGTAGATAACGCAGAAGTCATATCAGTAAAACCAGCACAAGCAAGTGCATAATTTGCAACTCATTCTCATTAAAAGCGAGGCTAAACGCTTCACTGGTTCTTTTCAGCGAAAAAAACACATTTTTTTTCACTTCCTCCCTTGAAAACCCATTTGCTGCCCTTATCTATGTGGCATAGATGAAGCAAACAACATTATTTTTGTTTGTGAGTAAGGGTTGAAACCCGATTCTACATCCCCACATAGGGGATATAGCAAAACGAAAATAGAAAATTATTCGGAGATAGCCTGATGGGTAAAATCATTGGTATTGACTTAGGTACTACTAACTCATGTGTTGCTGTACTAGACGGCGACAAACCACGCGTAATCGAAAACGCAGAAGGTGAGCGTACAACAGCATCGGTAATTGCATACACAGATGGTGAGACGCTAGTAGGTCAACCAGCGAAACGTCAAGCAGTTACAAACCCAACTAACACGCTATTTGCAATTAAGCGTTTAATCGGTCGTCGTTTTGAAGACGAAGAAGTACAACGCGATATCGAAATCATGCCTTTCAATATCGTGAAAGCAGACAATGGTGATGCTTGGGTTGAAGCGCAAGGCCAAAAAATGGCAGCTCCTCAGGTTTCTGCTGAAGTACTGAAGAAAATGAAGAAAACTGCTGAAGACTTCCTTGGTGAGGAAGTAACTGGCGCAGTTATCACAGTTCCTGCTTACTTTAACGATGCACAGCGTCAAGCGACTAAAGATGCCGGTCGTATTGCAGGTCTAGAAGTTAAACGTATCATCAACGAACCAACAGCGGCGGCTCTAGCATACGGTCTAGACAAGTCAGGCGGCGACCGCACTATCGCGGTATACGACCTTGGTGGTGGTACATTCGATATCTCTATCATCGAAATCGATGAAGTTGAAGGTGAGAAAACGTTCGAAGTTCTAGCAACTAACGGTGACACTCACCTAGGTGGTGAAGACTTCGATAACCGCATGATCAACTACCTAGTTGAAGAGTTTAAGAAAGAGCAAGGCATCGATCTTAAGAACGATCCTCTAGCAATGCAGCGTGTTAAAGAAGCAGCAGAAAAAGCGAAAATTGAGCTTTCTTCTACTACTCAAACAGACGTAAACCTACCTTACGTAACTGCGGATGCGACTGGTCCTAAGCACATGAACGTTAAAGTGACGCGTGCGAAACTAGAATCTCTAGTTGAAGACCTAGTACAACGTTCTCTTGAGCCACTAAAAGTTGCTCTAGCAGATGCTGACCTATCTGTAGGCGATATCACTGACGTTATCCTAGTAGGTGGTCAGACTCGTATGCCTATGGTTCAGGCAAAAGTTGCTGAGTTCTTCGGTAAAGAAGCTCGCCGCGACGTAAACCCTGATGAAGCAGTAGCAATGGGTGCTGCCGTTCAAGGTGGTGTACTAGCAGGTGATGTTAAAGATGTACTTCTACTAGACGTTACTCCACTGTCTCTAGGTATCGAGACTATGGGTGGCGTAATGACTAAACTTGTTGAGAAGAACACGACTATCCCAACGAAAGCGAACCAAGTTTTCTCTACAGCAGAAGACAACCAGAACGCGGTAACTATCCACGTTCTTCAAGGTGAGCGTAAGCAAGCGATGTATAACAAGTCTCTAGGTCAATTCAACCTAGAAGGCATCCAGCCTGCACCACGTGGCATGCCACAAATCGAGGTAACTTTCGACCTAGATGCGGACGGTATCCTACACGTATCTGCGAAAGACAAGCAGACTGGTAAAGAGCAGAAGATCACTATCCAAGCTTCTGGCGGTCTAAGCGATGAAGACATCGAGAAAATGGTTCAAGAAGCAGAAGCTAACAAAGAAGCGGACAAAAAGTTCGAAGAGCTAGCAACTGCACGTAACCAAGCTGACCAAATGATTCACGGTACTCGTAAGCAGATTGAAGAGGCGGGTGAAGCGCTTCCAGCTGACGAGAAAGAGAAGATTGAAGCCGCGATCTCTGAACTTGAAGAAGCTCGTAAGGGTGACGACAAAGAAGCGATTGATGCGAAAGTTCAAGCTTTGATGACAGCTGCTCAAAAGCTAATGGAAATCGCTCAGCAACAGGCGCAAGCACAACAAGGTGCTGAAGCGGGCGAACAACCTAAGCAAGAAGATGACGTTGTAGACGCTGAGTTCGAAGAAGTAAAAGAAGATAAGAAGTAATTCTTGATTCTTAAGCGATAGCTTATTTAGTTTGCGGGCGTTTGAGGTAACTCTTACGCCCGTATGTTTGTAATTAGGATGTCCTTCCAGATAAGCACTTTTACGTAAAGCTTTTATCTAGAATGATACAACCACCAAGCGGTATCACACACAGAGTGATTGAGCACCGTTTGCAGTACTATATTGGTGACGAAGAACATGTCAAAACGTGATTTTTACGAAGTATTAGGCGTGAGCCGCGATGCGTCTGAACGCGATATTAAGAAGGCTTATAAGCGCCTAGCGATGAAATTCCACCCAGACCGTAATCAGGGGGATGAAACTGCTGCGGATAAGTTTAAAGAAGTAAAAGAAGCGTACGAAATTCTACTCGATCCACAGAAAAAGGCGGCTTATGACCAATATGGTCACGCTGCGTTTGAACAAGGTGGTATGGGCGGCGGCGGCTTTGGTGGCGGCGGTGCAGATTTTGGTGACATCTTTGGTGACGTCTTTGGTGACATTTTCGGTGGTGGTCGCCGTGGCGGTGGCGGTGGTCATCGTGCCCAGCGTGGTGCTGATCTACGTTACAACATGGAACTAACGCTAGAAGAAGCGGTTCGTGGCATATCGAAAGAGATTGAAGTGCCAACATTGGTTCACTGTGATACGTGTGATGGCAGTGGTGCGAAGAAAGGCACTTCAGCAGAAACATGTGGTACCTGTCATGGTCATGGTCAAGTACAGATGCGTCAAGGTTTCTTTGCTGTGCAACAAACCTGTCCTACCTGTCATGGTAAAGGGAAGATCATTAAAGACCCATGTAACGTGTGTCATGGTCAAGGTCGTAAACAAAAGACCAAGACGCTTAACGTTAAGATCCCTGCAGGCGTGGATACTGGCGATCGCATTCGTCTATCTGGCGAAGGTGAAGCGGGTGAGATGGGGGCACCAGCTGGCGATCTATACGTACAAGTTCACGTAAAAGAACACCATATCTTCGAGCGTGATGGTAATAACCTGTACTGCGAAGTACCAGTAAGCTTTGCTATGGCTGCACTGGGTGGTGAAGTTGAGGTTCCTACTCTTGATGGTCGTGTAAATCTTAAAGTCCCAACTGAAACACAAACGGGTCGTATGTTCCGCATGCGTGGCAAGGGCGTGAAAGGTGTTCGTGGCGGCGGTGTTGGCGATTTGATTGTTAAACTAGTTGTTGAAACGCCAGTGAATCTGAGTTCGCGTCAGAAAGAGCTGCTAAAAGAGTTTGAAGAATCTTGTGGTGGCGAAGCTGCGACTAAGCACAAGCCAAAATCAGAAGGTTTCTTTAACGGTGTTAAGAAGTTTTTTGATGATCTAACCAGCTAATGCTGAGTTATTGAATTAAATAAAAGGCCTGCTAAATGCAGGCCTTTTTGCATTCGCTATGAGTGAAGTTACTTCCAGCAGTTTGCTGGTGAACCTTCGCCCACCTGATTTAAAGTGAGTGCGGTGTATGAGTTTGCACCACATTTATCATTTGTCTGCGCGCCTGCAGCGGTCGCGCTGATGGTGTACGTTGTTGCTGTTTTAGCGATAGTAATGGTATAGCGAGCACTGTCCACTTCGCAAAAAGTACATACACCACCAGATAAAACAGAGTTGGCGGCTGATATGTAATTCCCGTTGTATTGGCGTTCCATTTCGAGCTGTATTTTAGCAAGGTCGGCCATGGCTGAAGAGCGATGTGCTTTCAGAACATAGTTTTGGTAACTAGGATAGGCAATCCCGGCTAAGATCCCAATCACGGCTACCGCTATCATTAATTCGATCAGTGTCATTCCAATCGCTTTCTTTTTGTAGCGATTGCAGTAATTTTTTCGAATCATTTCGAGTACTTCCCCATTGATTTTCCTCCTATTTTTCTTCGGTGATAGCATCGCTGCAAGATAAGTTGCCAGCAAACATGGCTTTACATAGGAATTTGGGAAATGTCTCGCGGCTTTACTTTGTTAGAGCTTCTACTGACCGTTGTTGTACTGAGTATTTTACTTACTGTCGCTATTCCGAATTTTGACAAGTTAACATCGAATACACAGATGACACGCTTAGCGGATGATCTGCAAGGCTTTTTAATCCAATCAAAATCTGAAGCAGTTTGGAGAAATCAAGATCTCTGGGCGCACTTTACTCTGCCTACAAACCCGACTCCTGCAGGAGATTGGAAGGTGACCCTAACAGACTCTGATATTGCAAATGCAGGGAATAAAATACTGGTCCTTGATGGTGCATTATTTAAAGACGTGGTGATCAGTTCATCTTATTCTTCGAATCGAGTGAAGCTTACCGGATCTAGAGGGCGAATTTCTGGCGGGAACCTAAAGTTCTATCGTGTTGGAAATTCGAATCAGGCTCTCCAATTGAAGACGGGCGTTGCAGCAAGCCGGATTATGATCTGTGGTGTTGGAGGAAGCTATTATGGCTACCCATCTTGTTAAAATACGTCGTCAAACAGGAGCTTCCCTGATCGAATTAATGATCGCTTCAATTATTGGAGTGATTGCCTTGGGGATCGTCGGATCTGTCTTTGTTACTGGGCAAAAGTTGGCCTCTGAAAGAGGAAAGGAGCTGTTACTCGTGCAGAACCTTTCTAGCACTATTTTGCAAATCAAAGAGGATGTTCAACGTGCTGGGTTTGATGGCATAGGTTCAATTTCAGCTAAGCTATCTGGTGCATCAAGCAGCATTCACAGTCAGGCAGACCAGTTGGCTTACGCATACCGAGTCGCCTCTTCAGGAAGTTCTGCATTTCGTAATGTGGTATATAAGCGTGAAGCTTCAGGGAACCCAAGCGTGGGGGATGCTTTAAAAATATGTGAAAAATACAGTGCAGCTCCTTTAACTGTAGCGTCTGCTGCTGCGTCAGTACTTGGCAACTCCTGCTATCAGATTTTCAATCCAAAACAGATATCTATTTCCCAATTGCAGCTAACAACAGCCACTGTTGCAAGCAATTCAGCGGATAACAAAATTGTCACGATTACCTTAACGGGTCATTTGTTGTCCGACCCAACAAATACTCACACCGCTGTGATCAAAACCATTCAGAGGAATTGGCAATGAAGAAGCATGCTCAGTCTGGGGCCGTTACTTTAGTTGTAACGTCTATTTTGCTTATTTGTGCTTTGGTTTTGGCATTGGGTTCTTACAAATCGGTTTTCTATCAAATCAAGCGCGCACAGAATGAGGTCGCAGCGCGTCAACAACATTGGATTGCAGAAGGGGGATTAGAGTGTATCTATAGTAAAGCCGTTTTGGAGCGTTCTGTCCCGACAAGCTCTGTGGTCGATGAATGTAACGGAAATGGTGATCTCGAATTTTCCTATATGCTTCCCAAGGCTAACCTCGTTCAGGTGACGACTCAATTTGGTCATACATCATTGCAAAAAATAATTAAACTCCCTGGAACTGGTGCGTCAGGAGTCATGAAAGCAACCTCCAATTTGTATTTTGCTGGTGGTATGGCAATGAGACCCGATCCAGGAGAGGGATTGGGGAGTAATGAGTGGGGATGTACGATGCTTCGGTATAGTAATGAATTCAAAGTATACGGAACTATTGTCAATCAAGGGCTGCATGACAGTACATTACCATATCTGGGATTCCCAACGGGGCAAAGTTGTCGTTCAACTGTCGGGGACAGCTATATGACATCAGTGATTGGTAACTACAACACTCCGTCAGGGTTAAAGAAAGACTTTGTATTAGACACATCACAGAAACCTTTTGAAGACTTATTCGATACACCAAGGAACGAGTGGTTTGATGTGATGTCATTTGATGGGTTCGTTAAGTTAGCTAATGTGCCGCTAACCTCTGGTAGTGGTGAAATGCTGTATACCCAAGCCACATTGCCTGCGGCTACAGTTGTGGATAATTGTGGAACTAAAATTGTTGATAATATTGAAGCTGGACAAGATCTTATTTGGATTTATGGTAGCTGTCATCTCAGTTCTACTGATTTGACAGCCATTGGTGAGGCAATTACTCCTTCCTCTGGGGCTGCAACGATTCCAAGTGGGGTAATTTTAGTGGTTCATAATGGATTACTATCAACATCAGGCGCTTTGGACTTCAAGGGGATGCTTTATCACTTTGTTTCACATGATAGTCTTGGTGCTCCAGAGTTTGTTCCAAGTGCCGCTCTGTGGTCTAGCCTCGACTCAGGACAAAAGACAGTTTTAGATGGTGTTGTTGGGCCAGTTTCAAGTGTGACAACAGGCAATACTGCATATTTCCAAAATGGTGCGTTCTATCCATTGGGAGGATATGTGATGGACGCTCCGGGGACATATGCGGTGTACAGTTCGTCAGTGAGTTTCACTTATAACCGAGATGTTATCGATGTGCCATTGTCAAAGCTGAAGAAAATTAAATGGTTGTCAGGGAGTTGGTATGCAAACTAAACAACAAGGCTTTAGTTTTATTGAGGTATTAATTTCTTTTCTCTTGATTGGCATTGCTTCATTGGCTTTGGTGAAGCTACAAACCTATATAGAACAACGAGCGGATTTTGCAGTAAAAAGTAGCCAAGCCCTGAACCTCGCTGAGCAAAAATTAGAATGGTTTAGAGCGCGAGGAGCTTCTGCGGCTATGTCTACGATTTCTGTGCCGACGTTTGCTTCAATAAGTAGTGGAAGTGATAGTGTGACGCACTCGCCATATACTTTAA
Source organism: Vibrio sp. TRT 17S01 (assembly GCF_050113695.1). Classification (NCBI taxonomy): domain Bacteria; kingdom Pseudomonadati; phylum Pseudomonadota; class Gammaproteobacteria; order Vibrionales; family Vibrionaceae; genus Vibrio; species Vibrio sp. TRT 17S01. Next base: position 178,352 of record NZ_JBNJOG010000002.1, on the reverse strand, counting down.
CGTGGACAGTCAGTATTCCATCGGCATCTTTATCTTCTTCGTTAAAATCTATCTCAGTAAAGACATCTTGGTCAGATCGGTTAGGGGAGGAGCAATCCATTACATTAAAAACTATGCTCTCCAGCCACAGTGAATTTTCGATGTAACGATAAAATCGAGCATAAACAAATTCACCTTATAGATGGCTAATCACCGAAAGGTTTACTGTATATTTTTCGTTTTGGTTTCTAAATTGTTTAAATATACCGTCAAAATCTGTGTGTTTTTTGTTACTGCTCGATTGCGATTTTGCAAAATATGTCTCCATATATGAAATTTATCATGGGATCTTGTGCTTTTATTTGGCGGATTGAATAGAATAGTCCGTTGAAAATTGACCGACATAATTATTCGAAAAGGTCAAAGGCAACAACATCACATATGGAGTTACCATGAGTAACCAAGCTGTAAACAAAGCACCGTCTCCGAAGCCGAGCGGGATGGATCGCTTTCTGAACTTTATCGAGCGAGTAGGTAATAAAATTCCTGATCCAGCGATTCTGTTTTTCTGGGCACTAATCATTACTTGGGCTGCGTCTGCACTTTTGTCGAATGTTTCTTTCGACCTTCCCAATCCTCGAACTGGCGAAGCTCTTACTATTACTAACCTGCTAACAGGCGAAGCACTAGCAAGTTTCCTTGCTAATATGGTGACAACGTTCACTGGCTTTGCGCCACTTGGTATTGTTCTCGTAGCGATGTTGGGTGTGGGTGTTGCCGATTCTTCTGGCTTCATCACAACAGGCCTTAAGAAGATGCTGAACTTCACGCCAGCGAAACTTCTTACTCCAATGCTAATTCTTGTAGCAATCGTATCGCACACTGCGGCGGATGCGGGCTACGTTCTGGTTATTCCTCTTGGTGGTATCATCTTCCACGCGGCTGGTCGTCACCCTCTAGCGGGTATCGCGGCAGCGTTTGCAGGTGTATCAGGTGGTTTCTCTGCAAACTTCATCCCTTCAGGTATCGATCCTCTATTGGCTGGTTTCACGCAAACAGCTGCACAGGTTCTGGACCCTGAGTACGTGGTTAACCCACTAGCGAACATCTTCTTTACTGGTCTATCTTCAGTAATCATTGTTGCTATCGGTTGGTACGTCACTGAGAAAATCATCGAGCCACGTCTAAAGAACACTCCAATCGACGAAGACGCAGAGAAAGCACCCGATCTAGGTTCCTTCACTGAGCTTGAGTCTAAAGCGTTCCGTTACGCAGGTTGGGCTATGATGGCGGGTATCGCACTTCTTGTTGTGGCGCTTATCCCAGAAAACTCTGCACTGCGTTCACCTGAAGGTGAGATCACTGCGTTCTCTGCGCCAATCATGAAGTCTATCGTTCCACTGATCTTCATCCTGTTTATCATTCCGGGTTACGTTTACGGTCGCGTTTCTGGCACGTTCAAGACAAGTAACGACATCATCAAAGCGATGGCGGATACCATGTCTACGATGGGCGCATACATTGTAATGTCGTTCTTCTGTGCGCAGTTCCTATCTGCATTCGCGCAATCAAACATCGGTACGATGCTGGCGCTATACGGTGCGGAAGGCCTGAAAGCGATGAACCTACCAGGTGAAGCAACTATCATCGGTATGATTCTTCTAACGGCTTCTGTAAACCTTCTAATCGGTTCTGCATCAGCGAAATGGGCTCTTATCGGTCCAATCCTAGTTCCTATGCTAATGGCTGTGGGTATTTCTCCTGAGCTATCTCAAGCGGCTTACCGTGTAGGTGACTCTGTATCGAACATCATTTCACCTCTGATGGTATTCTTCCCTCTAGTCGTGGTTTACTGTCAGCGTTACGTGAAGTCGACAGGTATCGGTACGCTAGCATCGTTAATGATGCCATTCTCGATTGCAATGCTAATTGGCTGGTCTATCTTCCTAGTGGTTTACTGGATGCTAGGCATTCCTCTAGGTATCCAAGCGCCATACACTTACACGATGTAAGTGACATAAATGATTACAAAGCCTACCCTTTCGGTAGGCTTTTTTTTATCTGCAACTCGCTTTAAACTGCAGGTGGCGGCACATGCCGTTAAACATGGAAAATAAACATTTATGAAAATTCTGCTTTTAGTAGGGTTAATTGTATTAAACGGTCTTTTTGCGATGTCTGAAATCGCATTAGTCGCAGCAAAAACAAGTCGGTTAAAGCGCCTCGCTGAAAAACACAAAGCCGCTCAAGTGGCTCTTGAACTCAAGGAAAATTCCACCCGTTTTCTTTCTACTATTCAAATTGGTATCACCGTCATTGGTCTATTAAGCGGTATTGTTGGTGAAGCCACATTATCAGGACCGCTTGCACAACAAATGGAACTTTGGGGCATGACGCCTGAGCAAGCGAACGTATTTTCTACGGCGATAGTAGTTGTTGGCATTACCTACTTTGCCATCGTAGTCGGAGAGCTGGTTCCTAAACGCTTTGCTCAATCTCAAGCTGAAACAATCGCGGTTCTGGTCGCTTTACCGATTTATTGGGTGTCTAAACTGACGACACCGTTTGTGTGGTTACTATCTTGGTCAACTGAAGCATTGCTGACGTTGATGAGGCAGAAAAACCAAGAAGATAGTGTAACGGAAGATGATATCCATGCCATTGTACGTGAGGGCTCAGAATCGGGGGCGATTGAGCAAGGCGAACAAGAGATGATTCGCAATATTCTTCAGTTGGATGATCGCTTGGTGGGTTCACTGATGACACCTCGACGTGAGATTGATTTTTTAGATATAGACCAACCGATTGAATCAGTATTAAAGCGAATTCGAACCACCAAACACAGTGTATTTCCAATCTGCCGAGGTAGCCTCGATCAGATTGTTGGAACGGTATCAGCGAAAGCATTGCTCAATCATGCTAGTCAGATAAGCAATCAAACGATTGTGAGTTTGTCCAAGAGCCCTGTTTATATTCCTGAGTCAATGAAAGGGCTAAATCTACTGAGTTACTTTAAAAATTCGGGTAATGAAATGGCATTTATTGTCGATGAATATGGTGATATTCAAGGTTTGGTCACTCACTATGACGTATTGGAGGCCATCGCGGGAGAGCTCTCAAATAACCCCAATGATTTATGGGCAGAACCGTGTGAGTCTGGATGGATGTTGGATGCACTCATTCCATTGAGTGAGCTACAGAATCGTCTAGAACTGAGTGATGAATTGCATGCCGATGGTGCGCAAACTTTGAATGGTTTACTCACTTGGAAACTTGGCCGCTTGCCGGAGTCCGGAGAGGTCATCCATTATCAAAACTGGCAATTTACAGCCGAGGTGGTTGAGCATAATCGAATTGTGCGGGTCAAAGCGATGCCAAGTCGTGATTAACCCAACGATTATGTATTGTTATTGGTTTGATATTGAGTATGCTTCTTAGCATCTTATTCAAATATCCCCCTCTGCTTTAGAGCACGATTTTAGGAGTGTAAGTTGTCTCAACTCTTTTCCGCACAAGACGAAGTTTTCATGCGCCGAGCAATGGAACTGGCCCACCAAGCTGAATTGGATGGGGAGGTTCCTGTTGGAGCGGTTCTGGTAAAAGATGGTCAAGTTATTGCTGAAGGATGGAACCGTTCGATTTGCGATCACGATGCCACAGCGCATGCTGAGATCCAGACATTGCGTCAAGCCGGAAAAGAGTTGCAGAATTACCGGCTGCTAGATACGACCTTGTATGTCACGCTTGAACCTTGTCCCATGTGTGCAGGCGCATTGCTACATAGCCGAGTAAAGCGAGTCGTTTATGGTGCTCCGGATCTAAAAGCGGGGGCGGCTGGAACCGTCCTCGACTTATTTGCAAGCCAAGCTGCGTATCATTACGCTCAGGTTGAGAAGGGGCTACTGGAAGATGAATGTCGAGAGCAGTTGCAAGCGTTCTTCCGCCGTAGACGTAAAGAAATAAAAGCTCAAAAGCAGCTAAATAAACAAGAAGGTGAGTAAGCGAGATGCAAACATTCACCTAAGATGAATGTTTGCGATGCTTACTGTTATACCGATGCCGTACACATGAAGGCGCGGTGTCGAGCAATAATTTTCTTTTTATTATTGCTCACTTTGCGCTTGCGACGGATGGCTGCAACAGTTTTGTTCAAGCGTTTAGACTGTAACTTACGTCTGCGCATCAACAACCCCTAATGACTACAATAATTACCTCATTTGAGGCCTTTGCTACTGAACTCAGTAGCGCATTTTGGCCAAACACAATATAAAAATCAGACATGGAGTACAAGCGTCATTTAGCGAGGGTACTTCACAAATAAAAAGCGCAACTTAAATAAGTTGCGCTTTAGGTTAATTTTGTGAGCTGGCAGTAGAAGAAGCACTCGAAACCGCAGTGGTACTTGCTGAGGACGCGGGCTGCTCTGGTGGCGGGATGACGGCAAGATCATCAATGTCCACTTCACCGTTTTCAGGTGTTTGCTGCTCTACATGACCAATAATGCTTTGATAGTAACGGCGAATGTTTTCAACATAGTTTTTCGCTTCATCACCACGGGCATAACCATAACGGGTTTGGCTAAAGAATTTCTTTTGTCGAAGCAGAGGTAAACGCTCCTTAACATCTGACCAAGCGTCTGGATTTCCACCTTGTCTTTTCGTCAGCCGTCTCGCATCCATCATATGCCCATAACCAATATTGTAGGAAGCCAGCGCGAACCAAATCTTTTCATGCTCATCAATACTGTCTGGGATACGTGCCACCATGCGGCGCAAATATTCTACGCCACCTTTTACCGACTGCTCGGGATCAAGTCGATCTGTTACCCCGACACTTTTTGCCGTTGGTAGAGTCAACATCATCATTCCTCGAACGCCCGTTGGTGATTTTGCCAGTGGGTTCCAGTGTGATTCTTGATACGCCAGTGCGGCAATTAAACGCCAATCAAATTCGTCGGAGTACTCTTGGAACAGGGGAGACCATTTCGGCAGTTTGCTGTCCAATGCGCGAATAAAGGCGCGGGTATCGACGTAGTCAAATGTGCCAATGTGTCCAATGTATTTCTCTTCTAAGGATGCTAAGTGTCCGGACTGTTGCAAGTTACCAAAAAACTCAATCAATAGCGCATAAAGGCTTTCATCTTCAGAGCGTTGTAGAAACCAAGAAATAGGTTGATCTTCCGTTAGCTCAAATGCGAGCGCTAAATCTGGATAGATACGTTGGGAAAGCGATATTTCTACAGAATCGGCGACGGTGTACTTCAGTTCGCCTTCTGAGACTTGTTTCAGCAACTCGTTGACATCTGAATTTGGGTCAATTTTATATTCAAACTCAGGGGATTTTTGCTGGATATTGGTAAGCGTACGTTTGAAGTGTGAATCGCTGACGATGGTCACAACAGGTTCGCCATTATTCTGTTCCATTAACTCTGACTGTTTTTTCAACAACTGTTTTAGATTGCGAGGACGCCACTGGCCTTTTTTATACACCAATTGTTGGCTGACATAATAGTAGGCTGGGCCTGGACGAAAGCGCTGTAATCGCTCTTCTGACTGACTAAGGCCAGCTGCAATGATGTCAATCTCACCATTCTCTAATGCAGGGTAGAGACTGGATATACGATAAGCTGGCTTCATTTCCAGCTGAACACCTAATTCGTTTGCAAACTCACGCGCAATTTCATAATCCAACCCGGCCGGACCATCTGGACCAATATAGTAAGAAAGTTGATTGTTGAGCGTACCCACTCGCAACACGCCGCGCTCGCGTATTTGTTCCAGCTCACTTTTAGGTTCTGATTCAATCTGGCAGCCAGAGAGAAATAGGGCTGCAAGGCATAATGTTGTCAGATACTTAAAGCGCTTAAAATAATGATTCTTCATCGATAGCATTCTCATACATCTAGTGTGTCCTTTATATCAAAGGGATGAGGTCAATCAAAGCTTATGTGCAATGCATTGGTAACAACTTCATCATTTAATGAGTTTTGCTGTATTTCAAATTTGACAAAAAAAATGACGCAAACGGTTGCTATTGGTGTTACATCACAAAAATAATTGCTATATAATGCGCTCGCAATGCAGAGGTGGAATCGGCATAGGTTTTCAAACCTTCGGGAATAGCTTCGAAGTAAAACAGTATAACCCACTGAATTTATTCCAATATCACCTTAATCAATTGCATAAGAGACCTAAGTACATGAGAATTTTTCGTGGCTCCCCAGCTCTATCTGAATTTCGTGTTAACAAGCTTCTAGAGCTTTGTCGTGAACTAGGCCTACCTGTAACAGGTATTTACGCTGAGTTTGCCCACTTTGCTGATCTAACGGCAGACCTAGATGCGTCTGAAGTTGAGAAACTAGAAAAACTACTGACTTACGGTCCGACAATTGAAGAGCACAAGCCTGAAGGTCTTCTTCTACTTGCGACTCCTCGCCCTGGTACTATCTCACCATGGTCTTCTAAGTCTACTGACATCGCGAATAACTGTGGCCTAGCTAAAGTTGCTCGTCTAGAGCGCGGTACGGCTTACTACATCGAAACATCATCTGGCCTTTCTGAGCTTCAACTGGTTGAGCTTAAAGCGATTCTTCATGACCGCATGATGGAAGTTATCTTTACTGACTTCGATTCAGCAGCGGCGCTTTTCCAAGTGGCAGAACCTGCACCAGTCGCGGACGTTGACCTACTTGCTGGTGGTCGCGCTGCGCTTGAAAACGCAAACGTTACCCTAGGTCTTGCACTAGCGGATGATGAGATCGAATACCTTTACGATGCGTTCGTAAACAAACTTGATCGTAATCCAACCGACATAGAGCTAATGATGTTTGCACAGGCGAACTCAGAGCACTGTCGTCACAAGATCTTCAACGCAGACTGGACTATCGACGGCGTTAAGCAAGAGAAGTCTCTGTTCAAAATGATCAAGAACACATTTGAAACGACACCAGAAAACGTACTGTCTGCATACAAAGATAATGCAGCAGTGATGGTGGGCTCTGATGTCGGTCGTTTCTTCCCAAACCCAGAAACTCGCCAGTACGGCTACAGCCAAGAGAAAGCGCACATCCTAATGAAGGTGGAAACTCACAACCACCCAACGGCTATTTCTCCTTGGCCGGGTGCTTCTACAGGTTCAGGCGGTGAAATCCGCGACGAAGGTGCGACTGGTATTGGTGGTAAGCCAAAAGCAGGTCTTGTTGGCTTCACTACGTCTAACCTACGTATTCCTGGTTTTGAACAGCCATGGGAAACAGATTTCGGTAAACCGGGTCGCATCGTTAACGCTCTAGACATCATGCTAGAAGGTCCACTTGGTGGCGCGGCGTTTAACAACGAATTTGGTCGTCCAAACCTACTGGGTTACTTCCGTACTTACGAAGAAAAAGTGAACTCTCACGCAGGTGAAGAGGTCCGTGGTTACCACAAGCCAATCATGATTGCTGGTGGTATGGGTAACATCCGTGACGAGCACGTTCAGAAGAAAGAGATCCCAGTAGGCGCAAGCCTAATCGTACTTGGTGGCCCTGCAATGAACATCGGTCTTGGCGGTGGTGCTGCTTCTTCAATGGCATCTGGTCAATCAGCAGAAGACCTAGATTTCGCCTCAGTACAGCGTGAAAACCCAGAAATGGAGCGTCGCTGTCAGGAAGTTATCGACCGTTGTTGGCAACTTGGTGATGCTAACCCAATCGCGTTCATCCACGATGTAGGCGCGGGCGGTATCTCTAACGCACTTCCTGAGCTTGTAGACGATGGCGAGCGTGGTGGTATCTTCCAACTGCGTGACGTACCAAACGACGAACCAGGCATGAGCCCACTTGAGATCTGGTGTAACGAATCTCAAGAGCGTTACGTTATGGCAGTTGCGCCAGAGAACATGGAAGTATTCGACGCAATCTGTAAGCGTGAGCGTGCACCATACGCCGTAGTAGGTATCGCAACAGAAGAGCGTGAACTGAAACTTGAAGATTCACACTTCGAGAACACGCCAATCGACATGCCAATGGATGTGCTTCTTGGTAAGACGCCTAAGATGCATCGTGATGCGAAAACGCTAAAAGCAAACAACCCTGCAGTTAACCGTGACGGTATCGAGCTAAACGAAGCAGCGGACCGCGTTCTACGTCTACCAACGGTTGCAGAGAAAACATTCCTTATCACTATCGGTGACCGCACAGTAACGGGTCTAGTTGCTCGTGACCAAATGGTTGGTCCTTGGCAGGTGCCTGTTGCTAACTGCGCAGTGACCGCAGCAAGCTACGACACTTACCACGGTGAAGCGATGTCGATGGGTGAGCGTACACCAGTGGCTCTACTAGACTTCGGCGCTTCTGCTCGTCTAGCGGTTGGTGAAGCAATCACAAACATTGCAGCGACAAACATCGGTGATATCAAACACATTAAACTGTCTGCAAACTGGATGTCTCCAGCTGGCCACCCGGGTGAAGACGCGGGTCTTTACGAAGCAGTGAAAGCGGTGGGTGAAGAGCTATGTCCAGCACTTGGCCTGACTATCCCTGTTGGTAAAGATTCAATGTCGATGAAGACCAAGTGGGAAGAGAACGGTGAGCAGAAAGAAGTAACCTCTCCGCTATCTCTAATCATCACTGCGTTTGCTCGTGTTGAAGATGTGCGTAAGACAATTACACCTCAGCTTCGCACTGACAAAGGTGATACTTCGCTAGTTCTAATCGACCTAGGTAATGGTCAGAATCGTCTAGGTGCAACAGCGCTAGCACAGGTTTACAAGCAACTGGGTGATAAGCCAGCAGACGTTGACAACGCAGCGCAGCTAAAAGGTTTCTACCAAGGCGTGCAAACTCTTGTCGCGAACGATCAAGTAGTGGCTTACCACGATAAGGGCGATGGCGGTCTATTCGTTACTCTAGCTGAGATGGCATTTGCTGGTCACTGTGGTGTGAAAGCAGATATTGCTGACCTAGGTGATGACGCACTGGCGGCGCTATTTAACGAAGAGCTAGGTGCGGTACTTCAGGTTAAGAACGATGACCTAGACGCTGTACTTTCAACGCTAGCAGCAAACGGTCTTGAGGCATGTTCTCATGTAATCGGCTCAGTAGAAGCATCTGATGAGCTAGTGATTACTTCTGGTGAGACAGTCGTTCTTGAGCGTAACCGTACTGAACTACGTACTATCTGGGCTGAGACAACGCACAAGATGCAAGGTCTACGTGATAACCCGGCATGTGCTGACCAAGAGCACGAAGCGAAGAAAGACAACTCTGACCCTGGTCTGAACGTTAAGCTAAGCTTCGATGTAAACGAAGACATTGCAGCACCTTACATTGCGAGAGGCACCAAGCCTAAGATGGCAATCCTACGTGAGCAGGGTGTTAACTCTCACGTTGAAATGGCAGCAGCGTTTGATCGTGCAGGTTTTGAAGCAACAGACATCCACATGAGCGACATCCTAACCGGTCAAGTGGTTCTAGAAGAGTACCAAGGCCTAGTGGCTTGTGGTGGTTTCTCTTACGGTGACGTACTAGGTGCAGGTGAAGGTTGGGCGAAGTCTATCCTGTTCAACGAGCAAGCTCGCAACCAGTTCGAAGGGTTCTTCCAGCGTGAAGATACCTTCTCTCTTGGTGTGTGTAACGGCTGTCAGATGCTATCGAACTTGAAAGAGCTGATCCCAGGCGCTGATTTGTGGCCACGCTTTGTTCGCAACGAATCTGAGCGCTTTGAAGCTCGTTTCAGCCTAGTTGAAGTCCAGAAATCTGATTCTGTCTTCTTTGACGGCATGGAAGGTTCACGTATGCCAATCGCAGTATCACACGGTGAAGGCCGCGTAGAAGTACGTGATGCTGACCACCTAGCGGCGATTGAAGCGTCAGGTACGGTTGCCGTTCGCTACGTAGACAACCACGGTAATGCAACGCAGCAATACCCGAACAACCCGAACGGTTCACCAAACGCAATCACGGGTCTAACGACTCAAGATGGCCGCGTAACTATCATGATGCCGCACCCTGAGCGTGTATTCCGCACAGTAGCGAACTCATGGTCTCCAGAAGGTTGGGGCGAGAACGGCGCTTGGATGCGAATGTTCCAAAACGCACGTAAGAACGTCGGTTAATTGAGAAGACGTTAGTTTTGCTTAGCAGCATAGTTAAAGCGCAGATCGAAAGGTCTGCGCTTTCTTTATTTAAAAACTTATAGCCAACGGCGCATTTTTGCGCTCTAATACCGCGCTTGCCAAGGGATGGCTATATCCCTCAATAATCCCTTAGGAAATGAATATGTCGAACAACAAAAAATTTGCCATTCGTGTTACAGAAAAACGTAACGGTTGGTGTGCAGAGATCACACGCCAAGTGACTTCACGTAAAACGTCAGTATCTAAGCGTGAGACTGGCTTTGAAACTGAAGCTCAAGCTCAAGAGTGGGCTGAAAAAGAGCTAGCGGGCTTTGTTCAGAATCAAGCTGCTCGTAACGAACGTAAAGGCGAAGCACGTAAGGTTCGCGTTGAACGTGAAGAGCGTTTAGCGCAAGAAGCAGCAGAAAAGAAAGCACGCCGTATCGAAGAAGCGAAACTTGCTGCAGCAGCACAAGCTGAATTGGATGATGAAGACGATTTCTTCGACGAAGAATAATCGCGATTCACTGCAAATAAAAAACCGCCGAATAGGGCGGTTTTTTTGCATCTAGTATTTGCAGGAATCGTTAACGAAACTGACCTGCATCTGGCAAAAAGTCAAAACCAGCAGTGGCGAGCTTTGCTTCTAACGCGCTTTTATCGATATCGAAGTAAGCAACAAGTTTGTCTAAGTCACCGCCAAAATCATCACGTAGCTTCATGTTGACGATACTCATCAACATCACTGGATCCATGCTTTCAAAGTTCGCCAGATTCATTACTTATCCTCGAAGTCGGAAATTAACAGATTTGCAGCAGCAAAGGCGGCTTTCTCTCGTGCTTCTTTAGGTAGAGACTCATCCGCTGCAATATCATTCAACGCCCTTACTGCGCATGAAATTGCTTGTGGGACATACGCTTGGTCACCACTGCCGATTTGAGCATACAGCTCACGAACCAGTTCACAACAGCCATATACTTGCATAGCTTCAACTCCAATAAATGATAACTGCTCTCAAATATACACACTCAATTTAGGAAACTCAAAGCTTAAGCTTGCTCTAGCTCAAGCCTGATAAACTGATGCTTGCAATTTATACAATGAAACTAATTTTGCAGCTGTTGTTCTAGTTGATACGTGACTTCATTGTCTAGATGAAGCTGTTTGGCTAGCTCTTGTAAGTAGGCCTTCTCCATAAAGTTTTGTTCATCAATAATAATAAGAGAGGCTAAATAAACTTCAGATGCTTGTTGTGGCGAACGGGCTAATCGAGCGACTTCTACTGGGTCGAGCGGCTTGTTTAATTCTGCATGAACGAGCTGTTGTAGTGCGGTGTCTGCACCAGATTGTTCAAGCGTCGACTCAATGTGCGCCATCTCTTGCTGGTCTACATGGCCATCTGCTTTGGCTGCAGCAATCATCGCTTTTAGAATCAGTTCACTATGGTAGTCATCTTGAGCATTGAAGTTTTCGGTTGTGCCAGTGGACGTTTGTTTATTTTGATAGTCGTTATAAACCTTATAAGCCAGCGCACCAAGAACAGCAACACCGCCGACTTTGAGCGTGTTTTTACCTAACTTCTTGCCGAGCTTTTTGCTCTTTTTCGAGCCCATAAGCAGGCTGACTAAGCCGCCTCCAACAGCGCCAGCGCCAAGCGATTTCAAAGTATTAGAGTTTGAACTGTTTTTGATTTGAGCTTGTCCTTGTTGGACGATATCTGAATTGAGGGCTTGATTAAGTAGGCTTTTAAGATCCATAGGTTACCTCCATCATTTTTTGATAGCTTAATGGAGCAAAGATGAATAGAGGATTAATAATGGTGAAAAACAAAAAAGGCGAGCTGTACGCTCGCCTTCTACATACTGTTAGTGAGAATATTATTCTTCAGCGTAACCGTGCATACCAAGAAGATTGCCATCAAGGTAAGCTTCTTTTTCATCTTTCATCACTAAGCGTTCTTCAACCAACCACTTAACCACCATAGGGTAGATTTTGTGTTCTTGAGTTTGAACGCGTTCAGTTAGAGTATCGACCGTATCTTCGTCGAAAATTGGCACTTTAGCCTGCAAAATAACAGGGCCACCATCAAGCTGCTCAGTCACAAAGTGAACGCTAGTACCATGCTCTTCATCGCCAGCGTGGATTGCACGTTGATAAGTGTTAAGACCTGGGTACTTAGGAAGCAGAGAAGGGTGAATATTGATCATGCGGCCCATGTAGTGGCGAACGAATTCACCACTTAGAATACGCATGTAACCAGCAAGCACGATGACGTCTGGCTTATATTCATCGATCTGCTTCATCAACTCATGGTCAAAAGCATCACGGGTATCGAACGCTTTAGGATCAAGGAAGTGTGCCGCAGCACCGGATTTCTCAGCGCGCTCTAAAGCATAGACATTGGCTTTGTTGGAAAATACTGCGGTAACACGACCACCAGTAATGTCCTTGTCACATGCATCAATGATTGCCTGCAGGTTAGAACCGTTTCCTGAAACTAAAACGACGATACTTTTCATGCTTATTTGATCTCTACTTGTTCTTCGCCAGTTGCAGCGTTTGCGATCTCACCGATAACCCAAGCGTTTTCGCCTTCAGCGTTTAATAGCTCAACCGCTGCGTCTGCTTGATCTTTCGGTAGAGCAACAACAAGGCCTACACCACAGTTAAATGTGCGGTACATTTCATGAGTCGTTACGTTGCCTTTCTCTTGTAGCCATTTGAAGATGATTGGCCATTCCCAGCTGTTACCATCAACAACCGCTTTAGTACCTTCTGGAAGTACGCGTGGGATGTTTTCCCAGAAACCACCACCTGTGATGTGAGAAATCGCGTGGATGTCGTGTTTCTCAATCATTTTTAGTGCTGATTTGATGTAAATCTTTGTCGGTTCTAGTAGGTGCTCACCGATTGTGCGACCTGCTAGCTCTTCGTTTTTGTCTGCGCCAGATACTTCAAGGATCTTACGGATCAGTGAGTAACCGTTTGAGTGTGGACCGCTTGAACCTACAGCGATAAGTGCGTCACCAGCGGCTACTTTAGTGCCGTCGATTACGTCTTCTTTTTCTACAACACCAACACAGAAACCTGCAACGTCGTAGTCTTCACCTTCGTACATACCCGGCATTTCAGCAGTTTCACCGCCGATTAGCGCACAACCTGCTTGCACACAGCCGTCAGCAATGCCAGACACTACGTCTGCTGCTGTATCAACATCGAGTTTGCCTGTTGCGTAGTAGTCTAGGAAGAATAGAGGTTCAGCACCTTGAACAATAAGATCGTTCACACACATTGCTACAAGGTCAACACCGATGGTGTCGTGCTTTTTCATATCCAAAGCAAGGCGGAGTTTCGTTCCTACACCATCCGTACCTGAAACCAATACAGGTTGCTTGTATTTAGTTGGCAGTTCACATAATGCGCCAAAACCACCAATACCACCCATTACTTCAGGGCGACGCGTACGCTTAACCGCACCTTTAATACGATCTACAAGCGCGTTGCCTGCATCAATATCTACACCAGCATCTTTATAGCTAAGAGAAGAGTTGTTACCACTCACGGGGAAGTCCTCGGTTTGAAAGTTGGATATGAAAACGGCGCTATTCTAACAGTGGATAAACCTAGATAGCAAACGTTTGCGTGAGTTTTTTACGCTTAGCGGGATGATTAAATGTTGGTAGGGCATTTTGGTGTTTTTTGTTCTTTTAACCTTACCATTGAGTAAACAATCAGCAAACAACCCAAATGGAGTGATTCTGGCTGGCTTTAGATCAAGATATTGCGACTTAAATCGATTATAATTTGAAGGTTTATTTAAATTTTACCCAGAAGCCGGAGATGAAAATGAAAGTTGTTGAAGTGAAACACCCTCTAGTAAAGCACAAAATTGGCCTGATGCGAGAAGGTGATATCAGCACAAAGCGTTTTCGTGAGTTAGCAACAGAAGTAGGTAGCTTACTGACTTATGAAGCGACTGCAGATTTTGAAACGGAACGCGTAACGATTGATGGCTGGAATGGTCCTGTAGAAGTTGATCAAATCAAAGGTAAAAAAGTAACGGTTGTGCCAATTCTACGTGCGGGATTGGGTATGATGGATGGTGTACTAGAACACGTACCAAGCGCTCGAATCAGTGTTGTTGGTATTTACCGTGATGAAGAAACATTAGAGCCTGTACCATATTTCAACAAGCTTGCATCAAATATAGATGAGCGTATTGCACTTGTTGTTGATCCAATGCTTGCAACTGGCGGCTCTATGATTGCAACAATTGATCTTCTTAAAGAGAAAGGTTGTCAGCACATTAAAGTGCTTGTGTTAGTTGCTGCGCCTGAAGGGATTGAAGCGCTAGAAAAAGCCCATCCAGACGTTGAGCTATACACGGCTGCAATCGATGAAAAACTGAATGATAAAGGTTACATCGTACCGGGTTTGGGTGATGCTGGTGATAAGATCTTTGGGACTAAGTAACCCAAGTTTCTTATAGAGATAAAAAAGGAGGAGCGGATGCTCCTCCTTTTTTGTGGGTTATTTCTTCAAACTTAATGTGCCACCAGTACGTGGCTTAGTTGCCACGCGTTGTGCTGGTTGATCTGATTTGGGTGTATAAACCGTTTTTCCTTTGTTGCTCGGTTTGTTTTTCGCACCATGTCGTCCTTTTTTGGAGTTCGGGGCATGACGGAACTCATCGGCATTTCGCCCTTTAAAGGTACGTGACTTTTGGTTGCGACGAGCGGTTGAACTTTGATTCTCTTCTCGGCTATCAAATAGTTTTGCATCTGTCGCTTTGCGAATCCGTTGACCTTTATTATCAACTTTCGACGCTTCTTCTGTACCGCTAGAGCCTTCACACATGGCTAATATTTTAGACACTTCAGCATCACTCAAGTAACGCCACTGGCCGTTTGGAATACCATCAAGTGTGATGTTCATTATGCGTACGCGGCGTAGTTTGAAAACTTCATAACCAAGTGCTTCGCACATACGACGAATTTGGCGGTTAAGGCCCTGAGTCAATACGATACGGAAAGAGAATTTGGTTTCTTTGGTGACAGTGCAAGGTAACGTCACTGTGTCGAGTATATTGACGCCAGAGCTCATTTTTCGAATGAAATCATCGGTGATCGGTTTATCGACACGGACAACGTACTCTTTCTCATGGTTATTACCAGCTCGGAGTATTTTGTTGACGATATCGCCATCATTCGTCAAAAAGATCAAACCATCAGAAGGCTTATCTAAACGACCAATAGGGAAAATCCGTTTTTTATGCCCAATAAAGTCAACGATGTTTCCTGCGACATCTCGCTCTGTGGTACAGGTGATCCCGGTTGGTTTATTGAGTGCGAGATAAATTGGTTTTTCTTTGGTGCTGACAGGGTTGCCATCAATACAAACATCATCACCGGAAAAAACTTTTGTTCCCATCTCTGGTATCTTGCCATTGATGGTGACACGGCCTTGTTCGATCAACTTATCCGCCTCACGGCGTGAGCAATAGCCAGTTTCACTAATGTATTTGTTTAAGCGTTTTGCAGATTCTTGTGACATGTTTTACCTATACGTTTCACAACGGCTGTATGAGGAAACCACAAATGTTTGTGGTCGAAATTTGGCCGCGAGTTTAGCACCATTTACGTGCTTAGCCCATGCGTTTTTGGTGTCTTTCTCGGTTCTCAAGTTTTTTATCGCTGCTTTTTCTAAGCAAAACATAAGTGGTTCCCGTGCCACCATGAAACCGTTGTGCACTGTGGGCACATTGCACATCTTTGATCTGTTGGAGCCAGCTGGCGACAAAGCTTTTCATTAATGCTGGTGGATTCGATTTTTCTCCTCGGCCATGAACAATCATTACTGTTCGGATATCCATTGCAATACACTGTTTGAGAAAAGAGGTGACCTCAGATCGCGCTTCTTTCAACGTTTTTCTATGCAGATCCAATCGCGCTTGAATCGGGTATTTTCCAAGCCTTAATTTACGGTAAACCCCTTCTTGGACACCATCACGTTTAAACTCGATCACATCTTCTGGTTTTATCGGCGGGGCATGTTCGATGGATAAATGATCCGGATCTTGATCAGCAAGCCACAGTGCCGCTTCCCGTTTTGCGATATGGCTTTCGGTGACCTGATGTTGCTTCTTATGTTCAGCCCTGTCCTGTGTGAGTGGTTTTACGTCACCCATCATTTGTTGAAATAAGGACAAATCATCTTCTTGAGACATCACTTTATCTCGATGGAATAAATAAGACTCACGATTATAACGTTACGGCGAATGAAAGGGCAGTAGAAGCAGTGGGATAGAAACTAAAAAACCGAAGTAGACAGAAAATCTACTTCGGTGCATAGCGTTTTACCATTCTCGGAATAGTCGCTAAGCGATCTAGTGAGGAGATTTGTCGTTCATGACTTTGTAGATAATGAAACCGCCATAAAAAAGCATCAGACCTAAAGCGCCAAAGATTACTATCATGGAAGATAGTCCCACTGCATTTCCGAATAGGAGATCAAGCCAAAAGTCCATCGTTTCCTCCAAAGTCAAAGAAGACAAGGGTTAAACTAAAGCCTGTTAACAGTTATGGTAATGATCTGGATCAATTGTGTTCTATTGGTTGCATTAATGTTTCTCGTGGTGTGTATTTGCTCACATTTTGTAGCCCGCTGATGATGTTTTAGCCGAACGCATTTTTTTAGCAAAGAAAAACAGAAAATGGCTTGCGTTCAACGTGATAATCCGTATTATACGCATCCGTTGCAGGGCATTGAGCCCGACAATGTCTCGGTGAATAGCGCAGCTTGGTAGCGCATCTGGTTTGGGACCAGAGGGTCGGGGGTTCGAATCCCTCTTCACCGACCATCTTTTAAAAAAGGCGCTACAGAAATGTAGCGCCTTTTTTGCATTTTAGGCAATGATAGCTGGAGCTAGCTAATCGAATTTACATAGCGACGTTTCACTGTTAGAGAGTTGCTTAGTTTCAAAGCCACGTTGCTTTAAAAGTGAAATAAGATTATCTCGTCCCACCAAATGTAGTGTACCGACCACGACCAAATACTTTCCTTTGCTCGACTGAGATGTGATCCCTTTATCCAACTTCACCGCCCAATCTTTATTCCTCTGGTAAATGAATTGGTCTTCAAACTCTGGGGAGATAGCGGCTAGTTTGGCAAACTTCTCTAAGTGTTTGATATCCCCTTTGAGCCAACTGTCGATCAAACAATGCGTTGCCTGCTCCGTTTTATCAAATTCCTCAATGGTGCTGATGAGTAACTCTTTTCCCCCTTCTACTTGTTTGGTTAACAGATCAATTTGAAATTGAAAGGTTTCCAGACTGAGTATAGGGATTTGGTTTAATCCCGCTTGACGAAGTAGCTGGATGTCGACCCCTTTATCTGCGGAATAACCTAAGTATTCAAACTGACGCATCTGGACTTGTAATGCGGTAGCCCATGGAGGGAGGGATAGCAGTTCCTGTGCATTTAAGTTGAGTAGTTTTGCTATTCCAACTAATTCATTTTGTTGAGTTTCATTCAGTAACGCTTGGCTGCGAATACGAAGTGGAGGGTATTGCACCTCTCCTGGGTTTTGAATGTCTGTTTCTACAATCAAACCATCACTGTTTAACAGGTAATCCGTTACTGTGTTTGGGAGAGGATAGAAGCGTTCATCTCCAACATGAACGGAACCGAAAATGACCAGCTCAAGCTTTCCTTTTTTCGCTGACCAGAAAAGAGGTTCTGAATAGCTAGGAAAAGCAAAGATGATAATGAGTAACGCATAGAAATATCTTTTCATAGAAACAGTCCATTTTCCGCGACGGTAAATTTGTTAAATCTGAAATTTTTGACGTTATTTAACGTGATATAAATGCGAAAAAAATCACATTTCCTCAATCATGTCCACGATTTCGAACAGTGCTACTTTATCAGCTTAGTGATCGAGATCGTCAAAAGGAAAGCTTTAAGCCTTATGTTTCGTGATGTGCTTCTCAGTAAACCCGTTAAATTAACTCTGTAGATTTTAACGTGATTTATAAGTTTATGTTTTACAACGATAACTTGAATAGTGTTTTTATAAAATTTGAAGATGATCACTTTAAGAGCGGAATAATTTTACGCATAGAAAAAACTCCTTGTATGTTGAAGTTATTGGTAGGCAATAGCGTTTTTTTGCTGATTAATTTTTTCGTTTTAGGGTAAGTAAGATGTTGAAACATAGTTTAATTGCTACTTCTGTCATTGCGACATTAGCTGGATGTTCTTCGCTACAAAGTTCTGAGCAACAAGTGGTCAACACGTTAGCGGACAATCTTGATATTCAATACCAAGTTCTGACAAATCATGGTGCAAATGATGGTCTAGCTTGTCAGGACTTAGGGGCAGAATGGGCTTCTTGTAACAAAGTGAACATGACTTTGGTGAATCAAGGTGAAGCTGTAAATGCGAAAGATTGGGCGATCTATTTCCACAGTATTCGCCTTATTCTTGATGTGGAAAATGAGCAGTTCAAAATCACTCGTGTCACGGGCGATCTACATAAGCTAGAGCCTACTGATAAGTTTGATGGTTTTGCTGCGGGTGAAGAAGTCGTTCTTCCTCTTGTTGCAGAGTACTGGCAGCTGTTTGAAACAGACTTTATGCCAGGCGCGTTCGTCGCAGCACCTAATACAGAGCCTAAGCTCATTGCATCATTGAATACAGAAGAAGTTGATTCATTCGTTTCAGGCCTTGAGGGAGATAACCTAAAGCGTACTCCTGATGATAATAATGTCATGGCCAATGCACTGTCTCGCTTTGAAAAGAATGCTGACTTAGCGACTCAAGATGTGTCTAGAACACTATTACCAAGCCCAATGTTTGTAGAAAACGGTGAGGGTGAGGTCGATATTTCAAATGGTATCGCGTTACCAAGTCATGCATTTGATAAAGCACAATTTGCAGCGATTAAAGATCGTGCAGGAGTGGTAGGTGTGGATGTGAGCGGTAAGCTACCTGTTAGCGTTACTGTTGTTCCTGCTGGCTTCACGGGTGACTTAGCGAAGTCTGGTGCTTATGCACTTAACATTGATTCAAATGGCATTGAAATTAAAGCGTTTGATAAAGTGGGTGCATTTTATGCGGTTCAGTCTATCTTTGGCCTGATAGACAGCCAGAATGTTAAGTCTCTACCACAACTGTCTATTAAGGATGCACCGCGCTTTGAGTATCGTGGTGTGATGGTGGATGTTGCACGTAACTTCCATTCAAAAGACGCTATTTTGGCAACACTCGACCAAATGGCAGCGTATAAAATGAACAAACTACACCTTCACCTTACGGATGATGAAGGCTGGCGTTTGGAAATACCAGGGTTACCTGAACTCACTGACATTGGTAGTCAGCGTTGCTTCGATTTAGAAGAGAAAACGTGTTTACTACCGCAGCTAGGTTCGGGCCCGACATCAGATAATTTTGGTAGTGGTTACTTTAGTAAGCGTGATTATGTTGAGATCCTAAAATATGCAAAAGCTCGCAATATTGAGGTGATTCCTGAAATTGATATGCCAGCTCATGCGCGTGCGGCAGTTGTGTCAATGGAAGCCCGTTATGATCGTTTAATGGCGAAAGGTAAAACGGCTGAAGCCAATGAATATAGACTAATGGATCCACAAGATACATCAAATGTCACAACGGTTCAGTTCTACGACAAGCAAAGTTTCATCAACCCATGTATGGAATCTTCAACTCGCTTTGTGGATAAAGTGATTTCTGAAGTGGCAGCCATGCACCAAGAAGCGGGCGCACCGCTTACAACATGGCACTTTGGTGGTGATGAAGCGAAGAACATCAAGCTAGGTGCTGGTTTCCAAGATGTGAATGCTGAAGAGAAGGTTGGCTGGAAAGGTACGATTGACCTATCGAAGCAAGACAAGCCATTCGCGCAATCTCCACAATGTCAGACGTTGATAGCTGACGGCACAGTAAGCGACTTTGGTCACTTGCCAAGTCACTTTGCAGAGCAAGTGTCTAAGATTGTGGCGGAGAAAGGCATTCCTAATTTCCAAGCTTGGCAAGACGGTCTGAAGTACAGTGATGGTGCTAAAGCATTTGCGACAGAGAATAAACGAGTAAACTTCTGGGATACCTTATATTGGGGTGGTACCGCATCAGTTTATGAGTGGGCAAAGAAAGGTTATGACGTTGTAGTTTCAAACCCAGACTACGTGTACATGGACATGCCATACGAAGTTGACCCGAAAGAGCGCGGTTACTACTGGGCAACACGTGCTACCGATACACGTAAGATGTTTGGTTTTGCACCAGAGAACATGCCTCAAAACGCAGAAACTTCCGTTGACCGTGATGGTAATGGGTTTACCGGAAAAGGGGACATTACTACGAAACCTTTCTATGGCTTGTCAGCACAGCTGTGGTCTGAAACCGTCCGCAATGACGAGCAATATGAATACATGGTCTTCCCCCGTGTTCTTGCAGCCGCTGAGCGTGCATGGCATCGCGCGGATTGGGAAAACGACTACAAAGCTGGCGTAGAGTATTCTCAAGCGACTAACTTAGTTGATAAGGCTCGCTTAAACCAAGACTTTAACCGTTTTGCTAACCTTCTTGGTCAGCGCGAGTTAGCAAAGCTTGAAAAAGCTGGCATCGACTATCGTTTACCTGTACCGGGAGCGAAAATTGACAATGGTGAGTTGTCGATGAATGTCCAATTCCCAGGAGTAGAACTGCAATACTCGTTAGATGGTAAGCAGTGGAAAACGTATTCTGACGAAGCTAAGCCAAAGGTCGCTGGTGAAGTCTTTATTCGTTCAGTATCGGTAACTGGTGAAAAAGCTAGCCGTATTACTTCGGTTAGGTAATTACAAACATCAACGAAAAAGCCCAGCAATTAGCCGGGCTTTTTTATTCTATGAACGAATAGAATGTGTTTAAGCAACTTGTGTTTGCTGCTCTTCAATTTGCTGTTCTGTGCTTACTGGGCTTTCTGCGCCATGCATCCAACGAACAAGGGTATTTGAGAATAGCAGTAGTATCACACCACTTATTGTTGCCGAAATTGCAATGCCGCCAAAAATTGGTAGAGCACCCAGCTCGCCAACATGGGAACCAATTAGACCAGCAACGTAGTTAGCAATAGCATTAAAGCCAAACCAAGCCCCCATCATGAGAGAAGCCAAACGTAGAGGAGCCAGTTTAGTAACCAATGATAAGCCAATTGGAGATAAGCAAAGTTCACCAAGTGTGTGGAAGAAGAAAGCGCCAACCAGCCATAACATAGAAGTTTTTACAGTTGTATCACCACCTTGTTCCATTACCGCACCCACCATGCATAGGAAGCCAAGGGCTAAGAAAAAGAGAGCAAAAGCAAACTTAGTCGGTGAATTTGGCTCTTTTGGACCCAGTTTTACCCAAAATGCAGCCAGAATAGGGGCTAGGGTGATAATAAAGAATGGGTTCAAAGACTGGAACCATGCTGCTGGTACTTCAAAGCTGCCCAACATTCTGTCGGTATATTGCTGGGTATAGATGTTCATTAGGCCGCCAGCTTGCTCAAAGCCTGCCCAGAACACAATCACAAAGAGGCCCATCACAAGAATCACTTTTAAGCGATCCATTTCTTGTTTCGTTAATGGCTCTTTTTGTGATGATTTTTTCTTTTGCAGATCTCGTGCCGCTGCCGGTATGGTGCCAATATCACCAAGCCAGCTTTTCGCCAGTGTCATTTGCATGATAAGGCTAATGATCATGCCAACTCCCGCCGCGATAAAGCCCGCTTTCCATCCGAAGCTATTGGTTACAGAGCCAGAAACAACACCTGCAATCAAAGCACCTAAGTTAATCCCCATGTAGAAGATGGTAAAAGCGCCATCACGACGGTTATCACCTTCTTCATAAAGATCGCCAACCATTGTCGAAATATTCGGTTTGAACAAGCCATTACCACAAATCAACAGTGCTAAGCCAAGGTAAAAGCCATGTACGGCATCGAGTCCGATCATGTCCGCTGGCATCGCTAGTGTGAATTGGCCAATCGCCATCAAAGCACCACCGATTAAAATTGAGCGACGCTGACCTAAATAGTTGTCCGCTAACCAACCGCCAATCATTGGGGTAATGTAAACCAGACCTGTATAGATTCCGTAAAGATCGAGCGCGTCTTTTGTGGTCCATCCTAAACCACCATTGATGGTTGTATCTGTCAGATAGAGAACTAAAATCGCGCGCATTGCGTAATAAGAGAAACGTTCCCAAAGTTCGGTACCGAACAAGAGGAACAAGCCACGAGGGTGGCCTAGGATTTGATGTTGGTTTGGCATGAGATTTTCTGTTTGTAGTTATTAAAAAATTTAATTCCAAACCACATATACATCTGAGGCAGATAAACTGCAATTACCAAATTTCATACAGTTTAGAGTGAAATTATCTAACCTTATGAATTTTAGCGATTTCTAAAAAAGAAAGTTATAAAAAGACGTGCTACAAACTAAGTTTCCATATTTATCGCAAGAATTGACGCAGAGTTGTCAAAGAGGCTGCTGGTTAGCTTCAGCTGTGGCTATCACAAAATTCCCAGTACGTTATCCAGATGTTAGAATAGCGCAAACTTCCAAGCGATATCTGAAATGAAACAGTGGTATTTGCTTTACTGCAAGCGTGGTGAGCAACAAAGAGCTAAGCAGCATCTAGAAAACCAAGGGGTTGAGTGTTACTACCCTGAGGTGGACGTTGAGAAAATTCTCCGTGGTAAAAAACAGTTAAAGAAAGAACCACTTTTTCCTTCCTATATTTTTATTCGATTTGATTATCAACAAGGGCCATCATTTACAGCCGTACGCTCCACTCGAGGTGTGGTCGATTTTGTTCGTCAGGGCGCGCATCCTCATCAGTTGCAAGAAGGTTTGGTTGTTTCTCTCAAAGAAATGGAAAGCTATTGTTTGCAAGAGCCGTATAAAACGTTGCCTAAGAAAGGACAGCGCTTAAGAGTGACAAGCGGTCAATTTGCAGGTGTTGAGGCAATCTATCAAGAGCCTGATGGAGAGAGGCGTTCCATATTACTGGTGAAGATGATCACCCAAATAGTCCCTATAAGCTTAGATAATAAAGAGATTGATTTATAATAAAAAAGCACTCCGAAGAGTGCTTTTATTTCTTATTAGTAAGCGTCGTTGTGGATGGTTTGAACTGCACGGCCTGATGGGTCGACACAGTTTTGGAAAGACTCGTCCCATTCAATCGCTTTAGCAGATGAACATGCTACCGAAGGACCACCTGGAACACACTCTGCCGCTGATGGAAGTGGGAACAACTCTTCAAAGATCTCACGATATACGTAACCCTCTTTGGTTGTTGGCGTGTTGTATGGGAAGCGGAATGCTGCCGTTTCCATTTGCTGGTCGGTAACTTTAGCTTCAGCTACCTCTTTTAGCGTGTCAATCCAGCTGTAGCCAACACCGTCAGAGAACTGTTCTTTCTGGCGCCATGCGATTGCTTCTGGCAGGTAGTGTTCGAAACACTCACGTAGGATATGTTTCTCCATCTTGCCGTTGCCACACATCTTATCTTCTGGGTTTAGGCGCATTGCTACGTCGATAAACTCTTTATCGAGGAAAGGTACACGACCTTCAACACCCCATGCCGCAAGCGATTTGTTCGCACGAGCACAGTCGAACATGTTCAGAGCAAGCAGTTTACGTACCGTTTCTTCGTGAAACTCTTTTGCGTTTGGCGCTTTGTGGAAGTATAGGTAACCACCAAAGATTTCGTCAGCGCCTTCGCCTGAAAGTACCATTTTGATGCCCATCGCTTTGATCTTACGTCCCATTAGGAACATAGGGGTTGATGCACGAATCGTCGTTACATCATACGTTTCAATGTGGTAGATAACGTCACGAATCGCATCAAGACCTTCTTGAATGGTGTAGGTCATTTCGTGGTGAACGGTACCGATTTGGTCAGCCACTTCACGCGCTGCTTTTAAATCAGGGGCTCCTTCTAAACCTACTGCAAAGGAGTGGAGTTGTGGCCACCATGCCTCGGATTTTTCATCATCTTCAATACGCATTGCTGCAAAGCGTTTGGCAACCGCAGAGGTAATTGAAGAGTCCAAGCCACCAGAAAGTAACACGCCATATGGCACATCAGTCATCAGTTGACGCTTCACCGCCGCTTCTAGAGCTTCGGTCAATTCTTCTTTACTCGTGGAGTTACCTTGAACAGCAGCATATTCGTTCCAATCGCGGATGTAGTAGCGAACAGGGCCTGCATCTGTTGAGCCATAGTAGCAACCTGGAGGGAACTCACTTACTGTTTTACATACAGGTACAAGGGCTTTCATTTCAGATGCTACGTAGTAGTTTCCGTGTTCGTCATAGCCTTGGTAAAGCGGGATGATACCGATATGATCACGGCCGACGAGATATTGATCTTTCTCTTCGTCGTAAAGAACAAAGGCAAAAATACCGTTGAGCTCTTCGAGTATATCCGCGCCCATTTCTTGATAAAGGGCCAAAATAACTTCACAGTCGGAGTCAGTTTGGAAGTCGTATTTGCCTTCGTAGCGTGCTCGAATTTCTTTGTGGTTATAAATTTCACCGTTCACCGCTAAGATCAGCTTTTTATCTGGGCTATATAATGGTTGAGCGCCACTATTTAGACCAACAATTGCTAAACGTTCATGAGCTAGAATAGCTTTATCTGATGCGTAAATACCTGACCAATCTGGGCCTCGGTGACGAAGTTTCTTAGACATTTCTAACGCAATTGGACGCAGCGCCGCAGCATCACTTTTAATGTCCAAGATTCCAAATACAGAACACATACAACTTCCTTTTAGATATTTTTTAAACTTGCTGTGTTCAATGTGCCATTCTGATTAAAAAAAGCAACAGTGTTTGATGATCAAAATTACAAAAATGGCTTTGGGTTAAAAAATATTTAATCAATAACAAGATATGAAAGACAAATTCTAATCATCGTTGCTTTTTTGTGCGATTGGGGGAAGGAGCGCAGCATTTGAGCTGCGCTTTTAAAGAAAAGTATCAGGTAACCTTGCTAAATTTAGGTTGAAGTTGGTCGCAAACGTGTCTGGCGAAACCACTCCCTGCTTCACTATAAATATTGAATGCAGCGTCCACTCCACCGTCAGTTAACGATTCAAGTTGATCAGGATACTCAGCGATGGCGGCAATTTGCCCTTGGAAATCACGTGCTTTTAACTGCTCTAGTGCAATTTGGTTTCCTTGGTGGTGAGGCATTGCCAATAAAACTAGCTTTACGTTCGCCGTGTCGAGAATTCGTTCCCAGAAGTCAGGGTCCGTCGCATCGCCTAAGATCACGTTACGCCCATGCATAATGTGTTTGTGGGCCGCATCTTCTCTGACTTCAATACCAAGGCTGATTTTGCCGTAGCGAGCTCGCAGTTCATCATAAGCTCCAGTACCTATGCGCCCCATCCCTAGAATCAGAATTTGAGCATGACCAGGATTGATAAGCTGATCGCGTAGGTTCAGTTTTTCGGCCGCATGCTCTTTTAGCCACTTTCCGGAACGTAAGTAAAGTTCATGTCCTTTGCGGTTAATTGGTGCGGCAATGATGAAGGAAATAGATACGGCAAGGGCGAGTGCGACCAGTGTGTCACCGCTAAGCCAACCCATTTTGAATGCTAATCCACCGACGATTAAACCAAATTCACTGAAGTTGAATAAACACAATGAAGCCAATAAAGAAGTACGAACTCGGAACTTGAAGCCATTTAGAACAAGGAAATAAAGGATGCCTTTAAGTGGTAGAAGTAATAAGAATAAGATCGCGACACCAAATCCTTCTAATGTTGGCTGTTCCGACAAGCCAATATTGAGAAAGAAGCAGACTAAAAAGAGCTCTTTTAGGTTGAATAAAGATTTCGATAGCTCAGATGCTTTGGTATGACCCGCGAGTAACATGCCAAGTACGAGTGCGCCGAGATCGGGTTTCATTCCTACAAGGCTAAAGAGACCTGCACCAACGACTAAGGCAAAGAAAATACCAAATAGGACAAGCATTTCACCGTGTCCTACCCAATCAAGCAATTTATAAAAAGCAGGTCTCAAAGCGGGTAATGCAAATAAGGTGATGGCGTACCACTCGGGCAGTTTGCCAGTCGAGGCCGTGAGAAAGACAACCGCAAAAATATCTTGCATAACCAGAATGCCGATAGCAATGGTGCCATAAGTTGCATTCATTTCACCTTTTTCTTGTAGTGATTTAACCGCGAATACCGTACTGGAAAAGGAGAGAGCAAAACCGAGTAGTAATAATTGCTCCAAACCAAGGTTTGCAAGAGAAGAGATACCCAAATACTTAAACAGCATTAGAAGCAAACAAAATAAACCAGTCGAAAGTAAATTGTGGACGGTTGCTCCAGCCCAAATCTCTTTTGAAAGTAATGTTTTGATATCAAGCTTTAGGCCGATAGTGAAGAGTAATAGTGTGACCCCTAAATCTGCTAAAGTGACAATGGTATCGTTTGATTCGAATCCTGCTGCATGTAGAGAAAAACCCGCGAGCAAAAAGCCAACTAAAGGGGGGAGGTTGCATTTTAAAGCAATAAATCCTGCAATAAATGCAGTTGTAATTAGAATTAGTTCCATTTTATTAATGTCATTCCTACAAAAAAGGCTATGTTGAGCAACATAGCCTAATATTCTAACTCAATTAATTGCGTAAGGGCTTAGTCTTCGAGTAATTTTTGTAACAAAACGCCGTTCAGCATCGCACGTTTAATCATCGCGAAGGCTCCCATCGTCGGCTGTTTGTCTATTTCCGAAGCAACAATAGGTAAGCCACTGTGGAATGTTGTGAGTGATTGGTTTTCGACATTACGACGAATCGCAGGGAAAAGAACATCTTTGCTGCGTGTAATATCACCTGCAATCACAATTTTTTGTGGGTTAAATAAGTTAATGGTAATCGCAATGGCTTTACCTAGTTTATTTCCAACTCGCACTAAGCTTTGTTTTGCCAGTTCATCACCTTGATTAGCATGTTCGCAGACATCATGGATATTAATACTTTCCAAGCTTGATAAACTTGATTCGTAACCTTGGCTGATTAGCTTTTTGCAACGTTCTACAATGGCTGGGTTTGCAGCAACCGTTTCTAAACAACCAAAGTTGCCGCATTGGCATTGCTCGCCTAATGGATCGATCTGGATGTGACCTATTTCACCGACGTTTCGGTTAAAGCCTAAAAATACTTGCCCATTTACGATAATACCAGCGCCAGTCCCTCGGTGGACACTCACCAATATTGAATCTTGGCTATCACGGCTAGCGCCAAAATAGTGCTCAGCAAGGGCCATACCACGAACATCATTCCCAACAAAACATTCCACGTGGAATATATCGCGAATGATGTCTGCTAAAGCAAGGTTATTCACGGTAATGTTTGGCATGTATTCGACTACCCCTGTTTCAGGGTTTACGAGGCCAGGCAGTGCAACACCAATAGCAATAAGTTGATTGAGTGCAGATTGCTGAGATTGAATGAAGGATTTGAGGTGGCTGGTTAAGCCATCTAGAAGTTCGTCTTCTGTGGCATAGAAAAATTCATGATATTCAGAAGCGAGTTCTTTGCCACCTAAGTTGTACAGGCTAAATTGGATGTAGTCACGGCCTAATCGTACCGCGACAGAGTGAAAAGGTTCGACCTCTGTTGTCAGAGAAATAGCGCGTCTACCTCCGGTAGACGCTTGTTGCGCGACCTCTTTGATTAGGCCGCGCTCAAGAAGTTGGCGGGTAATTTTTGTAACACTTGCTGGTGCAAGCTGACTGACATCTGCCACTTGAATCCTAGAAATAGGTCCCTGTTGATCGATGAGTCGATATACTGCTGCACTATTTAGCTGCTTTACTAAATCTACGTTACCTATTTGTCCGCCATTCATTCTTATTTTTGCTCGTATTGTCCGTTAACAACAGTCGCTTTGACGTTGAAGTCACGGTCAAATACAGTCAGGTTGGCAACCATGCCTTTCTTAACTCGGCCTAGTTTGCTGTCAACTCCGATTGCTTTTGCAGGGTATAGCGTTGCCATACGCAGTGCTTCGTCTAAAGCGATACCGACGTGCTCGACTGTGTTTTGTACTGCTTCAATCATAGTCAGTGCTGAGCCGCCTAGTGTGCCATTTTCATCAACACACTTACCATCACGGTAATATACTTTCTTACCTACAAAAATAAAGTAATCCATGTTAGCGCCTGCAGGAGCTGTGGCATCGGTCACTAATACTAATTTCTCACCTTTAATTTTGTGAGCAATACGGATATTTGCGTAATCCACATGGAACCCGTCGGCGATGATACCTGCGTATACGTCTGGAGTATCATAAATTGCGCCAACAACACCTGGTTCACGACCAACCATCGGTGTCATAGCATTGAATAGGTGAGTAGCAAATGTAATACCGGCATCGAAGCCACGACGAGCTTCTGCGTATGTCGCATTAGTATGACCAATCGAAACAACAATACCCGCCGCTTTTAGGCGTTCAATGTGAGCTGGTTCGTTGTGTTCTGGAGCTAGGGTTACTTTTGCGATTAGGTCTGCGTTTTCACACATGAAATCGATCATGCTGTCATCGGAAGGACGAATGTAATCAACGCTGTGGATGCCTTTTTTAGCGACGTTGAGATATGGACCTTCAAGGTGCAAACCTAGTGACTGGTTTTGGTATTTTGCGTGGTAGTCACGTGCAGCAGCAACCGCTTGGCGCATATCTTCATCAGAAGAGGTAATAAGCGTTGGTAAGAAGCTTGTACAACCTGACTTAAGGTTAGCTTCGTGCATGATTTGCATCGTTTCCGCTGTGATCTCATCGTTTAGCATGACACCACCACAACCGTTAAGCTGTAGGTCGATAAAACCAGGGCTCAGGTTTGCGCCGTCTAGGTCACGAGTTTCAATGCCTGCAGGAAGCTCAGATACTGGGCAAACATTTTCAATGATGTCGTTGTTAACGATCACAGCATGGTCAACGAGGACATCGCTGCCAGTATAGATTTTACAATTAGTTAGCGCATACATGGTTAGCTAATCCTTCTCAGTAGAGTTCTTAATATCTTTGATATAGCAAGTTGAAATTAGCGGCATTAATTAACTTAATTTGAGCGCTTCAATTTCATCACAAAATATCTTTAGCAAACGATCACAAATTCTATACCAGATCTAGTTCAAAACTCTGTCTCGGTGTTGTGACAAAGTGGTTTATATGGATACCTATCTATCACTGCAGCCCTTTCATATAGGCTTTTTTAATGAACTTGTTTCGTTGGAGAATACCTTGAATTCAATCCACAGATATTCATTTTTTGTATTGTAAAATAAGTTTTATGATCTCGCTAGCAAAAACCTTACTCTTGCCGGGTTTCTGGTGATTATGATCACAAATGATGAGGTTTTAATTTGCGGGGCAAAATTAATGACATAAACTGACCGTGACTAAATTGAGCGACCAAAAAAAGTGGCTCAACCAAATACAAAAATCCTATAGGGGGAACTTAAGGTGAATATTCTTGGATATGCGCAAAAGTTAGGTAAAGCTCTTATGCTACCTATCGCAACGCTTCCAGTTGCGGCGCTTTTACTACGTTTAGGTCAAGGCGACCTGTTAGATATCCCATTCATGGCGCAAGCTGGTGGTGCTATCTTTGGTCAATTACCTCTTCTATTCGGTCTAGGTATCGCGATTGGTCTTTCTAAAGACGGTCAAGGTGCTGCTGGCCTAGCTGGTGCAGTTGCATACTTCGTACTGACAGCAACAGCAACAACAATCAATGCTGACGTTAACATGTCATTCTTCGGTGGTATCATCGCTGGTATCATTGCTGGTCACTCTTATAACGCTTTCCATGCTACACGTCTTCCTGAGTGGTTAGCATTCTTCTCTGGCAAACGTCTAGTACCAATCATGGCTGGTCTATTCGCGCTAGTAGCGGGTGCGGTTTCTGGTGTTGTATGGCCAACTATCCAAGGTGGTCTTGACGCTCTAGCACACGCTGTTTCTACTTCAGGTGCAATTGGTCAGTTTGTTTACGGTACTCTTAACCGTGCACTTATCCCTGTAGGTCTTCACCACGTTCTTAACTCTTACTTCTGGTTCGGTATGGGTACGTGTCAAGAAGTTCTAGTTACTGGTGCGCAAGCTGCTGGTCAGGCGCTTCCTGCTCTACAACAGCTTTGTGTAGACCCAGCTCTAGCTAAGACTCTTGTTGCTGGTCAATCACACACATTCGAATTCGCTAACTCTGTAACTCCAGAAATCACAGCAACTGTTAAAGAAGTAACTGAAACAGTTAAATCTGGTGACCTACACCGTTACTTCGGCGGCGACAAATCTGCCGGTGTATTCATGAACGGTTTCTTCCCTGTAATGATGTTCGGTCTACCTGGTGCAGCTCTAGCAATGTACCTAGCAGCTCCAGCTGAAAAACGTAGCCAAGTTGGTGGTGCACTATTCTCAGTAGGTTTCTGTTCATTCCTAACGGGTATCACAGAGCCACTAGAATTCATGTTCGTATTCCTAGCTCCAGCTCTATACGCAATGCACGCTGTATTCACTGGTCTATCTCTAGTAGTTGCTAACATGTTTGGTACGCTACACGGCTTTGGTTTCTCTGCTGGTCTAATCGACTTCGTACTGAACTGGGGTCTAGCTACTAAGCCAGTTGTTCTACTACTAATCGGTCTAGGTTTTGGTGCTCTATACTTCTTCACTTTCACGTTCGCTATCCGCGCATTCAACCTGAAATCACCAGGTCGTGAAGATGATGATGAAGCTTCTGAAGGCGCACCAGCTGGTGAAGCTAAAAATGGTGACCTAGCTCGTCAATACCTAAAAGCTCTGGGTGGTCACGATAACCTAACTTCAATCGATGCTTGTATCACTCGTCTACGTCTTACTCTAAAAGACCGCTCTGTAGCTGACGAAGTTGTACTTAAGAAGCTTGGTGCGAAGGGTGTCGTTAAACTAGGTGAGAACAACCTTCAAGTTATCCTTGGTCCTCTAGCTGAAATCGTTGCTGGTGAAATGAAAGCAATCGGTGCTAACGAAGACCTATCAGATGTAAAACTTCCTTAATAACGACTCGTTAATAAGTGAATGATGAAAGCCTCCTTTGGGAGGCTTTCTTGTTTCTGCTGCCTTGATAAATTGATTCGATGAAAAGCTGACCATTGTTTTAGTTATCAGACAGAGAAATCAGCCATTATTTGCGAATTAGCACTCAGTTGTAGTTGTGTAATGGGTAAGAATTGTGGATCATTAGACGTTATATGCTTTGAGCTTCTATACATGGCTTAAAGCGCACGATTTCTCTGAACAATACTACAACAATTGAGGTGCTATAGATGAGTGAAGCTGAAGCTCGTCCATCGAATTTCATTCGCCAAATCATTGATAAAGATTTAGCGGATGGTACACACACAAGCGTGCATACTCGTTTTCCGCCAGAGCCTAACGGTTATCTGCATATCGGTCACGCTAAGTCAATTTGCTTGAACTTCGGTATTGCTCAGGACTACCAGGGCCAGTGTAATCTACGTTTTGATGACACGAACCCAGAAAAAGAAGACGTTGAATACGTTGAGTCAATTAAGAATGATGTGAGCTGGTTAGGCTTTGAGTGGAGTGGGGATGTATGTTATTCATCGAACTACTTCGACAAGCTATACGGCTACGCAGTGGAATTAATTAACAAAGGCTTAGCGTACGTTGAAGAGCTAAGTCCTGAGCAGATCCGCGAGTACCGTGGCACACTTACCCAACCAGGTAAGCCAAGCCCGTACCGTGACCGTACGCCTGAAGAAAACCTAGCGCTATTTGAAAAAATGCGTGACGGTGGCTTTGAAGAAGGTAAGGCATGTCTACGAGCAAAGATTGACCTTGCGTCTTCTTTCATCGTACTGCGCGATCCAGTTCTATACCGTGTCCGTTTTGCTGAGCATCACCAAACAGGTGATAAGTGGTGCATTTACCCAATGTATGACTTCACGCACTGTATTTCCGATGCGCTAGAGGGCATCACACACTCTATTTGTACGCTTGAGTTCCAAGACAACCGTCGTCTATACGATTGGGTGCTAGACAACATCACGATTGATTGTCAGCCACGTCAGTACGAGTTTAGTCGTCTAAACCTAGAATACACAGTGATGTCTAAGCGTAAGCTAAACCAGCTTGTGACTGAGAAATTGGTTGATGGTTGGGACGACCCGCGTATGCCAACGATTTCTGGTCTACGTCGTCGCGGCTTCACACCGGCATCGATTCGTGAGTTCTGTAAGCGTATCGGTGTGACTAAGCAAGACAATATGATCGAAATGGGTTCACTGGAATCTTGTATTCGTGATGATCTAAATGAAAATGCACCTCGTGCTATGGCCGTGCTGGATCCTGTTAAGATTGTGATTGAAAACTTCGATGCTGATAAAGTGGAAACTCTGACCGTTGCTAACCACCCGAACAAGCCTGAAATGGGTGAGCGTGAAGTACCATTTACGCGTGAAGTGTGGATTGAGCGTGAAGATTTCCGTGAAGAAGCGAACAAGAAGTACAAGCGTTTAGTACTTGGTAAAGAAGTTCGTCTACGTGGTGCTTACGTAATCAAAGCCGAGCGTATTGAGAAAGATGCTGAAGGTAATATCACTACTATCTTCTGTACTTATGATGACGAAACGCTAGGTAAGAACCCAGCAGATGGCCGTAAAGTAAAAGGTGTAATCCATTGGGTATCAGCGGATAAAGGCTTACCAGCAGAAATTCGTTTGTACGATCGTCTATTTACGGTAGCAAACCCAGCAGCGGCAGATAATTTTGCAGAGACACTGAATCCAGACTCGCTTGTTAAGCTAAACGGTTTTGTTGAACCAAGCCTAGCGAAAGCTGAAGCGGAGAAAGGTTTCCAGTTTGAGCGTATGGGTTACTTCTGTGCGGATGCTAAAGATTCAAAACCAGAAGCATTAGTGTTCAACCGTACTGTAGGTTTACGTGATACTTGGGCCAAAATCGAAGCTAAGTAGTCAACCGCTCTAAATAAAAAAGCCAGTCTTGATGACTGGCTTTTTTGTATTTGCTTTGATTGTTTAGGTATAAAAAACGCCAGCTGAGGCTGGCGCTTGATTGCTAATATTGAGATTAGACTACTTCTTGGATTTGTGCGCGTTTGGATCGTCTTTGCAGCTACCGTCACCACATTTACCATAAAGGTATAAGCTGTGGTTGGTTAGTGTCACATTGTATTGTGCTGCGATTTCTTTTTGTCGTTGCTCAATAACGTCATCTGAAAATTCGATCACTTCACCACAATCTAAACATACAAGATGATCGTGGTGATGCTGTGTTGAAAGTTCAAATACGGATTTACCGCCTTCAAAGTGGTGGCGTGTAACAATTCCTGCATCGTCGAACTGGTTCAAAACACGGTAAACGGTAGCCAGACCAATTTCTTCGCCGAGATCGATCAGCTTTTTATACAATTCTTCAGCACTGATATGTTGGCAATCAGGGTGCTGCAATACTTCTAAAATCTTAAGTCTAGGTAGGGTAACTTTAAGACCAGCATCCTTAAGCGCTTGGTTATTATCTGACATATACTTTCCTGTTGATGATCTGCAGCTATTTAACAGAATTCAATATTCCCATCATTATAGGGTACTATCAGATAACAATAAACCACGAACTTCAAAGGGTTACTAGACTTTTTTTGTAAAGTCGTGTGATGTCACTGATATATCTCATCTGACCAGTTACAATTATGTAACAACTCTTATTGATAATCTAGTGAGAATACAAGGATGGATGGATTCATTTCAAGGATTTATAAGCCGAGTATTGTAAAGTTTGCACTGAATAGCTGGCCGCCATTTTGGGGAGCAGGTATTAAAATATTATTCATCAGTGATGACTTTCGAGAAGTTAAAATGAAGTTGAAATTGCGCTGGTGGAATAAGAATGCAAACCGAACTCAGTATGGTGGCAGCATTTTTTCCCTTACCGACCCTGTCTATTCACTGATGTTGATGGGGATTCTAGGGGAGCAATATTTTGTATGGGATAAAGAAGCGAGTATCAATTTTATTAAGCCCGGTCAGAGTGACCTTTTTGCTGACTTTTGTGTGGGTGAGGCTCAATTGCAGGAGTTGCTAAATAAGACGGCAAATGGAGACAAGTGTTTTCCTGAATTTATCACTTACGTAAAGGATAAAAACGGTACGGTAGTGTCTGAAGTCCAACGAAAGCTTTATGTACGCAAAAAACCAAAATACCGAGAAGAGAGTGAACCGTAACTAATTTTGATTGATAACGGTATTAAATCAGATACAAAAAAACCTCCCATTGGGAGGTTTTTAAATTGGCTTGGTAGAAGGAATTAGTCTTCTAGTTCTGCTAAGCACATCTCTTCGTGGATTTGCTTACACCAGTTGTTAACGCGTTCTTCAGTTAGCTCTGGTTGGCGATCTTCATCGATACACAAGCCAACAAATAGACTATCGTCGCCTTCAACAAGACCTTTTGAAGCTTCAAATTCGTAGCCTTCGGTTGAAGTGTGGCCTAGGATAGTACCGCCTTTTGCTTCAACGATGTCTCGAACTGTTCCCATCGCATCACAGAAGTATTCCGCGTAGTCTTCCTGATCACCACAACCAAAAATTGCAACCAGCTTGGTAGAGAAGTCGACTTGTTCAAGTTCTGGGAAAAAGTCGTCCCAGTCACATTGGGCTTCACCGTAATACCAAGTAGGGATGCCTAATAATAGTAGATCAAAGTTATCAATGTCTTCTTTGCTACTTTTTGCAATATCTTGAACGTGAACCAGTTGTTTACCTAGTTGCTTTTGAATCATCTTTGCAACAGCTTCAGTGTTACCTGTGTCACTACCAAAGAAGATACC
The DNA here is from genome assembly GCF_050113695.1 of Vibrio sp. TRT 17S01. NCBI lineage: Bacteria > Pseudomonadati > Pseudomonadota > Gammaproteobacteria > Vibrionales > Vibrionaceae > Vibrio > Vibrio sp. TRT 17S01. The sequence continues at coordinate 143,354 of NZ_JBNJOG010000002.1, read as the reverse complement.
TACACTTGCCATAGATTCGTTACCTTTAACATTGTGATTTGTTAGCTTTTCGGGATAGCTTAACCTAATCCGGTGCCTTCCCAGCTGATTTGGATTATACCTTTCGCAATAAAACCCGCGCAGCCCAGAAATAAGACAAGCCACACAATACGACGCCCGAATGGCGGAACGTTCCCCGCTTTAAGTACATCTTTTATTGCCATACCAATGAGGAAAAAAATAGCAGCAAAAAGCAGGTCGAGTCCAATAGACTCGAGGACATTCATATAGTCGTAAAGCATGGGATCCCTTTATGCCAATTTACTTGCGCGCACTATACCATTGTTAACATCTAAAGTTAATGAATGTGGTGTAGATACTTCTTATTCTCGTCAAAACTCGTTTAGAAGCTTAAGTGAAAAACTTTGTGATCGCCCTTAGTACTTCTGCTGGTTTTTCTGCGTGAAGCCAATGACCAGTATTTGAGATCACATGCGCCTTTGCATTAACAAATTGTTTTTTTACCAACGGCTGATGTTCAGCAGTCAAGTAATCAGACTCTCCACCTTTAATAAAGAGGGTGGGGACTTTGACTGGTGGAACTGTCTCCCAATCAAGAATATCCCAATAGTTCTTTTGTAAACTGTCGACATTGAAACGCCAACTAAAATGATCATGGTTCTTATATAAGGATTTACCGAGGAACTGTCTTACACCTTCCATTTCGATGTGTTGAGCTAAGATCTCTAACGCCTCTTTTCGGTGAGCAGGTTGGGCTTGTTGAACGGCTTTTAGCCCTTGAATAACGTTATCATGTCTTGCAACGTGATAAGCGACTGGCGCCATATCTAATACCACCAACTTATCGACCATGTTTTGAGCCATGGCAGTGACTTTCATTGCCACTTTTCCACCCATAGAGTGGCCGATAATAGAACATTGTTGGATGTTTAGATGTTGCAATAGCGAGAGAACATCTTCCGCTTGCTGCTGATATGTGTGACTGTCAGAGTGGAAAGAAAGCCCGTGATTGCGCAAATCAATGCTAAGTACTTGAAAGCGTTTTTTTAATTCACGCGCTAAAAGCCCTAGATTGTCTAGATTGCCAAATAGACCATGGATCAATACGACGGTGTGACCCTCACCTTCAAGTTTATAGTTGAGAAGCTGCGACATTTTATCTTATTAGTGACTGGTTTATCGTAGAGTATCAGAAAAGATCTCGCTATAATCCCCATGAGTTTAAACATAGAGATTGTGAAAAGCGAATGAAAACAATTGAGGTTGATGAGGATTTATACCGTTACATCGCAAGTCAAACCCAACATATCGGAGAGAGTGCTTCAGATATTCTGCGTCGTTTATTGAACGTTGATGGTGATGTTCAAGTTATGGAACCGGTAAAAAATGTTGAGCCACAAGGTATTGTGGTTAGCAAAGATGCTGGGGAAAGAATGTCGGTTGATGCCGTTAAAGAAATGCGTTCGATGCTAATTTCAGATGAATTTGCTGGACTGAAAAAAGCAATTGATCGTTTTATGTTGGTGCTTTCAACGTTATACCGAATTGATCCAGCCGGTTTTGCTGAAGCAACTCAAGTTAAAGGGCGTAAGCGCGTTTATTTTGCTGAAAATGAGCAGACGTTACTAGAAAGTGGGAATACGACCAAGCCGAAGTCGATTCCTAACACGCCTTTCTGGGTTATTACCAACAATAACACCAGTCGAAAAAGACAGATGGTAGAACAATTGATGGGCCGAATGAGTTTGCCTGCTGACCTCGCCGAAAAGGTCATCAATGCCATTTAAGCCGAACTAATTTAAACCTCATAACAGGTAAGAAACAGTGTTATGAGGTTTTTTATTTTTCTAATCTTAATTTTAAGAAAGGTGTCGACATGGCTATGCACCCAAGAGCGGGACAGAAAGCGCAGCAGCAAGATCTGCATAACATCCCAGCTTTGGTTTCTAATTATTTTCTTCTTCAACCAGAACCTTCAAACCCTGCTCATAAAGTAGAGTTTGGTACCTCAGGACATCGTGGTACGGCAGATAAAGCAACATTTAATGAGAATCATATCTTAGCTATTGCTCAAGCGGTTGCTGAAGTTCGTGCAGAGCAAGGTACGACAGGTCCTTTATTTGTTGGTAAGGATACGCATGCGTTGTCTGAGCCTGCATTCTCAAGCGTAATTGAAGTATTGATTGCAAATGGTGTAAAGGTCATCGTTCAACAAGATAATGGCTACACTCCAACACCAGGTATTTCACACGCGATCCTGACTTATAACATCAAGCATGATGATAAAGCTGATGGCATTGTAATTACGCCATCACACAACCCACCTCAAGACGGCGGTATTAAATACAACCCAACTCACGGTGGTCCAGCAGAAGCAGAACTGACTCAAGCTATCGAAGATCGTGCAAATGCGCTAATTGCTGAAGGCTTGCAGGGTGTTAAGCGTCTTCCACTAGCAGAAGCTAAAGCATCAGAGTTATTTGTTGAAATGGATTTAGTGAAGCCATACATAGATGACCTAGTAAACGTTATCGACATGGAAGCTATCCAAAAAGCAAATCTGAAGATTGGTGTTGATCCATTGGGTGGCAGCGGCATCGACTACTGGCGTCAAATTGGGCAGGCATACAACCTAGACCTGACACTGGTGAGCGAAGCGATTGATCCTTCTTTCCAATTTATGTCTCTAGATAAAGATGGCGTTGTACGTATGGACTGTTCTTCTCCCTACGCAATGGCAGGTCTATTGGCTCTGAAAGACGAATACGATTTAGCATTTGGTAATGACCCGGATTATGACCGTCACGGCATCGTAACGCCAAAAGGTTTAATGAACCCTAACCACTTCTTAGCGGTTTGTATCGATTACCTATATCGTCATCGTGACGTGTGGGGCAAAGAGGTTGCCGTTGGTAAAACGCTTGTATCAAGTGCACTGATTGACCGTGTTGTTGCGGATCTAGGTCGTGAGCTATGTGAAGTGCCTGTAGGTTTCAAATGGTTTGTTGATGGCCTTTACACTGGTAAGTTTGGCTTCGGCGGTGAAGAAAGTGCAGGTGCATCTTTCCTTCGTAAAGATGGTACGCCTTGGTCAACTGACAAAGATGGTATTTTACTATGTCTTCTAGCGGCTGAAATCACTGCAGTTACAGGCAAGAACCCACAAGAGTACTACGAAGAGCTTGCGGCGAAGCATGGCGAATCTAAGTACAACCGCATTCAAGCGGTAGCGAATGGCCCTCAAAAAGACGTATTGAAGAAGCTGTCTGCTGAAATGGTTGCGGCTGAAACACTGGCCGGCGATGCAATTACGGCTCGCCTGACGCACGCTCCAGGTAACGGTGCTGCAATCGGTGGTCTAAAAGTAACGACAGCTAATGGTTGGTTCGCTGCTCGTCCATCTGGAACAGAAGACATCTACAAAATTTACTGTGAAAGCTTCAAAGGTGAAGAACACCTAAAACAAATCGAAGCAGAAGCACAAGAAATCGTTAATCAAGTGTTTGCAGCCGCTGGTCTGTAATTCGAACGATTAAGGCTTTAAAAAGGGCTGACCGAGTGTCGGCCCTTTTTTATGGAAACCCAAACAGAGCGCATTTTTTAGGATTACAGAGCGTTGTACTCCGCTTTTAATTCGGCCAAGTATCCGGTACAACAAACCAAAATTGACCACTCTTTGTCTGAGCATGAATGAACCGGTTTGATGGCTTATCTATGGGTTCCAAGAACTCGCCATTGCCTATTGCCCAAAGAGGTTTCGAAAGGGCGTAAAGCGGCTCGGTAATTAGATCCCATTGACTTTGATAGCACCAATAACCAGATATTTGGTTAGAGTCTAACTCGTAACCCAGGCAGCTTGTCGGTAACGGATCCGTTGAGAAAGGGTTGATGTAAAGGCGTCCTTGCATCAATAAATGTTCGCTCGGCACGCTCCCCAAAGACAGTTGTTGACGGAATTCATCTCTCTGGCTCATTTTTAGTTGGTGGGTCAGCATGCGATCGAGCTTTTTATGTAGCTGATCGTGAGCATTCGGTCCATACCAAATGCCTTCATGGAATAAGTAGAACTTAATTGCCACTTCCCAGTGTTCGTATTGATTGCTTTCCAGGTTTTTCAGGATCAAGTCGACAGCACCAATTGTGCGTCCAGTCGCGTCATTGAGTTGAATTTCTTCAGCAATCAATTCATATCGAGGCGAGCTAGTTAGCAGCTTAGTGCAAAGGTGTTGGTATAGAAAACCAAGTCGAGGGTTACCATTATAATTTTCATCTTCTGGTAAGGGGTGATTGGGAATATCTTCAACAGTGGCAAAAGGAGATTTGAGTTTAAATAGTGGAGGCGTGTTTGCAATCCATTGGTAGAAACGTTGTAGCGAATTCATCTATTATCCTTGTTATCACTATAAAAGCCTTTTTATTGTATCGAAATTTATTCAAGTTGGGGATGTGACAACTGGCATCCTGATTACGGTTCGATATACACTTTGGTCAAGCCACAAGTATTGGAAGTAATAATGAACAATTTACAGCTGGAAAAGATCCTCAACGAGAAACTGTCGCCGCAACTTATCAAAGACTATGCTCCAAATGGTATGCAAGTTGAGGGTAAATCAGAAATCAAACGTATTATTACGGGTGTAACTGCTTCGCAAGCACTGATCGATAAAGCTATCGAGTTGGAAGCAGATGCATTGCTTGTTCATCACGGTTATTTTTGGAAAGGTGAACCTGAGCCAATTCGTGGCATGAAAGGAAAGCGTATCCGTAGTTTGATTAAAAATGATATCAACCTGTACGGGTACCACTTACCGTTAGATATTCACCCTGAACTTGGTAATAACGCAGAACTTGCACGTTTATTGGAAATTGAAGTGGAAGGCGGGCTTGAAGGCCACCCTCAATCAGTTGCTATGTTTGGTCGTTTAAAGCAAGCGATGACAGGTGCTGAGTTTGCTAACAAAATCAATCTAGTATTAAACCGTGAACCCCTACATATTGCACCTGAAAATGCGGATAAAATGATAGAGACAGTCGGTTGGTGCACTGGCGGAGGTCAGGATTTCATTGAGCTAGCTACTCAGCATGGATTAGATGCGTTTATTTCGGGAGAGATCTCAGAACGTACGACTTACACCGCTCGTGAGTTGGATATTCATTACTTTTCAGCTGGTCACCACGCAACGGAACGTTACGGTATTAAAGCTTTGGGAGAGTGGTTAGTAAGAGAGCATGGCCTTGAAGTTGAATTTATTGATATCGATAATCCAGTATAAACAAGTTGGATTTTGCGCAATAAAAAAGGGTTGAGATGCGAGTCTCAACCCTTTTTTCATACTGTTAGCTGCTTATTCACGTTCGTGAAGTGGTGAAAACTCACGCTGTGTTTCACCTGTATAAAGCTGGCGAGGGCGGCCAATTCGGTTGCCTGGATCGCTATGCATTTCATTCCAGTGAGCGATCCATCCAATTGTACGAGACATAGCAAAGATCACTGTGAACATAGAGACAGGAATACCAATCGCTTTTAAAATGATTCCCGAGTAGAAATCAACATTCGGGTATAGTTTCTTCTCTACGAAATATTCATCAGAGAGTGCAATTCGCTCAAGCTCCATTGCCACATCTAAAAGTGGATCTTGGATATTAAGTTCCTTAAGCACTTCGTGACAAGCTTCCCGCATTACTGTTGCACGAGGGTCGTAGTTCTTATAAACACGGTGCCCAAAGCCCATTAGACGGAATGGGTCATCTTTGTCTTTCGCACGCTCTACGTACTCAGGAATGTTATCTACACTGCCGATCTCTTCAAGCATCTTCAGACACGCTTCGTTTGCACCACCGTGTGCAGGACCCCACAGAGACGCAATACCAGCAGCAATACATGCAAATGGGTTTGCACCAGAAGAACCAGCTAATCGAACCGTTGAAGTGGAAGCATTTTGCTCGTGGTCTGCGTGAAGCGTGAAAATCTTATCCATAGCACGTGCAACCACAGGATTCACTTCGTATTCCTCACAAGGGTTTGCAAACATCATGTGAAGGAAGTTTTCTGCGTAACTTAGGTCATTACGTGGATAAATGAATGGTTGGCCGATAGAGTATTTGTAACACATCGCAGCCAAGGTAGGCATCTTTGATAGTAAACGATAAGCAGCGATTTCACGGTGCGTATCGTTATGGATATCTAGGGAATCATGGTAAAACGCGGCTAGAGCACCAACAACACCACACATTACAGCCATTGGGTGCGCATCACGGCGGAATCCGTGGAAGAAGCTAGCAATTTGCTCATGGACCATTGTGTGGCGGGTAACCGTCGTTTTAAATTTTTCGTATTGCTCACGAGTAGGGGCTTCACCGTAAAGAAGAATGTAACAAACTTCTAAGTAGTCAGCGTTATTTGCTAACTGATCGATTGGAAAGCCTCGGTGCAGTAACACGCCCTTAGCGCCATCGATGTAGGTGATTTGAGATTCACAAGATGCAGTGGCAAGAAAACCAGGGTCAAAAGTAAAGAATCCATTTGCTCCCAGTTTTCGAACATCGATTACTTGCGGGCCAATAGTCCCGTCCATAATCGGCAGTTCGATTGGCGCTTTACCTTCAATATGAAGGGTCGCTTTCTTATCTGCCATAACAATCTCCTTTGTTTATTATTTAATCCGTCCAGGATGTTTATGTGCCATTTTTGTACGTTGGTTCGTTAACAAAGTCAATTTTTCTCCGCTGATGTGTGCACTTGTTTTGATTTTTTATGCGCATAAAGTTAAAAATCTGTTCTGTGTAGCAAAAAATGTTACATCAATTGTATTAGAATGTTGCTAGTCTTATAGTGACGCTGTAAATTTTGGGGGAAACCTTATAAATTCAAGGCTTGAAACAAATGTGAGGGGACGTTTCTTTCCTTGTTTGTTAACAAGTGTTTTACAATTAACCGGCCCGATTTGAGGGTTTTCTTGTTAAATAAATGTTAACTTTTGTAAGTTTGCAGCCAAATTTCGTTTATAACAATAAATGCTCAATGGAGCTGAGTGAGCAAGCCCGTGAAAGAAAGAAAGTCAAGACCTGTAAATCTAGATCTACAGACCATTCGCTTTCCTATCACTGCAATCGCATCAATATTACACCGGGTATCTGGTGTAATCACGTTTGTAGCGGTAGGTATTTTGTTATGGTTGCTGTCCATTTCTCTGTCATCCCCTGTTGGGTTCATGGAAGCCAGCGATATTGTCGATGGTTTTTTTGTGAAGCTAATTCTTTGGGGAATACTAACTGCTTTGGCCTATCATGTTGCGGGTGGTATTCGCCACTTGCTAATGGATCTCGGTCATTTTGAAGAACTTGAGTCAGGAGCATTGAGTGCAAAAGTGGCATTTGGTGCGACGGCAGTTTTATCGTTATTGGCGGGGATTATGGTATGGTAAAACACGTTTCCTCTTTTGGTCGTAATGGTGTGCATGATTTCCTATTGATCCGTGCAACAGCCATCATTATGACGTTATACACTATCTATTTAGTGAGCTTCTGTGCGTTCACTGATATCTCTTACGCATCTTGGACCCAATTCTTTGGTGGTACTTTTACTAAAGTATTTACCATGCTTGCTTTGGCTTCCGTTTTAATTCATGCCTGGATTGGCTTGTGGCAAGTGCTAACTGATTACATCAAGTGCACCAAGCTACGAGGTGCACTTCAATTAAGTGTGATAGCCGTGCTATTGGGTTATTTCTTCTCTGGTCTGTTTATTTTGTGGGGTGCGTAAGTGACTATTCCAGTTCGTGAATTTGATGCCGTGGTTATCGGCGCTGGTGGTGCAGGTATGCGCGCTGCACTACAAATATCAGAGCAAGGCTTATCTTGTGCTTTGCTATCTAAAGTTTTTCCAACTCGTTCTCATACTGTTTCTGCGCAGGGGGGTATCACCGTTGCGCTTGGTAACTCGCATCAGGACAATTGGCAATGGCACATGTACGACACCGTAAAAGGTTCGGACTACATTGGTGATCAAAATGCAATCGAGTACATGTGTAAAAACGGTCCTGAGTCTGTTATCGAACTCGAGAAAATGGGGCTTCCATTCTCTCGCTTTGATAACGGTACAATTTACCAACGTCCGTTTGGTGGTCAGTCAAAAGAGTTTGGTGGTGAGCAAGCGGCTCGTACAGCAGCTGCGGCAGACCGTACAGGTCACGCACTTCTTCATACGCTTTACCAACAAAACGTAAAACACAAAACAACCATTTTTTCTGAATGGTACGCACTAGATTTGGTGAAAAACCAAGATGGCGCGATCATGGGTTGTACTGCGATCTGTATGGAAACGGGCGAGATTTGTTACTTCAAATCAAAAGCAACCATTCTAGCAACAGGTGGTGCAGGTCGTATCTACGCGTCAACAACGAACGCGCACATCAATACTGGTGATGGTGTTGGTATGGCACTTCGTGCTGGCGTTCCAATGCAAGACATGGAAATGTGGCAGTTCCATCCAACGGGTATCGCTGGCGCAGGTGTTCTTGTTACAGAAGGTTGTCGTGGTGAAGGTGGTTACCTTCTAAATAAAGACGGCGAGCGCTTCATGGAACGTTATGCACCAAACGCGAAAGATCTTGCGGGGCGTGACGTAGTCGCGCGTTCAATGATGATTGAAATCCGTGAAGGTCGTGGTTGTGACGGTCCTTGGGGTCCGCACATCAAGCTGAAACTGGATCATCTAGGTAAAGACGTTCTTGAATCTCGTCTACCAGGTATCTGTGAGCTTTCACGTACATTCGCGCATGTGGATCCAGTGAAAGAGCCAATTCCAGTAATCCCAACCTGTCACTACATGATGGGCGGTGTTCCAACACAAGTTTCAGGTCAGGCAATCAAGCAGACTGCTGACGGCAATGACGTTGAAGTTCAAGGTTTATACGCATGTGGTGAAATCGCTTCAGTATCAGTACACGGTGCAAACCGACTGGGTGGTAACTCACTGCTTGACCTTGTGGTATTCGGTCGCGCGACAGGTTTACACCTTGGCGAAACATTGGCTGCACAAGCTGAAGCTCGCCCTGCGACAGAATCTGATATTGAAGCATCTCTAGCGCGTACTATGCGTTGGGAAAACAGCACTGGTGGTGAAGACCCAGTTCAAATCCGTAAAGATCTGCAATCTTGCATGCAAAATAGTTTCTCGGTGTTCCGTGAAGGCGATGCAATGGCAACAGGTCTAGAAGAGCTAAAAGTGATTCGTGAGCGTCTACAGGATGCACACCTTGCTGATAAGTCTTCTGAATTCAACACGCAACGCATTGAATGTCTAGAGTTAGATAACTTGATGGAAACTGCGTTCTCAACAGCAGTGGCGGCTAACTACCGTACTGAAAGCCGTGGTGCACATGCTCGCTTCGACTTCCCAGAGCGTGATGATGAAAACTGGCTATGCCACTCTATCTACAATCCGGAAACGGAAGCGATGACGAAGCGTGATGTAAACATGACGCCAGTGCATCGTGAAGCTTTCCCGCCGAAAGTACGTACTTACTAAAGGGAGGATATGACCATGAAATTGAACTTCTCTTTATATCGCTACAATCCGGATGTGGATACTAAACCTTACATGAAGGATTACATTCTTGACGTGGAAGAAGGCTCAGACATGATGGTTCTGGATGCGCTGATTCTACTAAAAGAGCAAGATCCGAGCATCGCGTTCCGTCGTTCCTGTCGTGAAGGCGTATGTGGTTCTGACGGTCTAAATATGAATGGTAAAAACGGCCTAGCGTGTATCACACCGCTATCTGCACTGCAGGGTGATAAGATTGTCATTCGCCCATTACCAGGTTTACCTGTGGTACGTGACCTCATCGTTGATATGACTCAGTTTTACGATAATTACGCGAAAGTAAAACCGTTCCTAATCGATGATGACAAATTGCCACCATCGCGAGAAAACCTGCAGACGCCAGATGAGCGTGCCCATTTAGATGGTTTATACGAATGTATCATGTGTGCGTGCTGCACCACATCGTGTCCTTCATTCTGGTGGAATCCTGATAAGTTTATTGGGCCTGCGGGCTTACTAGCTGCTTACCGATGGCTAATTGATAGTCGAGATACGGCTACGGATGAACGTTTGTCAGATTTAGACGATGCATTTAGCGTTTTTCGTTGCCATAGCATCATGAATTGTGTAAGTGTTTGTCCTAAGGGACTAAATCCGACGAAAGCTATTGGTCATATTAAGAGTATGCTGGTTAATCGTTCGATTTAATTTAATAAAACAAATTGCCGATCCAGAGGGTCGGCTCTTTATAGCTCGGCGTAGACCGACGCAAACGTGAAAACTACTGGTTAAGGGAAAATATGCACAACGGCGTGATGAAGGCATGGCTCGAGTCTTCACACTTGGCTGGCGCCAATGCAACCTACGTAGAAGAACTCTACGAACTGTATCTAAGTGACCCCGATCAGGTAAGTGAGGAGTGGAGACGTGTATTTGATGGTTTGCCTGTGCAAGCCTCTGAGGTGGTGGAACAGCCACATTCACGTGTCCGTGATTACTTCCGACGACTCGCTCAAGAAACAAAGCATTACAATGTCCAAGTTAGTGATCCTGATGTCGATGCTAAACAAGTAAAAGTTCTACAGCTTATCAATGCTTATCGTTTTCGTGGGCATCAAGCTGCAAACCTAGACCCTCTAGGTCTATGGAAAAGAGATGCGGTTCAAGATCTTGATCCTTCCTTCCATACTCTTACCGAAGACGACTTCCAAGAAACGTTTAACGTAGGTTCTTTTGCTATTGGTCAAGAGACCATGGTGCTTAAAGATCTCTACGATGCACTGAAGAAAACTTACTGTGGTTCTATCGGTGCTGAGTATATGCACATGACAAACACTGAGCAAAAGCGTTGGATTCAACAGCGTTTAGAATCAGTGGTAGGTCAGCCATCATTTAATGACGAAGAAAAGCGTGCATTCTTAGAAGAGCTTACAGCTGCTGAAGGCCTTGAGCGTTATTTAGGGGCTAAATTCCCTGGGGCTAAACGTTTCTCGTTAGAAGGTGGTGATGCCTTGATCCCAATGACGAAAGAGATTATTCGTCATGCTGGTGGTCAAGGGATGCGTGAAGTTGTGGTTGGTATGGCTCACCGCGGACGTTTGAACATGCTGGTCAACGTTCTTGGTAAAAAGCCTCAAGACCTGTTCGACGAGTTTGCTGGTAAGCATGATGAAACATGGGGAACGGGTGACGTTAAATATCACCAAGGTTTTTCTGCTGATTTTGCAACGCCAGGTGGCGATGTACATTTAGCGCTAGCCTTCAACCCATCCCACCTTGAAATTGTTAATCCAGTGGTTATTGGTTCAGTGCGTGCTCGTCAAGACCGCTTGAATGATAAGAATGGTGATGCTGTTCTTCCTATCACTATCCACGGTGACTCTGCCATTGCGGGTCAAGGTGTAGTTCAAGAAACATTCAACATGTCTCAGGCTCGCGGTTTCTGTGTCGGTGGTACAGTTCGAATCGTGGTGAATAACCAAGTTGGTTTCACGACATCTAATCCTCGTGATACGCGTTCAACCATGTACTGTACTGATATCGCTAAAATGGTACAGGCACCTATATTCCACGTGAATGCTGATGATCCTGAAGCAGTTGCTTTTGTTGCCCGCCTGGCTCTGGATTATCGCAATACTTTTAAGCGTGATGTTGTGATTGATCTAGTTTGTTATCGCCGCCATGGTCATAACGAAGCAGATGAGCCAAATGCAACTCAGCCTTTGATGTACCAGAAAATCAAAAAGCACCCAACGCCTCGCAAACTGTATGCAGATGTATTGATCGACCGTGGTGAGTTCGATATTGAAACGGCAACCCAGTTAGTTAATGAATACCGTGATGCATTAGATCATGGTGAAGTCGTTGTTAAGGAATGGCGTCCGATGGCATTGCACTCTGTTGATTGGTCACCTTATCTTGGACACGATTGGAACATCGATTGGGACAGTCAAGTTGATGCTGAACGCTTGAAAGAGTTAGGCAATAAGGTATGTCAGTTCCCTGAAAGTCATAAGCTTCAAAGTCGAGTGAATAAGCTGTACAACGATCGTTTATCTATGATGAATGGTGAGAAGCAGATCGATTGGGGTATGGCTGAAACGCTTGCTTATGCAACATTGGTTGATGATGGGAAGCGTATTCGAATTTCTGGGCAAGACTCAGGACGTGGCACATTCTTCCATCGTCACTCAGTTCTGCATAACCAAACAGATGCCAGCACATTTATTCCACTAGCGAATATTCATGACAAACAAGGGCCATTCCAAGTGTTTGACTCGGTATTGTCTGAGGAAGCCGTACTTGCATTTGAATACGGCTATGCGACGGCAGAGCCAAGTGGTTTAACGCTATGGGAAGCGCAGTTTGGTGATTTCGCTAACGGTGCCCAAGTTGTTATTGACCAATTTATCTCATCAGGTGAGCAAAAGTGGGCGCGTTTATGTGGTCTGACGATGTTACTGCCTCATGGTTATGAAGGTCAGGGGCCAGAGCACTCATCCGCTCGTCTTGAACGATACCTACAGTTATGTGCTGAGCAAAACATGCAAGTTGTTGTGCCATCAACACCTGCTCAGGTTTACCACATGCTGCGTCGTCAGGTCGTTCGTCCAATGCGACGTCCTTTGATTGTAATGTCTCCTAAATCATTGCTTCGTCATCCGTTGTGTACGTCTTCGATCGAAGAGCTCGCTAATGGTACGTTCCAGCCTGCTATTGGTGAAATTGACAATATTGCTCCAGAAAAAGTGAAACGTGTTGTTTTTTGTTCTGGCAAGGTCTACTTCGATCTACTTGAACAGCGCCGAAATAATGAGCAAGACGATGTTGCTATTGTACGTATCGAGCAACTGTATCCATTCCCACTTGAGGAAGTACAAGCCTCGATCGCCGAGTACAAAAATGTTGTCGATTTTGTATGGTGTCAGGAAGAGCCTCAGAACCAAGGAGCTTGGTACTGTAGTCAACATAATTTCCGTGCTGCGATTCCTACAGGAGCTGACCTTAAATATGCAGGACGACCTGCTTCAGCGTCCCCTGCGGTTGGTTATATGTCAGTACACTTGAAACAGCAAAAAGCGTTAGTTGAAGACGCTTTAAACGTGAATGCAAAAACTTCGGATTAAGAACTAGAAGTAAAAGGAAGAAACAGATATGACTATTGAAATTCTGGTTCCAGATTTACCTGAATCAGTGGCCGACGCAACTGTTGCAACATGGCACAAACAACCAGGCGACGCCGTTGAGCGTGATGAAGTTCTGGTTGATATTGAAACTGATAAAGTAGTGCTTGAAGTGCCAGCTCCTGAAGCCGGTGTTTTAGAAGCCATTATAGAAGAAGAAGGTGCAACTGTACTTTCTAAACAATTAATCGCTAAGCTTAAGCCTGGTGCTGTCGCTGGTGAGCCTACGACAGATACTACGGAAGAAACAGAAGCGTCTCCAGATAAGCGTCATAAAGCTGCGCTTACTGAAGAAAGCAACGATGCACTTAGCCCTGCCGTTCGTCGACTGCTTGCTGAACATAGCTTGGAAGCATCCCAAGTGAAAGGTACAGGTGTTGGTGGTCGTATTACTCGAGAAGACATTGACGCTCACCTAGCTAACGCGAAGGCTGCACCGAAAGCAGAAGCCTCTGCAGTGGTTGAAGCGCCAGCAGCAGCCCGTAGCCAAAAACGTGTACCAATGACGCGTCTACGTAAGACAGTGGCAAACCGTCTTCTAGAAGCTAAGAACAATACGGCGATGCTAACAACGTTTAACGAAGTGAATATGAAACCAATCATGGATCTTCGTAAGCAATATAAAGATCAGTTCGAAGAGCGTCACGGTACTCGTCTTGGTTTCATGTCTTTCTACGTAAAAGCAGTAACAGAAGCGCTGAAACGTTACCCAGAAGTGAACGCATCTATCGATGGTGATGACATTGTTTACCACAATTACTTCGATATCAGTATGGCGGTTTCTACGCCACGTGGTCTGGTCACTCCAGTTCTAAAAGATTGTGACACACTAGGTTTTGCTGACATCGAAAAAGGCATTAAAGAGTTAGCTATTAAAGGCCGTGACGGTAAGCTAACCGTTGATGAACTGATGGGTGGTAATTTCACTATCACAAATGGCGGGGTATTTGGCTCATTGATGTCGACGCCAATCATCAACCCACCACAATCGGCAATCTTGGGTATGCACAAAATCCAAGAGCGTCCAATGGCAGTTGATGGCAAAGTAGAAATTTTGCCAATGATGTACCTAGCACTCTCTTATGACCACCGTTTGATTGATGGTCGTGAGTCAGTAGGATTCCTTGTCACCATTAAGGAGCTACTGGAAGATCCAGCGCGTCTGCTATTAGACGTTTAATATCGCTAAAACGTCGAGTTATCTCTGATTGCTCGACGTTTTTTGCACCTAAGGCTAGACTTGCTCAGCGTCTGGCCTTCATTTGAGCCGTATAGGCACTCTGAATATATGGCTTACTTGAGAAGACCCTACAGACGCATCGTAAAAGCGGTGTTATGGAAATAATAAATCCCTTAAGGGAATAACAAACGGAATATCAAAATGAATTTGCATGAATATCAAGCCAAACAGCTGTTTGCAGAATTCGGTTTGCCAGTGCCGGAAGGCTACGCATGCGATACGCCTCAAGAAGCCTTTGAAGCGGCTGGTCGTATCAGCACTCAAAAGAAAGTAGTGAAATGTCAGGTCCATGCGGGTGGACGTGGTAAAGCGGGTGGCGTAGAGCTACACGATACTAAAGATGGCGTTAAAGAGTTTGCACAAAAGTGGCTAGGTAAAAACCTGGTAACTTACCAAACAGACACAAATGGTCAGCCTGTAACTAAAATCCTGGTTGAAGAAGCATCGAACATTGCTAACGAACTTTACCTAGGCGCAGTTGTTGACCGTGCAACTCGTAAAGTTGTATTCATGGCATCTACTGAAGGTGGTGTTGAAATCGAGAAAGTTGCAGAAGAGACTCCAGAGTTGATTCACAAAGCAGCTATCGATCCACTAGTAGGCCCTCAAGCTTACCAAGGCCGTGAGCTAGCATTCAAGCTAGGCCTTGAAGGCGACCAAATCAAACAATTTGTTAAGATCTTCATGGGTCTTGGCAACATGTTCTCTCAGTACGACCTGGCTCTACTAGAGATCAACCCTCTTGTAATCACTGGCGAAGGCAACCTGCTTTGTCTTGACGGTAAGATCAACATCGACTCTAACGCGATGTACCGTCAGCCTAAGCTACGTGAAATGCACGATCCTTCGCAAGAAGATGAGCGTGAAGCTCACGCAGCTCAGTGGGAACTGAACTACGTAGCACTAGACGGTAACGTTGGCTGTATGGTTAACGGTGCAGGTCTGGCAATGGGTACGATGGATATCGTAAACCTACACGGTGGCAAGCCAGCTAACTTCCTGGACGTAGGTGGCGGCGCAACGAAAGAGCGTGTAGCAGAAGCATTCAAGATCATCCTATCTGACGACAATGTAAAAGCAGTACTAGTAAACATCTTCGGCGGTATCGTGCGCTGTGACATGATCGCTGAAGGTATTATCGGTGCAGTTAAAGAGGTAGGCGTAAGCGTACCAGTAGTTGTTCGTCTAGAAGGTACTAACGCAGACCTAGGTCGCGAAGTTCTTGCTAATTCTGATGTTGATATCATTGCAGCTGAGTCGCTAACTGACGCAGCTAAGAAAGTTGTTGCTGCTGCGGAGGGCAAATAATGTCTGTACTAATTAATAAAGACACCAAAGTAATCTGTCAGGGTTTCACTGGTGGTCAAGGTACTTTCCACTCTGAGCAAGCTATCGCATACGGTACGCAAATGGTTGGTGGTGTTTCTCCGGGTAAAGGTGGTCAAACTCACCTAGGTCTACCTGTATTCAACACAGTACGTGAAGCTGTAGAAGCAACTGGCGCAACAGCAACCGTTATCTACGTACCAGCACCTTTCTGTAAAGATGCAATCCTAGAAGCAATTGATGCGGGTATCGAGCTAATCGTGACCATCACTGAAGGTATCCCTACAACCGATATGATCGACGTGAAAGTGAAGCTGGAAGAAACGGGCGTCCGCATGATTGGTCCTAACTGTCCGGGTCTAATCACTCCAGATGAGTGTAAGATTGGTATCATGCCTGGTCATATCCACAAGAAAGGTAAAGTGGGTATCGTATCTCGCAGCGGTACACTAACTTACGAAGCAGTTAAGCAGACTACAGACGAAGGTTTTGGTCAGTCTACTTGTGTAGGTATCGGTGGTGACCCAATCCCAGGTTCAAACTTTATCGACATCCTGAAGCTGTTCCAAGAAGATCCTGAAACTGAAGCAATTGTAATGATTGGTGAAATTGGTGGTACTGCAGAAGAAGAAGCTGCTGCGTTCATTAAAGAGAATGTCACTAAGCCAGTGGTTTCTTACATTGCAGGTGTAACAGCTCCTCCGGGTAAGCGTATGGGTCACGCAGGTGCAATCATCTCTGGTGGTAAAGGTACTGCGGAAGACAAGTTTGCAGCTCTAGAAGCGGCAGGCGTTAAGACTGTGAAGTCTCTAGCTGACATCGGTAAAGGTTTACGCGAAATCACGGGCTGGTAATTGAACCAATTTGGAAAAGGAAAGGCTTGGTTTACCAAGCCTTTTTTAATTGATCACATATAGTTTATTTATCCAGTTTGTTTTCTAATGCAATCAACCTCGATGTCAGATCCGCGACTTTCTTTTCAAGTTCTTCGATTCTGTTGTTTTCATTTGATTCAGCTACAGCAATTTCGACTTTAGGTACTCGATTAGCACTTTTCCATGTTTTGATCGCCGTAATAAGGGCTGGAATAGGCACATTGCTACTTAATCTTGCTTTGACCAAAGCTACAGTCGGTTCTTTTCCCTGATTTTGTAGTTGCTGCATTATCCCATGCAATTCTTCGGTTACATCTTTAGTTAACATCCTCTATTCCTGTGTCAAATCGGTGATACAACCATATTATAACCTTTCTATCGAGAAGAAATGCCTGCTTAGTGAGTTGGTTTGCATAATGTTATTAAAACACGAGTAGCCCAATAGCCTGATGCTTTGTGAGAGATCGCTTACTTGAATGTGAGAAGAGTCTTTTAAACGAAAGAGTTTTTATATTTAATCTGTCCTAACTTGTTGATCTTTTGGTGTTTTTTTGTTCTTTGGTTATGATTTTCTCTATTGATATAAGTGGAAGGATATTGTTGGGAAAAGCAATATTGGTACAGTAGAACCTGTTGGTTGGAAGCTGACATGGAAGGACAGGCAAAGGATAGTGTAGCCACGGCAGGAAACCGTGTTGATTTTTATTAGGAAGAAGTAAAGGACAATATTTCGCCACTATTTTAAAGGAATAGGTAGTGCTCTATACAGCAAAAGGTGTTAATGCTAGAGGGCGAGGGACACCGCTTGGGATGGCGTAGACATATACAGATCACTGTAATGTAGTAAGGAATATATGGAGTAAAATTAGCAGGATGCTATGTGATAAGCTACTAGCCCCATACTTCTATGTTGGGGCTTTTCTTTACCCAAGACTTGTTGGGTTATGAGAATAATTACAATTACATAAATAAACTCATACTCAGATCAATATATACAACAGTGAGTTGGTTTAACGTTTCGACCTTCACTTAGTCAGTCGATTTGATTTACAAAACCAAGGGTATGGTGATGACGATTGTAACTCGAAGAACGCTTTTAGTGCCTTATAGTGAGTCACTACAATCAGATTTTTTGATGCTTAACTGCTGCGCGAAAAATCGTGCGGAAATGAATGGACCTCATACCGTCGCCAGCGCAAAACAACTGTTTCAGCGTATTCTTAATGACCCAAGTATTTACGCGATGGCAGTGCTAGATATTCAAACTCGTGAATATATGGGGCATGTGTTTATATCAGAAATAGACAGTGCGCCAGAGCTTGGGTATCTCTTTGACAAAACCTATTGGGGAAAAGGGCTTGGTACTGAGGCTGTAAAAGCTTTCTTTTCAAGAGCATGTTGGGAACTGAACTTAGAAACAGTCAAAGCGACTGCAAATACTCATCATACTGCGTCGCTCTCAATCCTTAATAAACTGGGCTTTGTTTTGGTTGGTGAGCATGAAGACACATTTGGGCCTTTTTTTGAGTTTGTTTTCACATCCGATGTGGAGGCAGGTGAAAATTGCCAGCTTGAAAACCATACATAGTGAGCTCTCCGACGTAGCAATCGTCTCCAAGCGAAGAAAACTCAAATTGATATACTGTATGCCAACGCCAGATCCCGTCTGGCGTTTTTATTTTATGGGCTTTGAGAGCGATACTGATCATTTGCAGTTCAAGCTGTTCACATTTGCGGTTTACAATGTTTTTCGCAATTTCAGCCTGACGCCGTTGCTGCCAAAACATAAAACAAACCATCGATAGCGCTAATATAGCAAATAAATCAGTCATCATTGTTTACCCCTTAGTTGCTTGCTGGAGTTTAATTAGAGCTTGGGAAAGCTCTGGTGATGGACTGCTATGTAGCAAGGGTAGCAATACTAACCGTAACTGAGGCAACATCACTAAGTCGGCAAATAGCTGATTAAATAATGGCTGATTTCCTGTTTGTGCTAAGCGTAACAAGAATGTCTCAGCAAGAGCGCTGTCTGCCAGTAAATGCCAGCTTCTTCCTGCGATACCTATCAGCACTTCTTGATGGCTTAACCGAGGGGAGGCGAGTACCTGCTCTAGAATTGGCTGAGCTAAGCTCCTATCAGCACCCGATAAAGCGCGGACTAATGCTCCAAGTAAAAAAAGATCAGGGTCTGAGCTGGATATTTGCTGCTGTGCCATCTCAGCGATGCGTATGGCGAGCTTTTCCGGCAGCGGAGTATGTTCTAAAGCCCCAAGCAATGCATAGAGAGGCTCAGCTGGTAAATGAGGCAGTGCTTTACGAAGGTTTACACCGTTTTGCTCTTGTCCTAGGCGTGCACACATGTCGGTGACACCTTGCAATCCGACTGTTTGCCACTTCTCCCACCCTAAACCACCAGAAAAGTAGTGCTGTGCATGTTCGTAGTATTGGCTGCAGGGTAGAGCTAAGAGAGCGCGTACCTGACTATGAAATACCGCCATCTTGTCTTCGGCAGGTTTAAACGTATATGGGTTATTTGCGAGTTTTTGCTGTTGCTCTTCGGACATATTATCTTGTAAGCGACTTCCCATCGCTTCAACAACAAATTTGATGAAATTACCCACATCGGACTGCTTTAACAACCCTCTTTCATCCAGTTCAAATTTAAGAAACCATATCCACGGTTGGTTATGTTCATTCCAGTATGCAATGGCTAGATGCGCTTTACGCTGCATTGGATAAGGGTAGGGTTGTTGGCCTTGCTCAACCTTTTCAAAGACATGGCTGTCGATAGGACTGATGCGTCGTCCTAGATCGAAAATCTGGTACTGGCAGTGACTATTGATCAATAGCTGAGTAAGAGTATGAATCGTTTCCATGGAAGAATTGTCCTAACTTTCTTTCCCTTATAAATGGTACTCTATTGCTGATTTTCAAGGTCTTGAAGAAGATAATGAAGAAAGAACAACAAATATTAATGCTACTCAAGCAACTGCAAGTCTCTATGATGCAGTTAGATCTTTGGCAGGAGACTTCCCCTGTTCAAGGTGCGCTTGAAAGCACTGAACCTTTTGCTATTGATGTATTAGCACCTCATGAGTGGCTGCAGTGGATATTTATTCCCAAGATGGAGTCGATATTGCTTCACCGAGAGAAACTCCCTGCTGGTTTTAGAACGTCGCCTTATTTTGAAGAAAGCTGGAAAGATGAAACACACCTAGAGTCATTGATTGTGATTATTCGACAAATTGAAGAGGCATGTGCTTGATGTTAGAAATTGTCTATCAAGATGAATACTTTGTCGCCGTCAATAAGCCTGCTGGAATGTTAGTTCACCGAAGTTGGTTAGATAAGCATGAAACCCAATTTGTGATGCAGACACTGCGTGATCAGATTGGTCAGCATGTTTTTCCACTACACCGTTTAGATAGACCAACTTCCGGAGTGTTGATGTTTGCGCTTTCGAGTGAAGTTGCATCACAAGTGATGCCGATGTTTGCGAATCATGAAATGGAAAAGACCTATCATGCGATTGTACGCGGATGGATTGTTGGAGAAGGACGCTTAGATTACCCGCTAAAAATTGAGTTAGATAAGATAGCGGATAAACATGCAAGTCAGGAGAAAGAGGCCCAAGATGCGATTACTGATTATTGTCCTCTCGCTCAGGTAGAAATCCCCTATTCGACAGGAAAGTTTCCAACCACACGATATTGTTTGATGGAGTTAAAGCCTCTGACAGGACGAAAGCATCAGCTGAGACGTCATATGGCGCACTTACGTCATCCAATCGTTGGTGACACGACGCATGGTGATGGAAAACACAATAAGCTATTTCGAGAGGTTTATGACTCTCATCGCTTGTTGTTGCATGCATCGAAGTTGGTGTTTATTCATCCGTTTACTCAGCAAACAGTGGTGATTAAAGCGGGAGTTGATGATACTTGGAAAAAACTGTGTTCTGAGTTTAACTGGATTTTACCGCAATAAAAAAGCCCTCATCAGAGGGCTTTTTTACAATGATAAATCATCATTTTTCAAGGTAGCTGCGAATTGATTGTTCAATTCCCTTAGCATCCAATCCTAGTTCTTCATGAAGTTCTTCTTGAGTACCTTGAGCGATGAACTCATCGGGTAAACCAAGGTTCAAAACTGGTTTCAATAGTTTTTCTTTCATCATGAACTCAATCACGCCAGCACCGGCGCCGCCAGCGATGGCATTTTCTTCAAGAGTGATGAGAACATCATGCTCATTGGCCAACTGCTTAATTAATGCTTCATCAAGTGGTTTGACAAAACGCATATCTGCAACTGTTGCATTCAACGCTTCTGCCGCTTTAAGTGCGTTGTCTAAGAACGTGCCGAAACTTAGAATTGCGACTTTCTCTCCGTGACGAACGAGGCGACCTTTACCGATTTCAAGTGCAGTAAATTCTTTTTCGATCTCAGTGCCCCGGCCTGTACCGCGAGGGTAACGAACAGCAGAAGGCCCGGTATGCTTATGACCTGTATAGAGCATTTGACGACACTCATTTTCGTCACTTGGCGCCATGATCACCATATTAGGAATACAGCGCATAAAGCTAAGGTCGAAAGCCCCTTGGTGGGTTTGACCATCGGCGCCGACTAAACCTGCTCGATCAATCGCAAACATTACTGGCAAGTCCATGATAGCAACGTCATGAATCAACTGATCGTAGCCACGCTGTAGGAAGGTTGAATAGATGGCAACAATTGGGCTATCACCCGCAATAGCCATACCTGTTGCTAATGTTACAGCGTGCTGCTCTGCAATCGCCACATCGAAGTACTGATTCGGATACTCTTTCGAGAATCGAACCATGCCAGAGCCTTCACGCATTGCAGGTGTTATGGCCATAAGCTTGGGGTCTTGGGCCGCCATATCACAGAGGAAATCACCAAAAATCTTCGAGAAAGATGGCTTGCCACCGTTACTCTTAGGCAGTGAGTTATGGCTAGGGTCAAATTTAGGTACACCGTGATAACCAATAGGGTCTTTCTCGGCAGGTGCGTAGCCTTTACCTTTTTTGGTCATAATGTGTAAGAACTGCGGGCCTTTTAACTCACGCATATTGCGGAGTGTTTTGACCAGTTCAATGACATCATGACCATCCACTGGGCCAATGTAGTTAAAACCAAGCTCTTCGAAAAGAGTGCCTGGAACTACCATACCTTTTAAATGCTCTTCAGTACGACGCACCAGCTCTTTAATTGGAGGGATACCAGAAAGGACCTTTTTCCCACCTTCACGAATGGAGGTGTACAAACTGCCTGACAATACTTGTGCTAAGTGGTTATTGAGCGCGCCAACATTTTCTGAAATCGACATTTCGTTGTCATTTAGAACCACTAGCATGTCAGGATGAATATCCCCTGCGTGGTTCATTGCTTCAAAAGCCATACCAGCAGTGATGGCACCATCGCCAATAACACTTACTACTTTACGATTTTGGCCTTCTTTGTCTGCACTGATTGCCATTCCTAAAGCCGCACTAATTGAAGTGGATGAGTGACCGACAGATAAGGTGTCGTATTCACTTTCTTCTCTCCACGGGAAAGGGTGCAGCCCATTTTTTTGGCGAATGGTTGGCATTTGTTCGCGACGGCCAGTTAAGATCTTATGTGGGTATGCTTGGTGGCCCACATCCCAAATTAACTGATCAAAAGGGGTGTTGTAGACATAGTGAAGTGCTACCGTCAGCTCAACCGTGCCCAAGCCAGATGCTAGGTGACCACTAGACTGGCTAACTGAATTTAATAAGTATGTGCGTAGTTCCTCACACAGCTCCGGCAGCGTCTCTTTGGGTAAGCTGCGTAGCTCATCAGGTGTATTTGCCAGTGCCAGTGTTGGATACTTTGAAATATTAAGAGTCATATAGTTGCGCGCTTTTAGTTTAGTTCTTGCGCTCGATGACGTATCGGGCGAACTCTTCGAGTAACTCTGTATTGTATGGGATTGCTTCTAACGCTTGAAGTGCCTCTTGCAACAGAGTATGAGCTTTGTTTACTGCGCCTTCCAAGCCAAGTAAAGCTGGGTAGGTGCTTTTATTCAATTCTTGATCGGAACCTTGAGGCTTGCCTAAGGTCTCGGTGTCACTAATGATATCTAAAATGTCGTCTTGAACCTGAAACGCCAGACCAATTGCATCCGCAAATTGATCCAGTTGCGGCAATATGGCTTTGCCTTTTTCGCCAGCGGCCAATGCGCCAAGGCGAATGGCACATTTAATTAATGCACCTGTTTTGTTTCTGTGGATCTCTTCTAACTCAGCTATCGATATCGCTTTATTTTCTGCCGCTAAATCCAATGCTTGACCCATACACATACCTTGTGCGCCAGATGCCTCAGCTAAGACCTGCACCATACTAATTCGGTTGGTTTCAGCTTGTGGCGCAAGTTGGCCTTCGGCCAAAATGGTAAATGCCAGTGTTTGCAGCGCGTCGCCTGTCAGAATCGCCGTTGCTTCATCAAATTTTATGTGGCATGTCGGCTGACCTCTGCGCAGCGCATCATCGTCCATTGCAGGTAAGTCATCATGGATCAGCGAATAGGCATGAATGCATTCGACAGCAGATGCTGGCGTATCGAGATCTGAAAGCTCAATACCGAGCATTTCGCCAGTAATATAGACTAAGAAAGGACGTGCGCGTTTGCCTCCCAATAAAAGGCCATAACGCATTGCCTCAATTAAGGCTTGGTTCTGATGTGGAAGTTGAGTCAGCCAGTTTTCTAGCTGCTGATTATTTCTTTGTTGGTAAGAGGGTAGAGCCTCAAGCATAAAGCGATCTTCTTTGGTACGGTTATTCAGACTGAGAATCAAATTCACTCAATGGAGCATCATCGTTATCTTGCAACAAGATACTGACACGCTGCTCGGCATCACTCAGTTTGGTTTGACCAGCTCGGGCTAGAGCAATACCACGTTCGAATTTTTTCAAAGCGTCGTCTAAAGACAGGTCACCATTTTCAAGCTGATCAACCAGTGTGTCCAACTCGTCAATTGTGGCTTCAAAAGTCATATTTTCAGGTTTTTTGCTCGCCATAACTTATCTACGTTTCGAAAGATGCACGAAAGTTACCTTAGCAGGTAATGATGGTCAAATTTAACCGAGTAAAATTGTCAGAAAAATAGATTTTACACATGCATGTCCACAAAAGGAAAAAGGTCATCAACAGCGGCGTATTTATAGTCTAGTATGACAAATAAGCAGGCTAAGCCTAATTTGTGTGAGTGTGATACCAATAAAACATTAAAGATCTGAGCATGTTGCCGATATAATTTGGTAGAAGCTTTAAAGATAGCATGAGGAGTGCTTTGTGGATTTAGCAACGCTGATAGGACTCATTGGCGGCTTTGCTTTCGTGATCATGGCAATGATTTTAGGCGGAAGCATCATGATGTTCATCGACGTGACGTCGATTTTGATCGTTGTGGGCGGCTCAACTTTCGTTGTGTTAATGAAATTTACCATGGGGCAATTCTTTGGTGCCACGAAAATCGCTGGTAAAGCATTCATGTTTAAAGCCGATGAGCCAGAGGATTTGATAGCGAAAGTGGTTGAAATGGCTGATGCGGCACGTAAAGGCGGTTTCTTAGCTCTAGAAGAGATGGAAATCACTAACAGCTTCATGCAAAAAGGCATCGACTTATTAGTGGATGGTCATGATGCCGATGTCGTCCGTGCGGCATTGCAAAAAGATATCGCGTTAACTGATGAGCGTCACGAGCAAGGTGCTGGTGTATTTCGAGCGTTTGGTGACGTAGCGCCAGCCATGGGGATGATTGGTACTCTGGTGGGTCTGGTTGCGATGCTATCAAACATGGATGACCCCAAGGCCATTGGTCCTGCGATGGCAGTTGCACTTCTTACAACGCTCTATGGTGCGATTCTTTCCAACATGGTTTTCTTCCCAATCGCAGACAAACTTTCACTTCGTCGTGAGCAAGAAAAACTTAACCGTCGTTTGATCATGGATGGGGTGCTCGCGATTCAAGATGGTCAAAACCCTCGTGTTATTGATAGTTATCTGAAGAATTACCTCAATGAAGGTAAACGTGCGCTTGATGTAGATAACGAGTAAGGAAGCACAATGGATGATGATAACGAATGCAAATGTCCGCCACCCGGCCTTCCATTATGGATGGGAACATTTGCGGACCTGATGTCACTGCTGATGTGCTTCTTCGTACTTCTGCTTTCGTTTTCAGAAATGGACGTGCTGAAGTTCAAACAAATTGCAGGTTCAATGAAGTTTGCCTTTGGTGTACAAAACCGTTTAGAAGTGAAAGATATCCCTAAAGGGACCAGCATTATTGCGCAAGAATTTAGGCCTGGTCGGCCAGAGCCAACGCCTATCGATGTCATCATGCAGCAAACCATAGACATTACGCAGCAGACGCTTGAATTCCATGAAGGGGAATCGGATAGAGCAGGCGGAACTCAACGCGATCAAGGTAAGATGACGGGAGGCCAATCGCCCGAAACATCGACCAAGAACAATCAGAATTCCGAATCGGATCAGACTCAGCAACAATCTGAGGCGATGTCTGAAGAGATGGAAACCGTCATGGAAGCCATCAAAAAAGCGCTGGAACGTGAAATCGAACAAGGGGCGATTGAAGTCGAAAACCTTGGTCAACAAATTGTGATTCGGATTCGAGAGAAGGGGGCGTTCCCAGAAGGTTCGGCATTCTTGCAACCGAAATTCCGTCCTCTAGTTCGCCAAATTGCAGAGCTAGTCAAAGATGTTCCGGGCATTGTGCGGATCTCTGGCCACACTGATAACCAACGAGTCGATTCCGAGTTGTATCGTTCAAACTGGGATTTATCTGCACAGCGTGCAGTATCGGTTGCTCAAGAGATGGAAAAAGTACGCGGCTTTTCTCATCAACGTCTGCGAGTTCGCGGTATGGCAGATACGGCTCCTCTAGGGCCAAATGATACGGAAGCTCAACGCTCAAGAAACCGACGAGTGGAAATCAGTATTATGCAGGGTGAGCCTTTGTATAGTGATGAAGTGCCATCCACACCGCAATAAGCCAAACAAGAGGCGAGCTGAAAAGCTCGTCTTTTTTATGGTCATTTCATCATGTATAATCTTGCGCCCTTAGAGAGTGATGATCTTGTCATCACTACCGTAGATTGCGAACTAAACCGCGAAAGCTGCTAACTAGTGAAGTGAAGTATGAAATTTATCGTAAAGCCCCATCCAGAAATTTTTGTTAAAAGTGAATCTGTGCGTAAGCGCTTCACGAAGATCCTAGAATGCAACATTCGCAACATCATTCAGAGTCGCACTGAGTCGGTAGCGGTATTTAACCGTCGAGACCACATTGAAGTCACTTCTGAAAGTGATCAGTATTTCAATGAAGTACTTCAAGTACTTACTCATACTCCGGGTATTCATCATGTACTGGAAGTTCAGCAATCTGAATTCAAAGATTTGCACGACATCTACGAGCAAGTACTGGAACTGAATCGTCCAAACATTGAAAACAAAACGTTTGTGGTGCGTGCAAAACGTCGTGGTAAACATGATTTCACCTCCATTGAACTAGAGCGTTATGTCGGTGGTGGCCTTAACCAAGCGGTAGAGAGTGCCAAAGTTAAACTGCAAAACCCAGATGTCACCGTGAAGATTGAAGTGGCGGGTGAGAAGTTAAACCAAATCATTGCTCGCCATAAAGGATTAGGTGGTTTCCCTCTTGGAACTCAAGAAGACGTATTGAGCCTGATCTCCGGTGGTTTTGACTCTGGCGTATCAAGCTACTTACACATCAAACGTGGCTCAAAGGTTCATTACTGCTTCTTTAACCTTGGTGGTCCAGCGCATGAGATTGGTGTAAAGCAAGTCTCTCACTACCTATGGAACAAGTATGGTTCTTCCGCGAAAGTTCGCTTTATCTCGGTTGACTTTGAACCTGTTGTGGCTGAGATCTTAGAGAAAGTCGATGACGGTCAGATGGGTGTTGTCTTAAAACGCATGTTCATGCGCGCCGCAGGCATGATTGCTGAGAAGTTTGGTATTCAGGCTTTGGTGACGGGTGAAGCGTTAGGTCAGGTTTCTAGCCAAACGTTGACCAACTTACGTCATATTGATGGTGTGACTGACTCACTTATCCTTCGTCCTCTTATCAACTGGGACAAAGAAGACATTATTAACTTAGCTCGCCAAATTGGTACTGAAGACTTCGCGAAAACAATGCCTGAGTATTGCGGTGTGATTTCAAAGAAGCCAACAGTGAAAGCCGTGAAGGCGAAACTCGAAGCGGAAGAAGAGAAGTTTGACTTCGATATTCTAGAACAAGTTGTTCGTGATGCTCGCCAAATGGACATTCGTGACATTGCGAAAGAGTCTGAGCAAGCGGCGCCAGAAGTCGAGCAAGTGAAAGCGGTTGAAGAGCATGCAATTGTTTTAGATATTCGCAGCCCTGAAGAAGAAGACGACAATCCATTAGAAATTGATGGTGTGGAAGTGAAGCACCTTCCATTTTACAAGCTCGGTACCCAGTTTGGTGATTTAGACCAGTCTAAAACGTACTTGTTGTACTGTGACCGAGGTGTGATGAGCCGCCTACAAGCATTGTATTTGCAAGAGCAAGGTTTTAATAACGTTAAGGTATATCGCCCTTAATTATCTTTGCTTATGAGAGTATAGAAGCGCAAATCGTGAAAGCGGTTTGCGTTTTTTTGTATCTGAAAGGTGGGGTAGCACTGAGTAGACATAAAAAAACACCGCCAAAGAGGCGGTGCTAAAAATTTGACAGACAGGTCAAAATAAATACAGGAAGTATATGTTCTATTTCGGTGTGAAACAGAACGGTGGTAGAAACCTACCTAACTCGAAATTCGAGTTTGCAAACACAACATCGCAACAACAAAGCCAATTGATTCTAAATAAGAATCAAGCCGTTCAGGCTTGCGTTGCGGGATGAAATATAGAATTTCTCTGGTCGAGAGGCAACGGACAATTTATAATGTTTCAGATTAAAAAAACTAATCTTTAACGTTGAGAGCTAGCATGTCCAGAAGATTGCCTCCCCTAAACTCGTTAAAAGTTTTTGAAGCGGCTGCACGTCACTTAAGTTTTACCCGCGCCGCTGAAGAACTCTTTGTTACTCAAGCCGCTGTCAGCCACCAAATTAAAGCTCTAGAGGAGTTTTTGGGGCTGAAACTTTTTCGTCGTCGCAACCGTTCTTTATTGCTCACAGAAGAGGGGCAAAGTTACTTTCTTGATATAAAAGACATCTTTACCTCGCTTTCTGAAGCGACGGATAAAGTGCTGGAACGCAGTGAGAAAGGGGCTTTAACCATTAGTCTGCCACCGAGCTTTGCCATTCAGTGGTTGGTTCCTAGGTTATCTGACTTCAACCAACAAGAGCCGGATATTGATGTTCGTATCAAAGCGGTGGATATGGATGAAGGTTCACTGACTGATGATGTCGATGTCGCGATCTATTACGGCCGTGGAAATTGGCCGGGTTTACGTGCAGATAAACTCTATCAAGAATATTTAATTCCACTGTGTTCACCGTCACTATTGCTTGGGCCTAAACCATTAGAATCACTAACCGATTTGAAACAGCATACGTTACTTCATGACACATCTAGAAAGGATTGGAAACAATTTTCTAAGCAGCATGGTCTTGATGGCGTTAACGTTAACCATGGTCCTATCTTCAGTCACTCAACCATGGTGCTTCAAGCGGCAGCTCATGGACAAGGGGTTGCGCTCGGGAATAACGTGCTGGCGCAGCCAGAGCTAGAAGCCGGGCGTCTCATTGCTCCGTTTGATGAGCTGCTTGTTTCAAAAAATGCCTTTTACGTTGTGTGTCATGAAAAGCAGGCAGACATGGGACGGATTGCAACGTTCCGAGATTGGATGTTAGCGAAGGCACAAAGTGAGCAAGAGGATCTATTAGATGAGTGATGTGATTGTTCAAGGTGATAGTGAGCATCCACTATTTATTTTTGCTCATGGGGCTGGCGCCGGCATGGAGCATGCGTTTATGGAGCAAGTAGCAACGGGGTTAGTTAATACTGGCATTCAAGTTATTCGGTTTAATTTTCCTTATATGGTTAAACGAACTGAGGACGGCAAGAAGCGTCCACCGGATCGCGCCCCAAAACTACTCGAGGCTTTTCAGGACGTCATCGCGAAATATGCGACCAAACCAGTGGTTATTGGTGGAAAATCGATGGGTGGAAGAATGGCAAGCTTATTAGCACAGGAGGAGAATGTCGCTGCGGTCGCCTGTTTAGGGTTCCCATTTCACCCACCGGGAAAACCGGAGAAGTACAAAGCCGAACACCTTGCAACGTTGGAAAAACCTTGTTTGATCTTGCAGGGTGAGCGTGACACCTTTGGTAAAAAAGAAGAGTTTGTCGATTTTGAGCTTTCCCCAAAGGTTCAGGTTCATTTTCTGCCAGATGGGGACCATAGTTTTAAACCTCGGAAACGTTCAGGTTATACCGAGGCTGAAAATATCGAACAAACAATCGCACAACTGAGTCAATTTATTAAAGAGGCTTATCATGAAGCATAAGTACTTACTGGCTTTTGGCGGAATCTTGATGGGAGTTGCAGTAGCGCTGGGTGCATTTTCAGCCCATGGTTTAAAGCAACAGGTTTCTGCATATCTATTGGATGTCTTTCAAACTGGAGTGCAGTATCAATTGATTCACGCATTGGCGATTTTATTGTGTGGGGTGTTGCTTAGCCTTCCAATTTCCGTAAAAGCGCAAAAATATTTTTTCATCGCATCAATTTGCTTTATCATCGGCATCTTTTGTTTTAGTGGCAGCCTCTACGCATTGACTCTGACTGGAATAAAGTGGTTTGGGCCAATCACACCATTTGGTGGACTAACGTTTATGTTAGGGTGGGGGATGTTCGTATTCGCAGCACTGCAGATAAAAGAGGTTAGCAAGTGAAACAAGTAATGCTTTATTGCCGTTCGGGCTTTGAAAAAGAGTGTGCGGGAGAGATCCAAGATCGCGCCACCGAACTGGAAGTTTATGGTTTCCCACGCCTTAAAAAGAATTCTGGTTATGTGCTGTTTGAATGTTACCAAGCGGGTGATGCAGAAAAACTGGTCAAAAAACTGGACTTCCAATCATTGATTTTTGCACGTCAAATGTTTGCAGTAGCCGTTGAATTCGAAGAGTTGCCACGTGAAGACCGTATTTCCCCAATTCTGCAGGAATTGAGTGATATTGAAGCTTTCCCTCGTTGTGGTGACATCCGGATTGAAACCCCGGACACGAATGAAGCAAAAGAGTTATTGAAGTTTTGTCGCAAGTTTACCGTGCCTATGCGTCAGGCGCTGCGTGGCAAGGGGATTTTGCTCAATAAAGAGAATCCAAAAAAGCCGGTTCTGCATATCTGTTTTGTGGCTCCTGGTCACTGCTTTATTGGCTACTCGGTATCGGGTAACAACTCTCAGTTCTTTATGGGGATCCCCCGTCTTAAGTTCCCAACCGATGCGCCAAGCCGCTCGACATTAAAGTTAGAAGAAGCGTTTCATGTATTTATTCCGCGTGAAGAGTGGGATGAACGTTTGGCGTCTGGTATGTGGGGCGTGGATTTAGGTGCTTGCCCAGGTGGCTGGACTTACCAATTGGTGAAGCGTTCAATGTTTGTTCACTCTGTGGACAATGGCATGATGGCGGATAGCCTGATGGAGACAGGGCAAGTTAAACACCACCAAGAAGATGGGTTTAAGTTTGAGCCAGCACGTAAGAACGTTACATGGCTAGTCTGCGATATGATAGAAAAGCCGTCTCGTGTTGCTCAGTTAATGGGGGAGTGGATCATCCGGGGTTGGGCAAAAGAAACCATCTTCAACCTGAAATTGCCGATGAAAGGCCGTTACGATGAAGTTCTGGAAGATATTGAAAACCTTAAGATCTTCCTAAAAGAAAACGGGGTGAAGTTTAAGCTGCAAGCAAAGCATCTTTACCACGACCGCGAAGAGATCACGGTACATATCCAAAGCCTATCAAATATCTCACCGCACTAATCAAACAAAACGAGCCCCAATTCAGGGGCTCGTTTTTTATAGCTATCTTTTGTTTCTTTTGGCTTTAGAGCACCATCGCTGCAATCCAGCCGAAGACAATTAAAGGAATGTTGTAGTGAACAAAGGTCGGAACCACCGTTTCCCATATGTGTTCATGTTGACCATCGGCATTTAGGCCAGATGTTGGACCTAATGTAGAGTCAGATGCCGGTGAGCCTGCATCACCCAATGCCGCTGCGGTACCCACCAAAGCGATGGTTGCCATCGGTGAAAAACCAAATGCAGCAGCCAGAGGGACATAAATTGTCGCGATAATTGGGATGGTTGAGAATGATGAACCAATGCCCATGGTGACTAAAAGACCGACAACCAGCATCAATAGAGCAGCCAGCGGTTTGTTATCGCCAATGCTGGTGGATAGGGATTGCACTAAGGTTTCAACGCCTCCCGTGGCTTTCATGACAGCAGCGAAACCAGCTGCAGAGATCATGATAAAGCCAATCATTGCCATCATGTGAACGCCTTTAGTAAACACATCATGGGTTTCTTTCCATGCGATCACACCACCAAAGGTAAATACCATAAAGCCAGCTAATGCACCGATGATCATTGAGCCGGTAAAGAGCTGTACAGCAAGTGCTGCGATAATACCGGCAACGGCAACCATAATGTTCTTTTTACACACGGTCTGAGGTGACTCTTCCACATGAGTGAGTTCGGTTTCAGGGTACTCACGTGGTTTTCTATAGCTGAAGAAGATAGCGGTCAAGAGGCCAAAAATCATCCCAGCAGCAGGCAGCAACATGGCTGTTGGTACTTGGCTCGCCACCACATTGTCTAAACCGTTGTCGTGCAGGTTTTTTAGCAAGATATTGTTAAGGAAGATCCCACCAAAACCAATTGGTAGAATCATATAAGGGGTGATCAAGCCAAAAGTCAGAACACAGGCGACCATACGGCGATCAAGTTTTAGTCGGGCAAAAACGCTCAGTAAAGGTGGAATTAAGATGGGGATGAAGGCGATATGAACCGGAATAACGTTTTGTGATGACATAGTAACGGCAATTAGAGCCACCAAAACGCCATATTTTAGTCCGGTTGTGGCGGCACCATCTTCTTTACCGTTTAAACGCTTGATCACGCTGCGGGCTAAGATGTCGGTAATGCCAGATTTCGAAATTGCCACCGCAAAAGTACCAAGCATGGCGTAGCTTAGCGCAATGGTCGCACCGCCACCTAAACCACTTTCAAATGCCGAGACCGCTTCTTTGAGAACCATACCGGAAACCACGCCTCCAACGATGGCACTGAATGTCAGAGCGACAACGACATTCACCCGCATCAAGGCGAGGATCAGCATGATACATACTGAAATAACTACAGGATTCATATTTAACTCGTATTGTTGTGTTTGTTATTTTTCTTCAGCATCAATCAATGGCCAGCCACCGAGAGCTTTCCATTTGTTAACGATGCCGCAGAATAGCTCTGCTGTTTTTTGTGTGTCATAGAGTGCAGAGTGGGCTTCTTTGTTGTCAAAATCCATCCCGGCAGTTTTACAGGCTTTAGCTAATACGGTTTGGCCATAGGCTAGACCTGCAAGCGTTGCGGTATCAAACGTAGCGAAGGGATGGAAAGGGACTCGTTTTAATTTGCAGCGCTCAGTCGCAGCGGTAACAAAACTATGATCGAAGGTGGCGTTGTGCGCCACGATAATGGCACGGCTGCAATCGACCGATTTTTGCTCTTTGCGGATCTGTTTAAAGATTTCTTTTAGTGCTTCGGCTTCGCTAACTGCGCCCCGTAATGGGCTGAAAGGGTCGCGGATGCCATTAAATTCAAGCGCTTCTTTTTCAAGGTTTGCGCCTTCGAATGGCTCGACATGAAAATGCATAGTGGTGGCTGGATGCAAATCACCATTTTCATCCATTTTTAAAGTGATGGCACATATTTCTAGAAGTGCGTCAGTTTTTGCATTAAATCCAGCGGTTTCTACGTCGATAACCACCGGGAAATAGCCACGAAAACGTTTTTTTAACGTCAATGCTTCGTTTTCTACAGTCATGTCGTTCTACAATTGTGTGATGAAGCTGGCATTATTGCAGATTCTTGTTGTAAGAAAAACCAGCGAGCTGAATAAAAAGCGGTGAACATGACACCTAGGGTGGCGAGCTTTTTGCATTATTTAGTGAGAATAAATACGGATGGCAATGTGTTGCCTCCTCAAGCTGTACCTATTGAGATAACGTCACTATGAAAAAGCTGTTAGCAATCAGTCTTCTGTTTTCCTGTTCTATTGCGTCATATGCCTCTAATGCAATAGAAAAGCGCTATGTTGCTAAACCGCAGCAGTCGACTTGGCAAATGGTGTCCAATACGCCGCTTGAATGCCGCTTAGTGCACCCGATCCCTAATTTTGGCGATGCGGTTTTTTCGTCTCATGCGAGCAAAAAAATTAACCTCGATTTCGAATTGAAAATGAAGCGTCCGATGGGGGAAACCCGTGATGTGAATTTGGTCTCTATGCCGCCAGTGTGGCGCCCTGGCGATGGTGCTGAGCGCATTACCAATTTACGTTTTTTCAAGCAGTTTGACGGTTACGTCGGTGGGCAAACCGCTTGGAGCTTATTGGATGAACTCGAAAAGGGGCGCTATCCAACGTTTAGTTATCAAGAGTGGCAAAGCCGCGATCAACGAGTGGAAGTGGCGCTGTCTTCAGTACTTTTCCAGCAGCAATACAACGTTTTTAGTAGCTGTATTGCTAATTTATTGCCTTACAGTTTTGAAGATATATCGTTCACTATTCTTCATTACGACCGTACGAGTGTTGATCTTAACAAAGCGTCACAAAAGCGCTTAGCTCAGATCGCAGAGTACATTCGTTATAACCAAGATATTGATCTGGTGTTGGTTTCGACCTATACCGATGCAGAGGACAGTAAAAGTGCCAGTCAAAATCTATCTGAGCGCCGTGCTGAAGTGTTAAGAAACTACTTTAAGTCTCTGGGGTTGCCGGAAGATAGGATTCAGGTTCAAGGCTATGGCAAACGTCGACCTATTGATGACAATGCTTCTCCAATCGGTAAAGACCGAAATCGACGTGTGGTAATATCTCTGGGTCGGACACAAGTCTAATGAACAAAAAAAGCCAGCATCAGCTGGCTTTTTTTAATTTAGGCGGAATTTGGCGATTAGATTGCAGTTAGTTGCGGTATCAATATCTTGAACTTGCTTTGCAATTTCAGGATTTGGGTGACGTTTCATAAATTCGATCAGCGCTTTTTTACAGCACCCCATCGAATCAATAAACGCATTGCAATCTGTATTTGGGCACTGTGGTACGAGCGTTAACACCTTCTCTGATGCCAGTTGTAGATATTTGAGTTCGTAGGTGGTGTCGCCAACAGTACGCCAGAAAGAAGCGAGGTTATGGCATGAGATCACCGAAATCATTAAGCGATCTTCGACATCAACGTCTTCGGAATCACTAATTCGTTCACTGAGCGTCAATGCTTGCTGATAATGAAGAATACTTCTCAACTGATCGTCTTCCTTCATTGCTATGTCAGCAAGTAGTGTATGCTTCTCCCAATCTGCGATGCCCATTTTTATTATCTCCAACACACGAGGTATCGAAAGATTAAATGATAACGATTATCATGTAAAGTTAAAAAATAAGGCAGCGAATTGCTGCCTTATGAATATTTTGTATCTATTTGATATATATTGCTTATTTGAAACAGGGTTAGCCTTCTAGTCCAGCACTGGCTTGCTTATTTTGGATGAGCTCAATCATATAGCCATCAGGGTCTTTTACGAATGCGATGTGGGTTGTTCCGCCTTTGACGGGGCCTGGCTCACGTGTAATGTTGCCTCCAGCTGCTTTAATGGTGTCGCAAGTGGTGTAAATATCATCGACCCCAATCGCAATGTGGCCAAATGCTGAGCCTAAATCATACTCACTGGTTCCCCAGTTGTAAGTCAGCTCAATCACTGCTCCTTGGGATTCATCACCGTAGCCAAGAAATGCAAGGGTATACTTGTATTCCGTATTTTCGTTGGTACGCAGAAGCTGCATACCCATAACTTGGGTGTAAAACTCGATAGACTTATCTAAGTCACCGACACGTAGCATTGTGTGAAGAATACGACCATTTGACATAGCTTGCTCCTAGCTCTCTGGATAGACTTTTTCTTTGAACTCACAAAGATCTTCAATAATACAGCTGCCGCAACGTGGCTTTCTGGCAACACAGGTATAGCGACCGTGAAGAATTAACCAATGATGAACGTCTAATTTAAACTCTTTAGGGACCACTTTTAGTAGCTTTTCTTCGACTTCATCCACATTTTTCCCCATTGCGAACTTAGTTCGGTTGGAGACACGAAATATGTGGGTATCAACCGCAATCGTGGGCCAACCAAATGCGGTGTTAAGAACAACATTGGCTGTTTTTCGGCCGACACCGGGTAGTGCTTCGAGTGCTTCACGGTTTTCTGGTACTTCGCCGTTGTGTTTGTCTAACAAAATACGACACGTTTTGATAACGTTCTCAGCTTTAGAGTTAAATAAGCCAATAGTCTTGATGTACTCTTTAACACCGTCGACACCCAGATCGAATAAGGCTTGTGGTGTGTTAGCTACAGGGTAAAGCTTATCTGTGGCTTTGTTCACACTGACATCGGTCGCTTGCGCAGAAAGCAGCACCGCAATCAAGAGCTCAAATGGAGAGCTCCAGTTAAGCTCGGTTTGTGGGTTGGGATTGTCATCCCTCAGTCGTTGCAAGATCTCTATGCGTTTTGTTTTGTTCATTGGTAGGCTGCTTCCTGTGTATTCTTATTGGTTGGTGACTCGCACGCGCTCTATCGTCGCTTTTTCTTGTTTTGGTTGGCGAGACTCCATTTGCTTATCGATAACGTTTTTGAGGGCGATCAGTAAGCCAACGCCAATAAATGCGCCTGGCGGTAGTAATGCAAGTAAGAAGCTACTGTCGAAATGAAAGACTTCAATACGAAGCACTTTTGCCCAATCTCCGAGCAGAAGATCTGCACCATCAAATAGTGTCCCATTGCCAATGATTTCACGCATGGCACCTAATAAAACGAGTACACTGGTCATTCCCATGCCCATCCAGAAACCATCTTGCGCGGCGGGCAATACATCATTTTTAGACGCAAAGGCTTCTGCACGGCCAATAATGATACAGTTGGTAACAATAAGGGGGATGAAAATGCCCAGTGATAAGTACAGGCCATAAGCGTAAGCATTCATGAGCAGCTGTACGCAAGTAACCAATGCAGCAATGATCATGACAAACACTGGAATACGCACTTCTTTAGGGACAAAATCTCGTACCAGTGACACGGTTACATTAGATCCCACCAGAACCAGTAAGGTTGCGATGCCGAGCCCTAGAGCATTGGTCACTGTAGATGAGACCGCAAGCAAAGGGCACAGGCCTAGCAGTTGGACGAGTGCGGGGTTGTTGTCCCACATGCCATTTTTAATCAGAGTTTTATGCTCAGCCATGATTGTCTCCACAATCCATCGGTTGCTTAAGTAGCTGTTCGCGATTTTGGTTGACGTAGTTTACGGTATTTTTGACCGCCTTGACGACCGCACGAGGGGTAATTGTGGCGCCTGTAAATTGGTCAAACTGGCCGCCGTCTTTGCGCACTTTCCAAGTGTTGATATTTTGCTCTGTCACCTGTTTGCCGCTAAAGCCCAAGACCCAATCGGTAATACGTAAATCAATTTTATCACCTAGCCCCGGTGTTTCTTGGTGAGACAGAATTCGAGTGCCAGTAATGGTGCCATCTTGCTTGATACCAACGATAAGTTTAATCGCGCCGTTATAGCCATCTGGGGCGATGGCTTCGATAGCCAGTGCGCTTGGCTTACCATTTAATGTGGCGAAATAGGCTGGCATCGGCGTTGTTGTGCCTAGAGCGGGGTCACTGACCAAAGTGCATGAACGATAAAGCTCGTTATCGTGTAAATCGTGGGGAATAACTTGATTTAGCACGGAAAGCAGTTGTTTCTGTTCTTGCAGTTTAATTTGATCTTGAGTGAGATATTGCGTCAATGCCACAAGGCCTGTCGAAGCGCAGGCAAAAATGGCAAGTGTGACGCCGTTTTTACGAATAGCGTTTAACATATTGCTCCTTAATGCCCGTAAGTTCGTGGTTTAGTGTAGTAATCGATCAGCGGAACACACATGTTAGCGAGTAATACGGCAAAAGCCACGCCATCGGGGAAACCACCCCAACTACGAATGATGAATACCATGATCCCAATAAAGGCACCGTAAATCAGGCGTCCTTTGACGGTTGTTGATGCAGAAACGGGATCTGTCGCGATAAAGAATGCACCGAGCATTGTTGCGCCAGATAATAAATGGAGTAGTGGTGATGCTGTTGAATCAGGGGCGAATAACATAAATAGGCTACTGATGACCAATAAGCTCATTAGGAAGCTCACGGGAATATGCCAGCTGATAACTCGCATTTTCAGCAGCAGTAATCCGCCGATCAAGTACGCGAGGTTTACCCACTCCCAACCGATACCAGCTAAGGAAGAAAATTGAGGTTGGCTTAGGGCTTCAGCCGCTGTATGGCCTGAGTGCAGTGATGTTTTAAATGCATCCAGAGGGGTTGCCATGGTCACCCCATCAATGCCAGTCCGGATTTGTTGTAAGGATAGCCCTTCATTATTCAATCCACTGAATACTAACGAGAAAGCATCTCCCATAGAGATATGAGTCGTTTGTAGTTCAGCTGGAGAAATCCAACTGGTCATTTGAACTGGGAAAGAGATCAGCAGGACCACATAAGCAACCATCGCTGGGTTGAATGGATTTTGCCCGATCCCACCGTATAGATGCTTGGCAATTAAAATAGCAAACACCAAACCAATTGTAATGAGCCACCAAGGAGAGAGTGGCGGTATCGCAACCGCAAGTAGCCAAGCGGTGACTAGGGCACTATTGTCCCTGAGTGCTGACATGGGGGGACGCTTGCGAGTGAGCATCACACCTGCTTCTAAAACCAATGCAATAACAATGGCCATGATCAGCTGAATAATGGTACCCCAACCAAAGAAATACGTCTGTGTTGCTAAACCAGGTAACGCACATAAGGCGACCCATTTCATCAGATCAGGAGTACTTCTTCGACTGTGCGCGTGTGGTGAGCTGGCAATGAAGAAGGCCATTACTCTTTCTCCTCAGGTTGTTGGCTTGGTTTTGATTGTTGCTCTTTTGCGGCTTTGCGCGCTTTAGCACGTGCAATAGCGGCGGCAACGGCTGCTTTTTTAGGGGCGTCTTCTTGTGCTGGAGCTGGTGAAGCTTCCGGCTCAACAGTCGGTTTGCTTTCTTGCTTCGCTTTGCGCGCTTTAGCGCGTGTAATAGCGGCGGCAACGGCTGCTTTTTTAGGATCGTCTTCTTGTTCTGGAGCTGGTGAAGCTTCCGGATCAGCAGTCGGTTTGCTTTCTTGCTTCGCTTTGCGCGCTTTAGCACGTGCTATAGCGGCGGCAACGGCTGCTTTTTTCGGGTCGTCTTCTTGCGCTGGAGCTGGTGAAGCTTCCGGCTCAGCAGTTGGTTTGCTTTCTTGCTTCGCTTTGCGCGCTTTAGCGCGTGCAATAGCGGCAGCAACAGCTGCTTTTTTCGGATCGTCTTCTTGTTCTGGAGCTGGTGAAGCTTCCGACTCAGCAGTCGGTTTGCTTTCTTGCTTCGCTTTGCGCGCTTTAGCACGTGCTATAGCGGCAGTAACAGCTGCTTTTTTCGGATCGTCCTCTTGCATTGGAGCTGGTGAAGATTCAGGCTCTGCCACTGGCTTACTTTCTTGCTTCGCTTTGCGAGCTTTCGCTCTTGCAATGGCTTCAGCTACTGCTGCTTTTTTGTCGGTGTTGGAAGCATCAGTGTTTTGTGCTTGAGCTTTCTTCGCTTTAGCACGAGCGATTGCAGCGGCGACCGCATCTTGTTTGTCATTAGAGTTTTCAGTGGCAGATTGTTGCTCTGCCTTAGCCGCTTTACGTTCTCTTGCCTGACGTTTGCGTTCTTCACGCAGCTTCATCATTTCTGAATTATCTGGCTCGCTGTCGCCTGCTTGCATAGCTGCGGCTTGTTTGGCTTTCGCTTTGGCAATGGCAGCGGCAACGGCTGGTTTGACTGCTGGTGTTTCCGCTTCGTTGTTGGCTTTTTGTTTTTTCACACGAGCGATGGCGGCAGCGATTGCATCGTCACCACCCGTTTTCTTCATCTCTTTTCTGCGATCATCGGCTGCTTTTTTGAAGCGATTTTCTCGCTCTGCTTTGTCGCGCTCCATTCGCGCTTTTTTCTCTTCAAAGCGCGCTTTCGCACGTTCAGATGCTTCAGCCTCCTCTTTCCGAGTTTTTATTTCGGCTTTTGCTTTACGATAATAATGAACGAGAGGAATTTCGCTTGGGCACACAAACGCACAAGCACCACACTCAATGCAGTCTTTGAGATTGAGCTCTTCACATTTATCGAACTCTTCGGCTTTTGCGTGCCATTGAAGTTGTTGAGGAAGTAAAGAGGCTGGACATGCTTCAGCACATTGACCGCAGCGGATACATGCCATTTCGTATGAGTCTGCCACGATCTCATTTCGGGTTGGAGCTAAAATGCAGTTGGATGTTTTGGTAACTGGGACCTCTGCATGTGGCAGCGTGAAGCCCATCATCGGCCCACCCATAATGAGTCTTGGAAGTCTTTTATCCGCTTGATAGCCAAATTCATCTAACAGTGCTTGAACCGATGTACCAAGTCGTGTCCAGACATTCTTAGGTTGCTGAAATGCATTTCCTGTTAAGGTCACAACTCGTTCAATTAACGGTTCACCATCACACACAGCACGCTTTATCGCGTACATAGAACCTACATTTTGTACCAATAAACCAATGTCAGCAGGGATACCGTCGTTAGGAACTTCTTTATTCGTCAGCACCTTGATTAGCTGCTTTTCACCACCGGATGGGTATTTGGTTGGAATGACGCGAATTACAATATCTTTGTCTTTCGCCGCACTTTCCAGCGCTTGGATTGCGAGCGGTTTATTATCCTCTATACCGATAATTGTCAGCTTTGGACTAAGAATGTGCTCGACGATTTCGATACCACGAATAATTTCATCTGCGTGCTCTTGGATTAAAATATCGTCCGCGGTGATGTAGGGTTCACATTCAGCAGCGTTGATGATTAAAATTTCGGTGCGAGCCAAGCCCGCCTGAATTTTCTTAGCTGTCGGGAAGCCGGCACCGCCCATACCTGACACACCGGCTTGACGTATTATTTCAATCAGCTCATCTGGTGAGAGCTGGTTGAAATTGTCGAATACTTTACGCTCTGCCCATTCATCTTTGCCATCAGACTCGATAACAACACAAAGCTCTGTTAAGCCAGAAGGATGCGCTGAAGTACGAGGCTCTATCGCCGTCACGATCCCAGATGTTGGCGCGTGGACAGGTAACATAAAGCTCGAATCATATTTACTGAGCGGCTGGCCTTTTAAGACGCGATCACCGACGGAAACGGTCACAGTCCCTGGCTTACCTATGTGTTGCTTGACTGGCAAGATCAACTGCGTAGGTAAACTTGCATGAGTCAATTGCGTTTTAAGTGATTGAGCTTTGTTTTCTGGCGGATGAATACCACCGGGAAAGTCCCACAGTGAACCAGATTTAATTTGTTCGATTAATGACAACATACCAGTCCTTAATTCACACTATTCTGCGACTTAGCAGAATCGGTAATATCAACAACAGGAATGGCGTCCAGTTGCCACTTCCAATTTGCGGTAGTGGTTTCTACCGGGATCATTTCAATACAGTCGGTTGGGCAAGGTGCCACACATAAGTCACAGCCAGTACATTCATCTTTAATTACCGTGTGTAAAGCTTTTGTTCCGCCGACAATCGCATCGACAGGACAAGCTTGAATGCATTTTGTACATCCAATACACATATCTTCATGAATAAACGCGACTTTCTTAATATCGTCTAGCTCGTGTGCTGACTCACTTGCTTCTACTCCCATAAGATCAGCAAGCTTCTCAATGGTCGCTTGACCACCTGGAGGGCATTTATTGATGGCATCGCCATTGGCGATAGCTTCCGCATAGGGACGGCAGCCGGGATAACCACATTGACCGCATTGTGTTTGCGGCAAAATATTATCAATTTGGTCGACGATAGGATCGCCTTCTACTTTAAACCGGATAGAGGCAAAACCTAATATTGCCCCAAATATGGCAGCAAGGGCTGCAATGGCAATAACTGCGATTACGATAGAACTCATTACAACTTCACCAACCCTGTAAAGCCCATAAAGGCTAAAGACATTAACCCGGCGGTGATCATCGCGATAGATGCACCTTTGAAAGGTGCAGGAACATCAGCGGCGGTAATGCGTTCGCGCATGGAAGCGAACAGCACCAAAACCAGAGAAAAGCCGACTGCCGCACCAAATCCATAGATAACAGACTCAACGAAGTTATGGTTTTCGTTAATGTTTAGTAGGGCAACACCGAGCACGGCGCAGTTAGTCGTAATAAGAGGAAGGAAAATACCTAACAGACGGTAAAGTGTTGGGCTGGTTTTATGTACCACCATTTCGGTGAACTGAACCACAACAGCAATCACTAGAATAAAGCTCATGGTACGCAGGTACTGTAAACCGAGCGGAAGCAAAATATAGCTTTCCACCAAATAAGCACATACCGAGGCTAATGTCAGTACAAATGTTGTGGCTAACCCCATACCGATTGCGGTTTCTAGTTTCTTAGAAACCCCCATAAACGGACATAGGCCCAAAAACTTCACCAGTACAAAGTTGTTGACTAGCACTGTGCCCACCAACAACAAAAGATATTCGGTCATAGTTATGTAATTTAGAAATTCCGATCCCGACATTATCCTGCTTTGGCTGCTCAATAACAACCTGAGAAGGAAAGGTTTTAAATTATAGCTTAAAAAAGCAACGCTCTGACCAACAGCTCGCTCTACAATAAAATCTTAGTAACAAAAAAGTGAGAGTGAAAACTATTATCAAAAAATAAAAAACCGTGAAGGCAAAAAGGATAGAAAGGGTCAGTGAACCAGAAAATAGGATCACATATATGCAACTGTATTTTTAATTGATAGCAAACAAAGAAAAACAAAATTATCACGTGCTAATTCTTTGATGCTAGTTCCTGTTTATTATATTTAAGCAGTCTTAATTACATTAAATGAAATAAAAATAAACTTTATAATGAGATGGTCATGATGAATGAATGTGTCGCTCAACTAAATCAACCAAGTTTAAATGAATCTTTTGGATCACATTGTTCAGATATCACATGCGTTATATGTCCGGTTAAGTGGGCAGCACGCCTTAGAATGAAAGTCTTTTTTGACCATAAAGGAAAGCCGCATGTTAGTAATCTGGATGGAACAGAAGTAATGGCCTGCAGCCTTAATAGTATTCGTTGTTTGTGCTATCTATCAGATCATATTGATGAACTGGTGAGCCGAGATGACTTAGAAATACACATATGGAATAGCGTTCTTATTGGAAGAAGTCGATTACCTGTTTTATTACATGAAGTCAGAAAGATATTAAACTTCTCGAATATGTCTCTTATTACAGTAAGAAATAAGGGCTACACGTTAAGAAACTGGGATTGCATTGCATTACAAGCTGTTTAATATCTTTTGGTTTTATTAATGGTAACTAATATAAGTCATTTGAATGCTATTTATTTGCATGAGTTGTACATGCCTCTAAAAAATGATTAGTTGAGCTGCTTTTACCAGAAAAAAAGGTTTCTAGTTGATCTTTTACTGGTATTAGCAGCATTGGATGAGAAAGTAGCTTTAATAAATCCCCTTTAATGAGGTATACGTCTATATGGTGTTCTATTTTGGAAGGGTAAACTTTTATGACTTCCATATCAAAAAGAGAAACATATAACTTGGCCATGGTTTTTCCTGTCGCAAAGCCATATACAGTATTTTTGTTGTGGTATCTTTTATTTAATAAAAAGTAGCAAGCACTGGCTGTCATTAATTGTAAGTTATGAGCTGAATTTGAATAAAATCCAACATTGATGAGTGCGCCTTCATCGATTTCATTTTTACTTAAATTAGGGAAGGAAGGTATAGACTCGGTAAAACTGAGATCTTCAAATCCTGACCAATGGCCAACTAACTTTTCGTTATGTTGAAGCTCAATGGTAGTAACAATAACGTCCTCTTGTAAGCTTGATAACTCTCCATAGAAATCAGATAAAGCTGAAAGGTTATTGTAGAAATCAGAAAACTCTGAGAAATGGGTAGCTTTCGAGGTATGGTTTAACGCAAGTTGTGGATTTTTAGAAATAGCTGAATAGGCTAAAGACACGAGAGAGTAATCGATATATTCTTTTAATTGCTCTAGTAATCCGCTGTCTTTTCTTGAAAACTTAGCTTTACTTATATCAACGGCAAGAATAGCTTCTACAAGATCAATATCTAGAATTCTTGCAATTAACAATTGTTTATAGAGTGAAGGAACGGTTTTTCCTGTTAACCAACGGCTTAATGTTATGGAATCTAATCCTTTGAATATTTCATAATGATTATTCTGTAAGATCGCGATCAATTCTTTTCTCGAAATATTTTTATTTTCGAGCCAAGTTGTTAATACGTAATCAAAACTCTTACTCATATTTATCCTACTCAAAACATAACATTCTATTCAAAATGCGTGCCTTTATGATGGCTACGCTGGCATCATTGTCATTCTAGGTGCCGATCGATAGTTAAAGAAAAATTGTTAGCATTTATCTAATATTTTATCACACGAATGCTAATGGTTATACCGCATGACGTTGTGTTCAATCGGAGGATATCAAGAATTTAGAGATTATGCTTTCAATGAAATAAGTTGAGTTGACACACTAAGACTAGGTATGACGGGGTGTGGTGAATAGAATGTCGACTTTGGTTAAACGACTTTGATGAGGTTATTAATTGAAAATAATTAAAATTAATAATATTTAGATATTTGCAGATATTCTAATTAGGAGTGTGTTTGGTTTTTTATATAAATAATGGATATATAAAACATTAGTAGATAAAGGAAGAGAAGTTTTTCAAGTTGTGAGAAAGCGATGAGCGGAAAGTGAGAGAGCGTAAACTTAATACAAAAAAACCGCATCAGGTGATGCGGTTTTTTCTGAATTTGGCTCCCCCTGCGGGACTCGAACCTGCGACATACGGATTAACAGTCCGCCGTTCTACCAACTGAACTAAGGGGGAATTGCTTTAA
Source organism: Vibrio sp. TRT 17S01 (assembly GCF_050113695.1). Taxonomy (NCBI): domain Bacteria; kingdom Pseudomonadati; phylum Pseudomonadota; class Gammaproteobacteria; order Vibrionales; family Vibrionaceae; genus Vibrio; species Vibrio sp. TRT 17S01. The sequence continues at coordinate 99,331 of NZ_JBNJOG010000002.1, read as the reverse complement.
GCGGAGCGCATCTTAGCTAGGAGCCAGAGATAAGTCAATACTAAACTGCAGCAAATTAACCTCATTTCCCGTAAAAAAATACTTTACTTTCTCGTAAGCCTTATCGTTATTAGGGTTGCTTTACTTATCCACCAAAATTGTGGATAAGTGTGTTAATTAAGCTTGAGCAAAAAAATAGTGTGCTTAAGTTAGAGTTTTCGCTTTATTTTATAACTAAACGTTATGGTGTTTTAACTAATTGATATTCAATGCTTTATGATCATTCTTAATTGAATTTACTGCTTACGGGTTAGCTTTCTTAAGGAGTATTTCTAATATGATTTCAGTAGAAATGTGAGTAAGTTGTGGGAAAGTTTTGTCGGATTTTTCGGGCAAACTCTTCGAGGGGGATGCATAATAACAGGTTCAATAACGAGGATCTAGTTGTGAGAAAGCAAAAAGTGCAAAACAGCGATTAATTTTCCTAACACCACTTGAGTCTGTATATTTATACAGACAAAATAAACAGACATTGAATGACATCACCAGAGGTTAGTATGAGTAAAGTTTTTGAGTTGGTATCTGATTATCAGCCATCAGGGGATCAGCCAACGGCAATAAGCCAATTGCTCGACGGTATAGACTCCGGCCTGGCTCATCAAACCTTATTGGGTGTAACGGGCTCAGGAAAAACATTTACTCTCGCTAATGTAATTGCTCAGGCCCAGCGTCCTGCTATTTTGCTTGCCCCTAACAAAACGTTGGCGGCTCAGCTTTATGGTGAAATGAAAGCATTTTTCCCCAACAATGCCGTTGAATACTTCGTTTCTTATTATGACTACTATCAACCTGAAGCTTATGTTCCGACCACAGATACATTCATAGAAAAAGATGCCTCTGTTAACGCTCATATCGAGCAAATGCGTTTGTCAGCGACAAAAGCTTTATTAGAGCGTAAAGACGCTATCATTGTTGCTTCTGTTTCAGCCATTTATGGTTTGGGCGATCCACAGTCTTACCTGCAAATGATGCTTCACATTCGCCGAGGCGATATTTTAGACCAGCGCGATATTTTACGTCGTTTAGCCGAGCTGCAATACAGCCGAAATGATGTCGCCTTTGAACGGGGGCAATTCCGAGTCCGTGGTGAAGTGATTGATGTTTTTCCTGCAGAATCTGATCAAGACGCTGTACGCATTGAAATGTTTGATGATGAGATTGATTGCATCAGCATTTTTGACCCTTTGACAGGTGCGGTTAAGCAAAGAGATATCCCTAGATTTACCATTTATCCGAAAACCCACTATGTAACGCCGCGAGAGCGTATTCTTGAAGCTGTTGAGAGCATTAAAGTCGAGCTCGAAAAGCGTAAGAGCTATCTTTTGGAGAACAACAAATTACTCGAAGAGCAGCGCATAAGTCAGCGAACACAATTTGATATTGAGATGATGAACGAGTTGGGTTTTTGCTCGGGAATAGAAAACTACTCACGTTACCTCAGTGGCAGAAGTGAGGGAGAGCCGCCTCCGACATTATTTGATTACCTTCCTCATGATGGTTTACTTATTATTGATGAATCACATGTGACAGTGCCACAAATTGGCGCGATGTATAAAGGGGACCGTTCGAGAAAAGAAACCTTAGTGGAGTTTGGTTTTCGCTTACCGTCAGCCCTAGACAATCGACCTCTTAAATTTGATGAATTTGAGTCACTGGCCCCCCAAACTATTTTTGTTTCCGCGACCCCTGGAAATTATGAACTAGATAAATCTGCAGGTGAAATTGCTGATCAGGTAGTGCGTCCAACTGGGCTATTGGATCCAGAACTGGAAGTACGTCCGGTTGCGACTCAGGTCGATGACTTGTTGTCGGAAATCCGAATTCGCTCAGCAAAAGACGAGCGCGTACTGGTCACTACATTAACAAAACGTATGGCAGAAGATCTGACAGAGTATTTGACTGAGCACGATGTTCGAGTCCGCTATCTGCATTCTGATATTGATACGGTCGAACGTGTCGAAATCATTCGTGACTTGCGTTTAGGTGAGTTTGATGTGTTGGTTGGGATTAACCTACTGAGAGAAGGTCTAGATATGCCTGAAGTATCGTTAGTGGCAATCTTGGATGCAGACAAAGAAGGCTTTTTACGTTCAGAGCGCTCACTGATTCAGACTATAGGTCGTGCGGCACGTAATATTGAGGGTAAGGCTATCTTATATGCCGACTCAATTACAAAATCGATGAAAAAAGCAATGGATGAGACCAATCGACGTCGCGAAAAACAGCAAGCTTATAATGAAGAACGCGGTATGCAGCCACAGGCGCTAAAACGTAATGTTAAAGATATTATGGAACTTGGTGATATTGCTAAAAGTCGGAAACAGCGTAGTAGTAAAGCGGTTCCGCTTTCTAAAGTTGCAGAGCCTTCTCAGTCATATCAGGTGTTGTCACCTCAAGAGCTTGAGAAAGAGATCAGTAAACTCGAAGCTCAAATGTATCAACATGCTCAGGATCTAGAGTTTGAATTAGCGGCGGATAAACGAGATCAAATTGACAAATTGCGCCAGCAGTTTATTGCAAATAGCTAATTTAGTCTGATTACGAAGCAGGGATTTCAAGCAAAAAAATAGCCAATAGCAAAAATGTCTATTGGCTTCAATTTGTGAATACTAAGTTCACTAACAACGTCAGTTGGCTAGGTGACCCTTGAGGGTCAATAGTGTTTTAGCAGATATCGTGCCATTATTATTGTGCATAATGTATTCTAAAGTCGTTTAATATGGACTCAAATGAGTAATAAGTTTGCAAAATGCAACGCGCAATGCAATTATTCATACAGAATGCAAAAAAATAATGGCTAGGTTATGCAACATTCATCTCACTCTACAAAGTCAAAATATCTATTGATGGTGGAAGATACGGCTTCTGTTGCGGCATTGTATCGTTCGTACCTCACACCACTTGGGATAGATATCAATATCGTTGGGACAGGGCGAGACGCTATCGAAAGTGTTTCTGCGCGTACACCAGACTTAATTTTGCTTGATTTGCGCTTGCCTGATATGACCGGGATGGATGTGCTTTATGAAGTGAAACAAAGAGATCCTGATGTACCAGTGATCTTTATGACGGCACATGGTTCCATCGATACAGCAGTAGAAGCCATGCGTCATGGTGCACAAGACTTTTTGATTAAACCGTGTGAAGCTGACCGCTTACGTGTGACCGTCAATAACGCAATTCGTAAAGCCACCAAATTAAAAAATGAAGCTGGTAACCCGGGAAATCAAAGCTATCAGGGTTTTATCGGTAGTAGCCAGACGATGCAAGCGGTCTATCGAACTATAGATTCAGCAGCGAGCAGTAAGGCGAGTATCTTCATTACCGGAGAGAGTGGTACGGGTAAAGAGGTGTGTGCTGAGGCCATCCATGCAGCGAGCCGTCGTGGAGACAAGCCATTCATTGCCATTAACTGTGCCGCGATACCAAAAGATTTGATCGAAAGTGAGTTGTTTGGTCACGTCAAAGGGGCATTTACCGGTGCAGCCACCGATCGTCAAGGCGCGGCAGAATTGGCTGACGGAGGAACCCTGTTTCTGGATGAGCTGTGTGAAATGGACTTAGATCTGCAAACCAAGTTATTGCGATTTATCCAAACAGGTACGTTTCAGAAAGTAGGTTCGTCGAAAATGAAAAGCGTTGATGTACGCTTTGTTTGTGCCACGAACCGTGATCCTTGGAAGGAAGTTCAAGAAGGGCGTTTTCGAGAAGACCTATATTACCGATTGTATGTTATTCCTTTACATTTACCGCCACTGCGTGAACGGGGTGATGATGTCATAGAAATTGCTTACTCATTATTAGGCTTTATGTCGAAAGAGGAAGGTAAAGACTTTGTTCGTCTGACGCCTGACGTGGTTGAGCGCTTCACCCGTTATGAATGGCCGGGGAATGTGCGTCAGCTGCAAAATGTATTACGTAACGTGGTGGTGCTTAATAACGGAAAAGACATCAGCTTTGATATGTTGCCACCGCCATTGAACATTCCGGGAGAAAATGAAATCCGTATGCCGATTCAAGCAAAAGAAGCCGTTTCAGTACACGACATTTTCCCGCTGTGGATGACTGAAAAAAATGCAATTGAACAAGCTATTGAGGCCTGCGATGGGAATATTCCCAAAGCTGCAGGTTACCTCGATGTTAGTCCGTCAACAATCTATCGTAAACTCCAAGCTTGGAACACGAAGGAAGCTCAGTAAGCCGCTATGGAAGTACTTAATCAAGAAAAGATAAATCGACTTGCCTCAGAAATTGGTGAGGAAAATGTACCAGTGCTGTTGCAGATTTTCCTTGGCGAGTTATCTAATTATATTGAAAATCTGCAAGCGGATCCTGAGGATAAAACCCAATATCTAAAGGAAATAAGCCATGCGTTAAAAAGCAGCGCGGCCAGTTTTGGCGCTGAAGTATTGTGCGAATATGCTATTGAAATTGATACACATGCGAAAACTGGCCAAGGCTTTAATCAATCAGACAGCAAAGAGAAAATGATTGAGCTGCTTAAGCTGACTTATCAACATTACGCACAATTAGTCGCGCAATAGAGACTCGATTGCTTGTTGCAGCTTGTTTCTATCATGGCGCCAGTCTCGGTTGGGTGAGGCGAGCTCTTTGGTGACACAGTTCCATTCGGCGAGATCTGGGTGGGGTGTGTCCCCTAGTACAACATCGACTTTTCTTCCCTGACACGCACGCTCACACCATTCTAATTTCTCTTTCAGAGACATTCGTCCAGCAGGACCATATTCCGGGGACAAGTTTTCCACAAAAACGACTTGAGCTTTTACGTTGTTATTGATTGCGCGTCCAACCTCTGGAAGTAGCAAAGGTGGCATGATGCTGGTCAAAAAGCTACCGGGGCCAAGTACAATGCAATCGGCCTGTTCAATGGCCAAGACACCTTCTTTTGTTGCTGGTACTTCAGGGTTTAAATCTAAGCGGCGAAGGTCGTTTTCCATTTCATCGACACTTGTTTCTCCGGTGACCCATTTACCGTCTACCGATAATGCGGTGAGATCGGTTGGGTGTTCTGTCATAGGAACAATATTGACATCGACCTTGAGCATATTTCGAATTAAGTTAATTGCATCAAGAGGACGAACGGATAGGTTATCCAATGCCGTTAGCATGAGGTTACCGAGGTTATGACCATCGAGTTCGCCAGCGCCTTTAAAGCGGTATTCGAACATCATTGAGCTGATGGAAGGATCGGTGATTAACTGGTTGATACAGTTGCGAGTATCCCCCCAAGCAATGCCGCCCTGACAGTCACGAATGCGTCCTGTTGAACCGCCATTATCTGTGGTTGTGACAATCCCAGTCGCATTTGAGCCAAAAGATTTTAGAGCTGCTAGCATACGACCAAGTCCATGGCCGCCACCAATAGCTACGACTTTTTTAGATGAATACAGAGCCATCGAATTTGTACTTATTTAGAAATAACCATCTATAATTTAGTGTATTGCGTTGATAGGGAATACGCAATTAGTGGTAAATTGAGCTGTTGTCAGCTTTTTTTGACCTGAAAGGTGGAAACACGCACAAATATTAAGTATTTTATCTAATAGCTACTGTTGTTCAAACAGTTGCCATAACTCCGAGCTCATCAAGCTAAGTCTAAGGATAGGCGTGGTGAGCCAGTGACATGTTGTCACAAGGGCATAATTGGAAATGATTAGGCCTCCCGTGTTTGGAAAGGTGTTCCGTGGCGCAACAATTCGAAGATAGATTCCATCGCAAGTTTTATTACTTGCGCTTGTCTGTTACAGATGTCTGTAACTTTAAATGCACTTACTGCCTACCTGATGGTTACCAACCTTCGGGGCAAAAAAACTCATCTTTTTTATCGCTACCTGAAATCACGCGAGTGGTTCGGGCGTTTGCCGATTGTGGTACGTCCAAAGTTCGTATTACGGGTGGTGAACCAAGTCTGCGGAAAGACTTTACTGACATTATTCACCAAGTTTCTTCAACGAAAGGGATCACCAAAGTAGCCACAACGACAAATGGCTATCGGATGGAAAAACAGGTCGCTGAGTGGAAACAAGCGGGTTTAACCAATATTAATGTTAGTGTGGATAGCTTAGACCCGAGAATGTTCCACCAAATCACTGGAGAAAATAAGTTTACTCAAGTGATGGCGGGGATCGATCGCGCGTTTGAAGTGGGCTATGAACAAGTGAAAGTTAATGTGGTATTGATGAAAGATCTAAACCACAGTGAACTGCCTGCTTTCCTCAACTGGATCAAGCATCGTCCAATTCAACTTCGTTTCATTGAGCTAATGCAAACTGGTGAAATGGATGAGCTGTTTAATAACCATCATGTTTCCGGTGTTGCTATTCGTAACCAACTGATTGCCAATGGTTGGATCTTAAAAGTGCGTGCCAAAAATGATGGTCCTGCTCAAGTATTCGTTCACCCAGATTATCAAGGTGAAATTGGCTTGATCATGCCGTACGAAAAGAACTTTTGTGAAAGTTGTAACCGTCTGCGCGTTTCTGCAAAGGGCAAACTTCATATGTGCTTGTTTGGTGAGCATGGTGTGGAGCTACGCGACTTACTTCAAACCGATGGCCAAGAAAGTGAGCTGATAGAGCGTATCCAAGCTCAATTACAATCGAAATCAGTCAGTCATTTCCTTCATGATGGAAAGACGGGAATGACCCCGCACTTGGCATCAATCGGCGGCTAATACAACAAATCAATTTAAAGCTGAGCAGCGCTTAGCTTAACTTCCCAAATAATTTAGATAGGTGGACAAATGGGTCACGCAGAAAGTAAATTCCAACCAGCAAATATCGCTGTTCTTACCGTTTCAGACACACGTACAGAAGAAAATGACACCTCTGGTGCATACCTTGTCGAGAATGCAAAAGAAGCGGGTCACAACGTTGTAGATAAGCAGATTGTCATCGATGATATGTACAAGATTCGTGCGATTGTTTCTCAATGGATAGCTGATGAAAATGTACAAGCCGTGATGATCACTGGTGGTACGGGCTTTACCTCTCGTGATAGTACACCTGAAGCGCTGAAACCCCTGTTTGATAAAGAGGTAGAAGGGTTCGGTGAACTGTTCCGTCAGGTTTCTTACGAAGAGATCGGCACATCAACCATTCAGTCGCGAGCTATTGCTGGTTTTGCAAATCATACGGTTATTTTCGCGATGCCTGGTTCTACAGGTGCGTGTCGCACGGGTTGGACTAAAATTATCAAACAACAGCTTGATGCGAGTCATCGCCCATGTAACTTCATGCCTCACCTTTCAGTATAAGGGAGGAGGTAATGAGCCAATTTACTCACATTAACGCTTCTGGTGAAGCAAACATGGTGGATGTTTCATCAAAGGTTGAAACTGTTCGTGAAGCAAGAGCGGAAGCTTTTGTTCACATGGCACCTGAAACGTTGCAATTGATCGTGTCCGGTCAACATCATAAAGGTGATGTCTTTGCTACTGCACGAATTGCTGGTATCCAAGCTGCGAAAAAAACGTGGGATCTGATCCCACTATGTCATCCGCTGCTACTTTCTAAAGTGGAAGTTCAACTCGAAGCAATCGAATCAGAAAACAAGGTTCGTATTGAATCTGTTTGTAAATTGGCCGGTAAAACCGGGGTTGAAATGGAAGCGCTGACAGCTGCATCAGTGGCTGCATTGACCATTTATGATATGTGTAAAGCGGTACAGAAAGACATGGTGATTGAGCAAGTTCGGCTGCTAGAAAAAACTGGCGGTAAATCTGGTCACTTTAAGGTGGATGCATGATCAAAGTACTCTTTTTTGCCCAGACTCGTGAATTGGTGGGCACAGATCAAATTGAACTAGAAGCCAGCTTTGCAACCGTTGAGGCATTGCGTGCCCATCTAGCAGAGCGAGAAGGCAAATGGTCTTTAGCACTGGAAGCTGGAAAGCTACTTGTTGCCGTGAACCAATCGATTGTACCACTTGAAACTGAACTCAATGATGGCGATGAAGTTGCTTTCTTCCCGCCAGTAACAGGAGGATAAGATGGATTCTCGTGTTGCAGTTCAGAATGCTGATTTTTCTGTGGGTGATGAATATCAATTGCTTGCTGAAGGTACATCATCCGGCGCCGTTGTGACTTTTGTTGGGAAAGTTCGCGATATGAACTTGGGGGACAACGTGATTGGTTTGTCCTTAGAGCATTACCCTGGAATGACAGAAAAGGCGTTGGCTGAAATTTGTGATGAAGCTGAAAAGCGTTGGCCAGTTGAAAAAATCCGTGTGATACACCGAGTCGGTGATATGGATATTGGTGATCAAATTGTCTTTGTTGGTGTGTCTAGCGCACACCGAGGCGCGGCATTTGAAGCGTGTGAATTTGTTATGGATTACTTGAAAACAAAAGCGCCGTTTTGGAAAAAAGAACGGACAACAGGCTCGACTCGTTGGGTGGATTCTCGAGATTCAGATACCAAAGCCGCTGAGCGATGGACAGTAAAATAATGAAAGGAGCAGAGATGCTCCTTTTTTGTGTGTAGGAAAAACAAAGGAATGGCAATGAATTCAACATCAATCAAAAGGGCGTTAGTCATTGCAATTATTGTAGGGAGTTTATTAAACCTGATTAACCAATACGACGCGCTGTTTATGATGGCTCAATTTAATGGTTATAAGGCGGTTCTGACTTACTTTGTTCCATTTGGCGTTTCTCTAATTAGCAGCTGGCTTGCTGAAAAAGATGTGACTAAACAGCAGTGATTTCCCTTCCACTATTGGCATATGGATACAGTGATAGGCTTCACCTATTGCAAAAATAGTAGATATCCATTTAGTAAAATCAAGAAATTAGGCAACAATTACTTTATAGGCAGTGGTCGCTGTGTATAAAGGAGACGAATATGGAATCGCTAAAAGTTAAAAACTACATGAAGTTACAAGCGGTGACTTTTACCCCGGAAATGCCTTTAAGTGCGGCTCTGGATAAGCTTTTAAAGACGGAACATTTAGGTGGTCCGGTTATTAACAACAAGGAAGAAGTGATTGGTTTCCTTTCCGAGCAAGACCTGCTTGAGAAATTGGTAAAGGTGAGTTATTTCTGTCAAGACACACACATTGTCGGTGATTGTATGCACCAAGAAGTGTTGTCTGTTTCTCCGGAGGCGTCGATCATTGAACTCGCCGACATGATGAAAGTTGGCAAACCTAAAGTTTACCCTGTGATTGATAATGGTAAACTAGTGGGAATGATCACGCGTCGTGATGTCTTAAAAGCGATAGGGAAGAACATTGATGAATGCTTCCAACATCCGGTGTGATACGGTGAGTTGATGAAAAAGGCGCATTGAGCGCCTTTTCTTTTATCTGTAGGAGAGAGTATGTCGAACCAAGATGCCAAATTTACTCAAGGTTCAACCATGAAGCACATTTTGGTGATGTCAGGTGCTGGGTCTGTTGGCTTAATGGCTCTGTTTGTCGTCGACTTACTCGATATGCTTTTTATCAGTATGCTAGGGCAAGTCGAATTAGCTGCAGCCGTCGGCTTTGCTGGTACATTAGTCTTCTTCTCTACCTCAATTTCTATTGGTTCTTCCATTGCTATGGGCGCACTGGTATCAAAAGCTTTGGGCGCAAAGAAGCTTGATGAGGCACGCCAGCTTACCGTTAGCGTATTGATGACCACGTTTTTGATTAGCTGTATTGTTGCTGTGGTTATGTATGCCTACATCCCAGAACTGCTTGCCGCTATTGGGGCTCAGGGTTTTGCTGCGGAGCGAGCGCAAGCCTACTTAGAAATTCTATTGCCTAGTGGCCCGGTTGTTGCGCTAGCAATGGCGGCTGGGGCAGGGCTGCGGGCTGCGGGTGATGCTAAGCGTTCGATGTGGGCGACGCTTTCCGGAGGGATTGCAAATGCGTTGCTTGACCCGCTATTCATTTTTGGCTTTGGCTGGAATGTGGAAGGGGCCGCCGCCGCTTCTGTTTTTGCTCGCTTTACTGTTCTATTCTTCTCGCTTTACCCACTTATTAAGCATCACAATTTAGTCGCGATTCCTTCGTTTGTGACTTGGAATCAAAATATTCGATCCATTTTAACCATCGCCCTGCCTGCGATTGTCACTAACCTTGCGACGCCTGTTGGTAATGCCATTGTTACCTCTTCTATCGCTAAGTTTGGTGAAGATTTTGTCGCTGGCTTTGCTGTCATTGGCCGCTTAACGCCTGTCTGTTTCGCTGTGATCTTCGCACTTTCTGGAGCCGTTGGACCCATTATTGGGCAGAATTTTGGTGCAGAGCGTTTTGATCGCGTCAAAGAAACGTTAAACAACTCTTTACTTGTAACCACGATATACACCTTGTTGGTTTGCGCAGTGCTCTATTTTGCTCAAGGTTTAGTGATTGAGATGTTCAATCTACAGGGTGATGCTGCTGTTATCATGACAGCCTTTTGTACCTATGTAGCACTCAGCTTTATCTTTAATGGCATGATGTTTGTGGCCAATACATCGTTTAACAATTTGGGTAAGCCGCTTTACTCAACGGCATTAAACTTAGGTAAAGCAACACTAGGAACTTTGCCGTTTGTCTATTTTGGTGCTTTATGGTTTGGCGCCTTAGGTGTGTTGTATGGTCAGGCTGTAGGCACAGTAGTATTTGGCTTAATTTCATTGGTGGTGCTGAAAAAACATATTGCTGAATTAATGCCAGGGCAAGATATGGAGCGGGAAGATGATCCTTCCGTGACTTGTGTGAACACACAGCCTTTCTGTACGCATGATGCGGTGTTAATTGATGAAGCGGGTGCAGACAGCGATGTTTTGACGTCTCCCTACCATAAAAGACATAAAAACAATTGACCTTAGAGTAGGCTCCAAGGTTTATGATGACAGTGTCAGCAAATTAAGGAGGCCTAACAATGTGTACTAAACACGAAGCATGTCGCTCTGATAAAGTGACATTGAATCCATCTCAACATGGCTCATGTTCGAGCCCGAAAATCAGTTCTATCCAGATGGCAGGAACAGAGCCAGCAAGCTCGGGTTGCTGTTCATCATCGGCGTGCGGAACGAGTACTGACCCAGCCGATGAGGAAAGCGACTCCTTAAGTTCTTCTAGTGCATCGTTTACTTACAGTTGGATTGTCGTGGGGATGGATTGCCCATCTTGCGCGAGAAAAATTGAAACCGCAGTTAACAAAGTTGAAGGCGTTCTTGAAGCAAAAGTACTTTTCGCAACAGAAAAACTGGTGATTAAATCGAATCATGTCGATGTAGCGAATGCTGTTGAGCAAACAATTGTCGATACTGGTTTCACTTTTACAACCACTTCCCAAAGAAAGAAAACGGTTCAACCAAAGGGTTGGCGTCATTTCATTAAGCAAAATGCCAATATTCTTTCTATTGCCTCAGCGATGGCAATTGCCGCTATTTTAAAACCCAGTCTTCCCCAAGTTAGCGAATGGTTGTTCATTTTTACCTGTTTAGCAGGCCTCTATCCGATAGGTAAAAAAGCTATTGCATTAGCGAAATCAGGCACGCCATTTGCGATTGAGACCTTGATGAGTGTTGCAGCTATTGGTGCTTTGTATCTTGGTGAAACCGTTGAAGCGGCAATGGTATTGTTGCTATTTCTTATCGGTGAGCAGCTAGAAGCTTTTGCTGCATCAAGAGCGCGAAGCGGCGTGCAAGCGTTGATGGAGCTGGTTCCTGAAAAGGCGACTAAGATCATCGATGGACAACGTGTTGAAGTGGCCGTAAGTGAATTGTCACCTGACGATATTATTGAAGTATCACCAGGAAGTCGCATGCCAGCAGATGGCAAATTACATGATGCATTAGCGAGTTTTGATGAAAGTGCACTGACTGGCGAATCGATTCCTGTAGAGCGTTATGAAGGTGAGTCAGTTATGGCTGGTGCTGTCGTTGTCGATAAAGTCGTGCGATTGACCATCACTTCAAAGCAAGGTGAGAACGCAATCGATCGCATTTTGCACCTAATTGAGGAAGCGGAATCCCGTAAAGCGCCACTAGAACGTTTCTTAGATAAGTTCAGTCGTTGGTATACGCCATTGATGATGCTGGTTGCGTTAGCTGTGATTGTTGTTCCCCCGTTACTTTACGCTCAGCCATGGGAAACATGGATTTATCGTGGTTTAGCCCTCTTATTGATTGCGTGTCCTTGCGCCTTGGTGATTTCAACACCTGCGGCAATTACGTCAGGTTTAGCCACTGCAGCAAAAAGAGGTGCGTTGATTAAAGGTGGAGCAGCCTTAGAACAACTTGGCAAAATTGAAGCAATTGCATTTGATAAAACGGGAACATTAACCAAAGGTAAACCACAGGTGACGGACGTCTTGTCACAAGGTGAGCTAGAAGTTGATGAAGTTTTAAGAGTAAGTGCTGCGATTGAAATGGGCTCTAGTCATCCTTTGGCCGTTTCTTTGGTGAAACGAGTACAATCTGCTGGTATCGATATTCCAGAGGCTACTGAAAAACAAGCGCTTGTTGGAAGTGGTGTGTCTGGTAAAGTCGATGGTGTCTTGTACCGAATTCTGGCTCCAAGCAAAATTGATTTTGATTTATCAGCCGCCTTGATTAAGAGTGTTGAGACTCTTGAAGAACAGGGGAAAACGGTTGTTCTTGTGATCAAAGCGGATAGTGAGGTCATCGGACTTATTGCATGGCAAGATACGCTACGTGAAGATTCTGCCAATGCTGTAAATGCTCTCAAGCAATTAGGTATTCAGTCGATTATGCTGACGGGAGATAACCCAAGAAGTGCTCGCGCGATGAGCTCTGCAATTGGTATCGATTTTAAAGCAGGTTTGTTGCCTGAAGATAAAGTCCGCTATGTAGAGCAACTGTCCAGTGATTCTTATGTCGCGATGGTTGGAGACGGTATCAATGATGCTCCAGCAATGAAAGCATCAAGTATCGGGATTGCCATGGGGGGTGGTACGGATGTGGCTTTGGAAACAGCCGACGCCGCTATTACTCACAACCGGCTGGTGGAGTTGCCTGCGATGATCGAGCTATCTCGCGCAACACTCTCTATTATTCGGCAGAATGTCACGTTAGCACTTGGCCTTAAAGGTGTCTTTCTTGTGACCAGCTTGCTTGGGATCACAGGTTTGTGGGTTGCAGTATTAGCCGACAGCGGGGCAACTGCTTTGGTGACGCTCAATGCACTTCGCTTGCTCCAATTCAAATCTCGAAATGATTAATTGCAACAGAACTTAACCTCCCCAAATCTAGCCAGAGTCTTCGTACTCTGGCTACCTCGTTTCATATGTAATGAATACGCACTCTTTGCGATAAAGTGTGATGTAAACCGTTTTTATTTGAAATGCGATGAATTATTGCTGCTCTGAGTGAGATCTTAATCACTCTTTATTCTGTGTAGGTTCGTTAGAGTATGTCTGTACCCTATGAATCTTAAGAGCGAAACCATACAGAGAGTGAATAAAAACTGTATCAGTTCGCCACAATAATGGAGAGTTTCCTTATGTCTCAAGCTGTTTTCCACCTTGGTGTAACAGAAGCCGATCTTGCTGGTGCTACATTGGCGATCATCCCGGGCGATCCTGCGCGTGTTCAGAAAATTGCGGAAGAAATGGAAAATCCCGTTTTTCTAGCAAGCCATCGTGAATACACGCTTTATCGTGCTGAGCTTGAAGGCAAACCTGTTGTTGTGTGTTCTACTGGTATCGGTGGCCCTTCTACGTCAATTGCTGTTGAAGAGTTAGCACAGCTTGGTGTTCGTACTTTCTTACGTGTTGGTACAACCGGTGCAATCCAGCCACACGTGAATGTGGGTGATATGATTGTATCGACAGGTTCTGTTCGCCTAGATGGTGCAAGCCTACACTTTGCTCCAATGGAATTCCCAGCAGTGGCTGATTTTGATGTTGCTACTGCAATGAAAGCAGCAGTAGAAGAATCTGGTGCAACTGTTCATATGGGTGTTACGGCTTCAAGTGATACCTTCTACCCAGGCCAAGAGCGTTACGATACTTTTTCTGGCCGCGTTGTGAAGCGTTTCCAAGGTTCTATGCAAGAATGGCAAGACATGGGCGTACTGAACTTCGAAATGGAGTCTGCAACTCTTCTTACTATGTGTGCAAGCTCTGGTCTAAAAGCGGGCTGTGTGGCTGGTGTTATTATCAACCGCACGCAAAAAGAGATCCCAGATCATTCAACACTAAAAGAGACTGAAGCACGCTCAATCAAAGTGGTGGTAGAAGCGGCTCGTAAAATGCTTTGAGGGTAGGGCGCTAGTCGGCGCTATCTAATAGAAAAAACCTCAATCATGGCTGACCAGATTGAGGTTTTTTCGTATTTGGATGAAAGACTTCGTTATGCCACAAACTCTTCTGAATCAGGACGATTAGTAAATTGCACACCGTTTAAGAAGTCGCACAGCAGTTGATCGTCACACGCTTTGTAATTTTTATTGTTTGGTTTACGGAAATATGCACCAACCTCATACTTGCTCAGACTCACCCCCATCAGTTCAAGCACGTCCAATACATCTTCCGCTTTCATGTTCAGTGCAATACGTAACTTCATGAAAATCATGTTATTGGTAAGCTTTTGTTCGGGTTTTGGCTGTTCGCCTTCCTTCTTACCACGCTTTAAATTAATAAAACCGTTCAGAAACAGTGCCAGCTCTTTATCTTTCATTTTAGTTATAGACTTATCCGAATCTGCTTTTAGCCAGTCATTAACTTGGTTCGGCGCTACTGTGGTCTCTGCTTGCTCAAAAGCCTTCATGATTTGAGTGTTTTTCAAATTTAGTGAGTGCTGGATGCGGCGTAAGATTTCGTTATTAGTCACAAGGGATCCTAGTAAGGGAGTGCGCCGAAGAACCGTTCGTCGGCGTATAGGTTGATAGTCGATTTTGGAGGTGACTCTAGCAGAGAGTCGGTAATTTCAACAGAAGTAAAAATCCCCGAAGCATTCCTGCTTCGGGGATCAAGTCGGTCGTATTGTAGAAGGCTAAGCCTTGCTTACATTACGCGCATACCTGGTTGTGCGCCTTCGTGTGGCTCAAGAATCCATAGGTCGCTGCCACCAGGGCCCGCAGCTAGGATCATGCCTTCAGACATACCAAACTTCATCTTACGCGGTTTCAGGTTTGCTACCATTACGGTTAGCTTGCCTTCTAACTCTTCTGGTTTGTACGCTGACTTGATGCCAGAGAATACCTGACGAGTTTCGCCGCCGATGTCGAGTTGGAACTTAAGCAGTTTGTTTGCTTTTGGCACTTCTTCACAAGAGATGATACGTGCGATACGCATATCTACTGCAGCGAAAGCGTCAAATTCAATTTCTTCTGCAATTGGATCTTTATCCAGTTCCGTTTGGCTTGCTTTGTTCTTTGCTGCTTCTGCCGCTTCTTTCGCCGCAACTTCTGCTGCTGCGTCTTCTTTAGAGGCTTCAACCATCGCTTCAACCTTCTTAGGATCGATGCGGTTAAACAGCGCTTTGAACTTAGTGATCTCGTGACCAGTTAGTGGTGCAGCAACATCTTCCCAAGTTAGTTCTTGGTTTAGGAAGGCTTCAGTACGTGCTGCTAGCTCTGGCATTACCGGTTTCAGGTAAGTCATCAGCACGCGGAATAGGTTGATACCCACAGAGCAAATGTCTTGTAGCTCTTGGTCTTTACCTTCTTCTTTCGCCACAACCCAAGGTGCTTTTTCATCAACATATTGGTTTGCTTTGTCAGCTAGTGCTGTGATCTCACGGATTGCTCGGCCGAACTCACGAGTTTCGTATAGCTCTGCGATACGGTCAGCTGCTGCTGCGAATTCGGCGTATAGCTCAGGCTCTGCAAAGTTAGCAGATAGCTTGCCTTCAAAACGCTTCGTGATGAAGCCTGCGTTACGAGATGCTAGGTTGACAATCTTGTTTACTACGTCAGCGTTCACGCGCTGAGTGAAGTCTTCAAGGTTAAGATCAAGATCATCGATACGGCTGTTTAGCTTAGCAGCGTAGTAGTAACGTAGGCACTCTGGATCTAGGTGATTTAGATACGTCGCTGCTTTGATGAATGTGCCTTTCGACTTAGACATCTTCGCGCCGTTTACTGTTACGTAGCCGTGTACGAATACGTTGTTTGGCTTACGGAAACCGCTGCCTTCAAGCATTGCAGGCCAGAATAGAGAGTGGAAGTACACAATGTCTTTACCGATGAAGTGGTAAAGCTCAGTTGTGCTGTCTTTTTTCCAATACTCATCGAAGTCTAGACCTTCAGTCTTGTTACATAGGTTCTTGAATGAACCCATGTAGCCAATCGGTGCGTCTAGCCATACGTAAAAGAACTTGTCTTTCTCACCAGGGATCTCAAAGCCAAAATAAGGTGCATCACGTGAGATATCCCACTGCTGTAAGCCAGACTCAAACCACTCTTGCATCTTGTTTGCTGTTTCAGCTTGCAGTGAACCTGAACGAGTCCACTCTTTTAGCATGCTTTCAAACTGAGGCAGGTCGAAGAAGAAGTGTTCAGAGTCTTTCATTACTGGTGTTGCGCCAGATACCGCTGATTTAGGTTCAATCAGTTCAGTCGGGCTGTAAGTCTCACCACAGTTATCACAGTTATCACCGTATTGGTCTTCTGACTTACACTTAGGACAAGTCCCTTTAACGAAACGATCCGGTAGGAACATCTCTTTTTCTGGGTCAAACAGCTGAGAAATGGTACGGCTAGAGATAAAACCGTTTTTCTTAAGCTCTAGGTAGATGTGCGAAGCCAGCTCACGGTTCTCTTCAGAGTGTGTGCTGTGATAGTTGTCGAAGCTAATATCGAAGCCAGCGAAGTCTTTTTGGTGCTCTTCACTTACTGCAGCGATCATCTCTTCTGGCGTAATTCCCATCTGTTGTGCTTTTAGCATGATTGGCGTGCCGTGAGCATCGTCAGCACAGATGAAGTTTACAGTGTTGCCACGTAGGCGTTGGTAGCGAACCCAGATATCTGCTTGAATGTGCTCAAGCATGTGACCTAGGTGAATCGAACCGTTAGCGTACGGAAGGGCACAAGTTACCAGTAATTTGCGTGGATCGTTTGCCATACTTAATATTCGCTTCTTGAGGTGTATAAAAAAATAGAGAGTAATACTACCTTATCCCACCAGTGACTCCAAGGTGTCAAAGTAAGGATTACCTTAGTTTTTTCAGGGTTCAGTATCCCTAGGTGGAGTGTTACGATTAGGTGCATAAGGAGGACCTATGCGTCAATTCAATTCAAAGCAAGATTTTTGTGATTGGTTAAATCAATTCGAGCACCCAAATTTAGCACCTGAGTGGGCATCGGTTGCGAATATTGTTTCGGTGGAAGCCAATCAATTTAAGATTGAACTCCCTTTTGCAGCAAATACATTAGTGCAAGTTTTATCCACATGGATTGAAGTCGCCCAGCAAAAAGGGGAGGTTGCTCCGTTCTCATTTCAAATTTCAGTTTTACCTAAAGCGTTAGAAAGCCATGTTGCAACGACGGTTAAAGGGGTAAAAAACATCATTGCAGTCACTTCGGCAAAAGGTGGTGTTGGTAAGTCAACGACGTCAGTGAATTTGGCGTTAGCGATTGCTGCATCGGGGGCAAAAGTTGGGCTGTTGGATGCCGATATCTATGGACCTTCAGTTCCGTTAATGATGGGGCAAACTCAAGCCACTCCAGAGGTTCGCGATAATAAGTGGATGCAGCCAGTTGAGGCTCATGGGATCTATACGCATTCTATTGGCTATCTGGTTTCTAAAGATGAAGCGGCCATTTGGCGTGGTCCAATGGCATCAAAGGCACTATCACAGCTGATCAACGAAACGGATTGGCCCGGACTGGACTATCTAGTTATTGATATGCCGCCCGGAACGGGAGATATCCAACTGACTCTTGCCCAGCAAATTCCAGTGGCGGGAGCGGTCATTGTAACAACACCACAAGATCTAGCGTTGGCGGATGCACGTAAAGGAGCGGCGATGTTTGCCAAGGTGGATGTGCCAGTTGTCGGAGTGGTCGAAAATATGAGCTATCATATATGCAGTCATTGCGGCGAAAAAGAGCATATTTTTGGGGCTGGCGGCGCTGAAAAAATGGCCGCAGATTATGGTTTATCCTTACTTGCACAAATTCCATTGCATATTGCCATGCGTGAAGATATTGATTGCGGTAAACCAACGGTGGCATCGAGGCCGGAATCTGAGCATGCGAAACAGTATCTCGAATTGGCTCAGAATGTGTGCAGTCGGCTCTACTGGCAAGGAAAAGCGAAACCAGAATCGATTTTATTTACCATGGTGCAATAACGTTTTATGCAACGAAAACGTTTGCATTTTGTTTGGTTATTCCAATTGCAAAAAACGTGGCATTTTAATCTGATTGCGGCTGGTATCTGTGGGATGAACTCCCTATAATCAGGCGGTTTATTTGGGGTTTGCTCAGAACCATTAGGCCAAGTTTTGTGCCTGCAAACCCTTAGCCATCACCATTCTTAATCATCGGGTGCAAGAATAATGTCTGATAATAATCAATGCGTCATCGTCGGTATTGCTGGCGCATCAGCTTCTGGAAAAAGCCTTATCGCGAGTACTATCTATAACGAACTTCGTGAAAAAGTAGGCGATCACCAAATTGGTGTCATTACTGAAGATTGCTACTACAACGACCAAAGCCACCTGAGCATGGAAGAGCGTGTAAAAACCAACTACGATCACCCGAGCGCACTAGACCATGATTTGCTTTGCCAACATCTAGAGCAATTAGTAAAAGGTGAAGCTGTTGAGGTCCCTGAATACAGTTACTCTGAGCACACCCGTACAGAAAATACATCAACATTGACGCCTAAGAAGGTGATCATCCTAGAAGGTATTCTTCTGCTAACCGATCCTCGTCTTCGCGATTTGATGCATGCGACTGTATTTATGGATACACCGCTGGATATTTGTCTGCTTCGCCGTGTGAAACGCGACGTAGAAGAGCGTGGCCGCACCATGGAGTCAGTTCTGAAACAGTATCAAGAAACGGTTCGCCCAATGTTTATGCAATTTATTGAGCCGTCTAAACAGTATGCAGACATCATTGTTCCTCGTGGTGGCAAAAACCGTATTGCGATTGATGTACTAAAAGCTCACATTGCAAAACTTCTGAAAGCTTAATTTATATTAAGACCGCAAAACTTTATTTTTTCATAGATAAGTGGCACTTTAAGTGCCACTTTCTTTTTTTGGGGCGCTACTTTAATTAATAGGTTCCATATTCAGCAAGGATAATGCGAAATGAAGAAATTATTCCTTTTCATTGCCGTGCCAGTAGTTGCAATTATTGCTGCTCTGCTAGCACTGGTCTTGCTTGTTAACCCAAATCAATTTAAACCGCTGATTGTTGAACAAGCGAAAAAACAAACTGGGCTCGATCTTGTCATTGAAGGCGATATCAGCTGGCAATTCTTCCCATCGATTGGTTTCGAGCTTGGTAAAACCGAACTGAAGAATCCGCAAGGGTTCAGCCAACCAAATCTATTTAAAGTCGACTCGGTTGGAATTGATGTTTCTGTTACTCCATTGCTGAGTAAAGCGTTGGAAATCGGCAACGTGACACTAAACGGCGCAGAGTTTTACCTTGAAACATTGAAAGATGGGCGTCGAAATATTGATGTATTAACTCAAGCTCAATCTACGCAACCAGAGCCTGCTGCTGAAACCCAAACTGAAGCTGCTGCAAATCCGCAATCAGAAGGCGGTGCTTCAGCGGCTTCCGATTGGACAATTAACCTTGCAGGTATCACGGTAAGTAATGCACTGCTTGAACTGCAAGACAAGCAGGCTGGTAGCTTTACTAAGCTGGAAGATGTTTCTTTGTCTTTGTCTGAGTTTGCTTTTGGTCAGTGGACGAAGGCGGAATTCTTAGTCAAAGGTAACAACAATCAACAAACATTCACTGCTTCCGGTCAAGCCGAGTTTAAATTGGCAAAAGGGATGCAGGAATACACTTTGCGTAATATCGAATTGGATACCACCTTTGCTGATCCCACAACTCGAATTGATAGTGCGGCCATTACGCTGGATACCTTCGAGTTCGATAAAGCTAATTCATTAAGCTATGCCGTGAAAGGTCAGGCGTCGGGCTTAGATATTGATATCAAAGGTGCGGCGAAACTGAACGTTGATAAGGCAATCTCTAAAGTTGCAATTAATACATTAACACTGGATGGGCAATTGGTCGGTGATACTCTACCTCAGTCACCAATGAAGGTGGATATGGCGTCAGATCTTACGTTTGATTTGAACAAAAGCCATTTGAGTTTTGTGTTGGAAAAACTGACAGCAAACGCAATTGCACTGGATGGTAAAGCTGATATTACACTGGCAGAGATTCCAAAGGTTCGCTTTTCACTGCACAGTCCGAATATTGATTTGGATGAATTCCTAGGTTTAGGTCAAGCGCAAGAAAGTAAAGCAACTGAAGCGAACTCTGAATCAGGTGAGTCTAAAACCGTTCAAACATCACCTAAAAAACCAGCTCAAGAAGTTGAACCAGACCTTTCTGCATTGAAAACGTTAGATGTTATGGGTGATATCGCCATCGATAAGTTCAAAGCGAATAACGCGAAGATGCAAAATGTGAAGGCTAGCTTCTCGGTTAATCGTGGTATTGCAGAGCTGAAGTCATTTACCTCTAACTTGTATCAAGGTTCAATCAGCGCGAATGCCAGACTCGATGCACGTAAGTCTCCTGCGTCTTACACAGCCAAAAAACGCATCAAAGGTGTGCAGGTTTTGCCACTACTCAAAGATGTGGCTGACAACGACAAGCTGGAAGGTACTGGTAACATTGATGTTGATGTTCAAGGTCGCAGCTTAACGCCAACGGGTATTAAGAAAAACCTAGTAGGAACGATTGCGATTAATTTCGCAGATGGTGCGGTGCATGGTATCAACGTTGCGCAGATGATTCGTGAAAACTATGCCAAGATCAAAGGCAAGTCGCTGGATGATAAACAAGGTGTTCAGAAGACCGATTTCAGTGCAATGACAGCGACGTTGAAACTGAATAAAGGGAACGTCTCGACAGACAATCTGAACATGCAATCGCCTCTACTGCGTATTCGAGGTAAGGGCAGCGCCAACTACATTAATGAAACGGTTGACTTCACTATCAGTACCTCGATTGTAGGTTCTCTAGAAGGGCAGGGAGGTAAAGACATTGATGAATTACGTGACATTACTATCCCAATCAATGTGTCTGGTCAGTGGGCACAGCCGAAGTTCAAATTAGTCTTGGATGATGTGTTAAAGCAAAAAGCAGAAAAAGAGATTGATCGTGGTCTTAAAAAACTCGATGAAAAATTGGGTGAAAAGATCAAAGATGAGAAGACGAAAGAAGCTGTAAATAGCTTAATCAAGGGGTTATTTAACTAGCCTAAGTCTTATTCGTTTGAATGAAACTAAAAAAAGCTGGCGTGAGAGCCAGCTTTTTTATTGCTTGTTGAAGCCGAGTTTTACCAGTCAACACCCTTTAGGGCCTTAACGCCAGATTCAAAAGCATGTTTAACATTACGCACTTCAGAAACCGTGTCGGCCATTTCGATCAGCGTGCGATGAGCCGCTCGGCCAGTAATCACGACAGATTGCATCTTAGGACGTGCATTCAGGGCATTAACCACTTCATCAAGATCGATATAATCGTAGCTCACCATGTAGGTCAGCTCATCAAACAAAACCACATCGATAGAGTCATCTTGAAGCATGCGTTTACATTCCTGCCAGACTTTTTGTGCGGCTTCAGTGTCGGCATCGCGGTTTTGTGTTTCCCACGTAAACCCAGTCGCCATCACTTGGAACTCAACACCTAGTTTCTCAAGTAAGTTCCGTTCACCGTTATCCCATGTCCCCTTGATAAACTGAGCGACAGAGCATTTAAGCCCGTGACCAACGGCGCGAGCAACAGTACCAAACCCAGAGGTTGATTTGCCTTTACCATTGCCAGTAATGACTAAAAGTAGGCCTTTTTCTTCCTGAGCTGCTGCAATTTTCTCGTCAACTTTCTCTTTGACTTTTTGCTGCCTAGCCTTATGCCTTTCATCTTTATGCTGTTGTTCCGTCACGGTAAATCCTTTTCATCTTTGAACAGATGGCTTTATGATACCCGAAGTCAGTGTGGTCAAAAACCTTCTATTAATCAGGGATAAAAGATGAAAAAGATATTGGTGGTATGCATGGGCAATATTTGCCGCTCACCGACAGGCGAGGCTGTGTTACGTGCAAAAGCGAAAGAACTCGGTATCGATGTAGAAATCGATTCGGCTGGAACCATCGGTTATCACGCAGGCAATCCACCTGATCCGCGTTCTAAAGCTGCTGGTGAGTTAAGGGGTTATTCTTTTAAAGGAATTCGTTCAAGGCAAGTTGTTCCACAGGATTTTGAAGAGTTTGATTTTATTTTAGCGGCAGATCGTACCAACTTAGACGATCTTAAAGCAGATTGCCCATCACACTTGCAACACAAGTTATCTCTGTTTCTTTCTCATGCCGCGTCAGATTATGAAGAAATCCCTGACCCATATTATGGTGGAGATCAGGGATTTGAATTGGTGCTCGATTTAATTGAAGAGGCATCAATGTCATTACTTCGTCGCCTCTAAAATCTGATTTCGTGATTTATGCGGCCATCACCCGGCCGCTAAAATAGTCATTGGAAACGATGTACTCTGTATTACGGATCAGTTCATCTTGAATTTCTGCCCACTTAACCTCTTCATCTTGCAAGTTAAGGGAAGGGATCACGCCACCAACACGAATGTTGAAAGGAGTGAGTTCCTTAGCCCAGCTTTGAGTAAAGCCTGCAACCATTGATGTTGCGTTATCAAACCCTGAAAGATCGTGATAATCCTCATGGGAGATCACATTCACTATTACACCTTGCTTTTTCTCCAATCGCATCCTTTCAGCTGTTGCCTGACCAAAGGTGAACAGAGTGCTGGCCATATTCGAAAGTTTTAGGGTAAAGGCTAAAGCGGATTCAGTGTTGTGATCAAGAATTCGCGGCATCGGATTTGCGGTGAGACTGTTGATAAGTACGTCCGGTGAATGCTGCAATTCTCGATCGATAAATTCGAACAACTGATGAATCGATTGCAACGAATAATCTTTGATGGCGTATTGATATACCTCTTCAGAGACACTTCGGCAGCGTTCAAAATTCATTTTTAGCTGGCTTGAGCTTTTATCACATAGGACGACTTTGGCTCCGAGTGAAGCAAAATGCATCGCGAGAGTGCCACCTAACAGTGAACCCGCGGAAGTTATTAATATTACGGCTTTTTTTATGTCCATAGCATCCTCTCGCGTTTCTTCCCTGTCCTCAATATGTCCACATATCATGGTTGAATAGCTGTGTTTTAGGTGTGAATAAGCTCAAATAACTTGTGTATGAACTGCGAATTAATGCAATTATTTGCACTTATTCACATAAACTCGATTTGCAATTGAATAAGTATGAAGAAATGAGACGAATATCAGGCCTGAGCTTGAATATGGAAGCTACGTTGTGCACTTACTAGTTGATTGTATAAATCTGCGGGAATAACAGTACGAGGCTCTTTCTCTGCTAGGTGGCGACGTTGGTGACCAGACAGGTTGTGATAAACTTCTTCGGGGAGATCAAACGTTTCTTCTGGCATGTATGCGAGTACTTCAGGTGCCAAATAATGGTGAAGTTTTGCGCCGGGTAAACCGCTGTTGTGGAACAGTTCAGCTTGCTTAGCGGAAACTGGGTATGACTGTTGATCTGAACGGAGTTGCTGTGGTGGTTGTAGCTCGAAACGTTTTCGTAATAGCTGCTCAGTAGTTTCCTGCTCATCAACTAATTCGACGGGGGTATTGTCACGAACGTCATCAGAAAACATCGACATAATCAGAGAAAAATCAGCACGGCGTCCTTCATGCACGGCGTGGTTGATACCGTTGCCGAACTGAAGTTCGCTAATGATGCTGGCTTTATCTAGAGTATGAATCTGAGTTTGCATGTTTCCTCGCTTGATGCCTATGTATCGACACAGTGATGAGGAACTTGAGATTAAATACCCGATAGAAAAGAGAAAAGCCAGCTAAGTGCTGGCTTTTTAATCGACTAAATCCAAATCCTAAAGGAGAGGGAATTATTTCGCTAGGTTTTCTGCAACGAAGTCCCAGTTAACAAGTGCCCAGAAACCATTCATGTAATCTGGACGAACGTTACGGTAATCGATGTAGTAAGCGTGTTCCCAAAGGTCAACAGTTAGAAGTGGAGTAGTACCTTCTTCTGTTAGTGGCGTTGCTGCGTTAGAAGTGTTCACGATGTCTAGAGAACCGTCAGCCTTCTTAACTAGCCAAGTCCATGAAGAACCGAAGTTGTTGATTGCAGAATCAGTGAACTTCGCTTTGAACTCTTCGAAAGAACCGAATGCTGCGTTGATAGCGTCTGCAACTGCGCCTGTTGGTTCACCGCCTGCATTTGGTGCTAGGCAGTGCCAGTAGAACGTGTGGTTCCAAATTTGAGCTGCGTTGTTGAATACACCACCAGTCGAAGTTTTGATGATCTCTTCTAGTGTTTTGCCTTCGAACTCAGTGCCAGGGATCAGGCCATTTAGCTTCACAACGTAAGTGTTGTGGTGCTTGCCGTGGTGGAAATCTAGAGTTTCAGCTGAGATGTGTGGTTCTAGTGCGTCTTTCGCGTAAGGAAGAGCTGGTAGTTCAAATGCCATTGCTCGATTCTCCATTATGTATGAAAGAGTTGGACTCTTTCCGATTGCTTCCAAATGTTATTATTTGATGCTCGGCTTTCTGGCCCAGCACTGTCAATTTGACTGACTTGCGCTACAGTTTAGCAAGTTTTTACTTTATTAAAAGATAGAAATGTAATTTTATATATGAAATTTCTTTATGGCATAAAACCATACAGAATCTAAGTTTTTTTATTTTTGCTGAATGGTTTAATATGTCGGGATACTTGCAGTAACTCCATTAAGAGGAAGCAATGGAAACTATTGATAAAATCAAACAGCAAATCGCAGAGAACTCGATCCTTTTGTACATGAAAGGTTCACCAAAACTTCCTAGCTGCGGTTTCTCTTCTCAAGCGGCGCAAGCCCTAATGGCATGTGGCGAAAAATTTGCTTACGTTGATATTCTTCAAAACCCGGATATTCGTGCAGAGCTACCGGCATACGCACAATGGCCTACTTTCCCACAACTATGGGTTGAAGGTGAGCTAATTGGTGGTTGTGACATCATCATCGAAATGTTCCAAAAAGGTGAGCTTCAACCATTAATCAAAGAAGCGGCAGCTCGCACAGCATCTGATGAAGAATAATACTGTTTAAATTTACAGTTTTTCTTGATTTCTAAGGGCCACATTCGATAATGTGGCCCTTATTGTTTCTGTATAACCACTTGTTTATGTCTCGTCTGTTTATTGCCGAAAAACCAAGCCTTGGCCGCGCGATTGCTGCTGCACTTTCTGGGCCAAAGAAAAACGATCAAGGATTCATACGCTGTGGTAACGGTGATGTGGTTACTTGGTGCATTGGTCACTTGCTAGAACAAGTTGAACCAGACGCTTATGACGAGAGATACAAAAAGTGGAATATGGCTGACTTGCCTATTGTTCCAGAACAGTGGCAGCTTCGTCCGAGAAAATCCGCCAGTAAGCAGCTCACCGTGGTTCGCAAGCTCTTAAAAGAGAGTTCACAAATCATTCATGCGGGAGACCCTGACCGAGAAGGACAATTGCTGGTTGATGAGGTGTTGGATTATTGCAAAGTCAGCAAAACCAAAAAAGAAGCCACTCAAAGGCTCCTGATCAGCGATCTTAACCTACCTGCGGTAAAACGTGCACTAACGCAAATGCGCAGCAATCGTGATTTTATTCCACTCTCCGTTTCGGCATTAGCACGCTCTCGTGCTGATTGGCTGTATGGTATGAATATGTCTCGTGCCTATACCTTACTTGGGCAAAAAGCGGGCTATCAAGGCGTGTTGTCGGTTGGACGAGTCCAAACACCCGTTTTGGGGCTGGTGGTTCGTCGTGATGAAGAAATAGAAAATTTTATCCCCAAAGATTATTTCACACTTCATGCGCTGATCCCTTATCAAGATGGAAGTTCATCTTTTGACATTCGCGCACGATGGAAACCAAGCGAGGCGTGTAAGCCTTGGCAAGATGAAGAAGGGCGGATACTCAATCGAAAACTGGTGGAAAATGTTGCCAGTCGGATTGCCAACCAGCCTGCGAAAGTAGTGGAGTCAGAGCAAAAACAAACAAAACAGTCTGCGCCGTTACCTTATTCCCTCTCTGCATTGCAAATTGATGCCGCTAAACGTTTTGGCATGAGTGCCCAACAAGTATTGGATACATGTCAGGCATTGTATGAAAAACACAAATTGATCACTTACCCACGCTCAGATTGTCGCTATTTACCATTAGAGCATTATAGCCAAGCGGCAAGTGTGTGTGATGCCATTAGCAATAACACGAAAGAGCTAAGCGGTGCAGTTAATGGCACGAATTTAACGCTTAAATCGAAAGCTTGGAACGACAAAAAAGTGGACGCGCACCATGCGATCATTCCGACTCCAAAAAAAGCGGCGATGAATGGCTTATCTGGCAATGAGATGAAAATCTATCAACAGATCGCTAAGCAGTATTTAATGCAGTTCTATCCGCCTGCGGTTTATGCTGAAGCTAAGTTAGTGTTTGATATTGCTGGCGGTACATTCATTGCGAAAGGGCGACAACTAGTGTCGGCGGGATGGAAAGAACTGATGGGAAAGGTGGATGACGAAGATACTGGTGTTGACACTGTTCCTCCTCTTGCTGACGGCACAGTGTTAACGTGCCGTGAAGGTGAAATTAAAGACCGAAAAACAGAACCACCAAAGCATTTTACTGAGGCGACATTATTACAAGCGATGACGGGGATCGCTCGTTTTGTGGCAGATAAAGAGCTGAAAAAAATCCTCAGAGAAACGGATGGCTTGGGCACGGAAGCGACACGAGCAGGTATTCTGGACACCTTGTTTAAGCGCCAGTTACTGAAGCGACAAGGGAAAAGTATTTTGAGTAGCGAAGCCGGGCGAGGATTAATTCATGCTTTGCCAACAGAGTCGACGTATCCTGATATGACAGCACATTGGGAGCACCAACTTCAAGGCATGGCTGAGAGAAACCATGCGTATCAGCCATTTATGCAAGCGCTTCATGAAAGAATTACGACTTTGATGCAACAAGTCAAAACAAGCCCTGTACCGGAGTCATTGCGATACTTGCCAAAAGTAGAACGGCCTGCATTCAAAAAGAAAAAACGGACTTATGCGAGAAAAGGAAGTTCAAAGAAGTAGTTTGGGTTTGAGCCAGCCAAATAATTGGCTGGCTTAATATCATTATTCGAAGTCAGCCGAATTTTCTTTGATGGCAGCAATCACTTCTTGTGGTGAAAGAACGCGTTTATCCAGCTTCTCTTTCACTTTTTTACCTAGCTCAATTAATGTATCACGGTTTGCTTGAGTTTGACGTTTTTCTGCTGTTCTCAGGCAGTAGTTTAGCTCGTGTTCTTCGCTGAAATTAACGAGATCTTTATCTGCGGACATTATTGTTCTCCTTATGTAACTAGATAATGTGCATGATCCAATTTGCAACAAAATGTTCTAATTTCAATCAAGTTAACGTTATATCAACAGAAAGTACCGAAATTACGACACACTAACGAGGCAAGCTTGAGACTACCAAGGAATCATCTGGCCTTCATAATTCAAGAACTCACCGGAGTGTTGGATTGTCGCGTTATCTATGACTTTTATTAAACCGCTCGCAGACGTTTCAGTATCGATTAATGCATTTGGCCCACCCATCTCAGTTTGTACCCAGCCAGGGTGAAGGGCTAAAACCGTGAAGCCCTGAGGTGTAAGATCGTTACTTAAGCTCTTAACCACAGAGTTTAAAGCCGCTTTTGAAGAGCGATAAATATAGCCCCCACCAGAAGTATTCTCGGTCATGCTACCGACTTTTGAAGACAAACAAGCAATCTTCTTTATCTGACTATTTCGCATATTTTCACAGAAGGACTCCACCAGTTTGAGTGGTGCAATGGTGTTGATTTCGAATACTTTTCTCCATTCATCGACATCGGTATGACCAAAACCGTACCCTTTTGGACCGTAGTATCCTGCGTTGTTAATCAATAAATCGATTTGAGGAAGCTGCGATGAAAGCTTTGTTACCTCTTTATAATTGGTAATATCGAGTTGATGGCAATGTAGTTTAGGGTACTGATCAATGAGGCTCAACAGCTCGTTAGCATGAGTGTTACTTCGATAAGTTGCATGAACTTGCCAACCTTTTGCTAGATAGATTTTGGCAAGGCTAAAGCCGATGCCTCGGTTTGCTCCGGTGATAAAGACAGTACTCATAGTCTAGTCCCGCTTGGTGAAGTTTTCGTTATTGTCTTAATTCAAGACTACAAGGTCAATCATCAGCCAAGAAGAGATAAACATGGTCGAAAACAGGCCGATAGCGGCTAAGCTACCGGTTAACACACCTAAAATTAGGAAAAACCGAGAGTGAGTCATAATAGCATTGTTATGTAAATGATAATTATTATCAATAAGGCATAATTGCTATCGTTTAGCAAGCTGATAACATACGTATAACTGAGATGTGCAATGTTTTTTCATGATCCCATTAATTTACCACCCCATTTATTCTCAACTGTCGTTACCTCAAGGGCATCGATACCCAATAAACAAGTACCGATTGTTGTACGACGAAATTTGTTTAGCGAGTAAAGACAACCCTGCTTGGTGTCATACTTTCTCTTTTGTTGAGCCTTTGCCACTGACAATCGATATGGTATCTAAAACGCATTGTTCTAAGTACGTCGATGCTCTGAGTTTAGGGTTACTTCCTGCGGCAAAAATGCGTCGAATTGGTTTTCCGTGGAGTGAACGTTTGATTGAGCGAACATTGCTCTCATCAGGCGGAACCTGCTTAACAGCAGAGTTGGCTGTAGTACATGGGGTTGCGATTCACCTAAGTGGTGGTTACCACCATGCACATTATGATTTTGGTAGTGGGTTTTGTTTATTTAACGATTTGGTTTTAGCGGCAAATCATGCATTGGGCATGGATGGTGTCGATAAGGTCTTGATTGTCGATAGTGATGTTCATCATGGAGATGGGACTGCGACGTTGTGCGCAGATAATGATGACATTGTGACTTTATCTTTCCATTGTGAAAAAAACTTTCCGGCAAGAAAGCCGAACTCTGATCTCGATATTGCTTTGCAAAAAGCTGTTACCGATGATGAATATTTACCGCACTTTCGTTCTGTTGTTGAAATGGCAGTCAATATCCACCAACCTGATCTCATCATTTATGATGCTGGCGTAGATATTCATGTTGATGACGAATTAGGTTATTTCAACGTATCACAGCAGGGGATCTACATTCGTGATGAATTTATGTTGAATCTTGCCAAGGTGAAAGAAATTCCTATTGCTTGTGTTGTCGGGGGAGGGTATCGCAGTGATCACAGAGCGTTGGTTCCGCTCCATATGCAGTTGATTGAGGCGGCTTTTAATGTGGAGAATTTATGATGCAACATCGTATTCGTGCTGCGGGTATTTTGATTGAAAATAACAAGATTCTGCTTTTGAAAGTCAGAGATTTTTCTGGCGAATACTGGATTCCTCCAGGTGGTGGGTTTGAAGCAACTGATATTAGTACCAAACGGTGTTTACAAAGAGAGTTTAAAGAAGAAACAGGATTAGAGATTGATGTCGGATCGCTTATCGCTGTGCGTGAGTTTCATGAAATGACATTAGAGCGATTTAATGCTGAGTTTTTTTATCATGTTGAGTCTTATCAGGGGGAGATTACGCTGAGCAACTTGAGTGGGATGAATGATGAAGAGTTCATTCAGTGTATTGAATGGGTCGATTTAAATCAGCTTTCAGGGCTGCGTACTTTCCCCTCTGACATGCTATTTATCGTAAATCAAGTGATGAGTCATCAATTTAGTGAGCACCTTGGGTGTTATATCCAAGGTGCTCAAGAAAAGGTCAATCAGCTGTAGGTTGATGATGAAGCAAACGTACAGAGAAACTCGATTTTCTAACTAACGAAGCTCGTCTTTGCTTTCGTTTTCTTTGATCAAAGCGACAATGGTTGATCCAGCGTTAACCTCAGGTTGTTTAGTTGTGCTGAACAGAGCAACTTGATTACGAGCATCAACAACAAAAAGCGGTAGCAAGAGTGCATTTTTATACTGGTTTTGATAATCCTCGAAACTGAATGCATCACTAATTTTTGTGTGCTTTATCTCTGCGCCCTGGTTAATTAGGCTTGCTAACTTTTTGTAGCTGGTGGATTCTGCAAACAAGGTTCGACCATGGTGTTGCTCTGCTGCAATATGTTTATCATTCCCTGTTTTATTGCCATTCAGCCCGTAAACGCTCTGCTCACCAAACTCATTTAGGAAATGCATTCCTGCCATTACATTTAAATGCTTGTCTGGTGTCATTGCCATGACTTTACCGATACCAATTAAGTTAAGGTATTCATCGGCATGGCTCGACACAGGGTTACCATAGTAAGTCTCAAGCCCAGACATGCGCGCTTGGCTGATGTAATCCCAGTTTGAATCTGTCACCACAACTCTACAATCGTATTTTTGCAGTGCTAAACCAACCGTTCTTGCCACATCGTTGGCACCTACAATCATAAATCCACGCGGCGAAGGTTCTGCAACATCGAGCAGTTTAGCCATTGGTCTTGCGGAAATACTTTGTAGAACAACGGTGCCGATGATCACCATGAAGGTGAGGGGGACCAATAGTTGTGCTCCGTCGACATTGGCTTGAGTGAGTTTAATGGCAAAAAGAGAAGAAATTGCAGCGGCGACAATACCTCTAGGTGCGACCCATGCTAGGAAGGCTTTCTCTTTGAAGCTCAGTTGGCTGCGGAATGTTGAAATAAAGATAGAAGCTGGGCGAGCAATGCATTGAATCACAACAAAGAGCAATGCGGCAGCCCAGCCTAGCGCATGGAAGTCATCTAATGTAATCCGAGAAGCAAGCAATAAAAATAAGCCTGAGATCAGTAAAATAGTCAGGTTCTCTTTAAAGTGGAGGATGTGTTGGATGTTGACGTCTTTAGCATTCGCTAGCCACATTCCCATCACTGTGACGGCTAAAAGCCCGGCTTCTGATTCGATGGCATTAGAGCCTGCAAATACACCTAGTACCACAGCTAAAACAGCAAAAGGTTGAAGATATTCTGGCAGCATGTGTCTTCGCAGCACAACGGCGATGAACTGGCCAGCGACCGCTCCCAGGATTAAGCCTACAGCAATGATGATACCAAAGACTTCAACACTGTGGATTTTACTGCTTGATACAATAAATTCGTACACAATGACGACGAATAAAGCGCCGATTGGGTCAATTAAAATCCCTTCCCAACGGAGAATATTTGCCAGTTTTGCTTTCGGTTGTACAGTTCTGAGTAGCGGCACAATAACGGTCGGCCCCGTTACCACGGTCATACTGCCGAATAACCAAGCTAAGGCCCAATCAAAGCCAAGAATATAATGTGTGGCGCAGCTAGTAATTACCCAAGTGACCAGAGCTCCCAGTGTCACAATGCTTTGGACCGTTTTGTTCACTTCTCGTATTTCTTTGAAGTTCAGCGTCAGACTGCCTTCAAATAGAATTACTGCTACAGATAAGGAAATGAGTGGGAATAAAAGATCACCAAAAAGTGTGTTCGGTTCAAACAGACCAGTAAAAGGACCAATGGTTAACCCTGCTATTAATAGCAATAAGATGGCTGGAAGTTTTAGCTTCCATGCTAGCCACTGGCATCCAAGACCAAGAACACCAAGGCCCGCAAGCGTTAAGCCAATCATTTCTTCATGCATGTATTTTTCTCATCTGTAATAAGTGCTGGCGTGTTATACCAAACTTCATACAATTTATTGTGTTTTTATATGGGTTTGTAACCTAGCTTAGATAGGGATAAATGAAAACAAAAGACTCTTTTAGAGTTTGTGTGGATGATATTCAATATCGAATATAAGACAGTTTTATATGTCGTAGTATTAGGGGGATTTGATACCGGTGTGATGTTTTCCCCTGAATGCAAAAAAGCCCGCTAATTGCTTAGCGGGCTTTTCAAATGTGGCGGAGAGATAGGGATTTGAACCCTAGATACGCTATTAACGTATGCCGGTTTTCAAGACCGGTGCTTTCAACCACTCAGCCATCTCTCCGTGTGGGGCGCATAATATAAAGCTTTGAAACACTTGTAAACCCCTAAAGTTACTGTTTGCTTTAATAGTAAGCACATTTAGATAAATAAAGGTCTACATTAACCATTCCGGATATTTAGTAACCAGCATCCATCTTTTCTATGCTCCAGTTTGTTAGATTGGCGGTCTGAAAGCACTAAAAGAGTCAGTAGTACAAGGAAGTAACGTCATTTGCGAATGATAATGTGAGAGAGGTTTTATGTTATTTTTTTTTGCGAATTCACTATTTAGAACCTAGAGGGCCGTAGCTCTCTAGGTTCGATGGGTTTAGTTATCGCGTAGAAGGGCTTTTGCGAGCAGAGATAAGGCTGCAGACAGTAGCACAATATCTTTTAATAGGAATTGTCCTGGAACGACTGATATCGCTGGAAAACCGCCGAGGCTCGCTTCGGTTACCGGTGCCGTGAACAGGAAACTCGTGGTTACAGCGAAAGTGATCGCGGCACTGGCAGCGCCAACTAGCGCAAATACTCTGTGGTAAGGGGCAAGTAATAGAGCCAGAGCGGTAGCGACTTCAACTGAACCAATCAGGTTAGAGGCGCCTTGCAAGCTAAAAACATGGTAAAGCCAGCTAGTTAGTGGGCTTGATGCAACTAAACCTTCAATAGCGCCTGCTTCGTAACCTGTAAACTTCATGCCTCCAATCCATGCTAATACAATAATAATTGAGTAACGAATTGCTTGGTTGGCAAAGTGGTCAAGTGAATAAGCCCAATCGCTTTGTCTGGCTTGCGTGCTGTGAATATGATTCATAATAAATTCTCCGTAATAATCTGGTTTGTTATCGGTTAATACCTTCACGAGTCAACACCTGTTCAAAGTGTCCGTTGTGAATACTGGCATTCAAGTCTTGATTACCACCGATATGTTGAGTGCCGACAAAAATCTGAGGAACGGTCTTACGCTGGCTGCGTTTGGTCATTTCGTTAAAGAGTGAAGGTGAATCACTCACATCGATTTCTTGATAGGCTAACCCCATGTTCTTCAAGGTGAGTTTTGCGGCTTTGCAGTGAGGGCAGTAGTGTTTGGTGTAAAGGATAATTTGGCTCATGCTGTTACTCCGTGATGTTGGTGTAGGAGTAATTTATCGTTTGTATGAAATACTATCTATGCATGATAATCTCTAATTAATACATTGATCGTATAAGGTGTGGTGCTGATGGAAGTCATGAGTGATATCTTGCGAGCAATTCGCGTTGCTGGCAGTGTGTATTTTTGTAGTCAAGTAGAGGCGCCTTGGCGCAAAGAGTTTCATGGCTTGGAGCATGCAAGTTTTCACATGATTCGAAAAGGAGCCTGCTGGGCAAGAGTCGGTGATGATGTCGAACGGTTAGAAACTGGAGATTTAATTTTTCTCGGCCCAGGTCAAGACCATGTCTTGTCGAGTTTGTCGCCCGTAGACGGTGAAAATCATGAAGAACCGACTCTGTTACTATGTGGCTCATTCAGCTTTACTCGTACAGCAACAACCCCTCTTTTAGACGTCTTTCCGCGTGTAACAATCGTACACAGTAAGGATTTAGCACAGCATGTATGGTTGAGAAGTACGTTTGATCAGTTAAGTGCGGAATATATGGCACAGGGACCGGGCTCAGAGCTTATTGTTAACAAGCTGACCGAAATTATTCTGATTGAGCTCATCCGAATTAATTTTGGTCGAGAGAAAGCAAGTCCGTTTCTGGAAGCTCTGACAGATAGGCGCATCTCACATGCATTGCGATTACTGCATGATCGGCCCGATAAAAACTGGACACTAGAGATAATTGCAAATCAAGTAGGTATGTCACGAGCGGCATTTGCAAATCGCTTTGCTGCATTGGTTGGACGGCCAATGTTTCAATATTTGACCAACCTTAGAATGCAAAAAGCGGAAGAGCTATTGCGAGAGTCGTTGTTATCAATCGACCAAGTTGCGGAGCAGGTTGGCTATGAGTCAGAGCGAGCATTTACGTTAACGTTTAAGAAGCATGCAGGAACCACTCCTAAACGTTTTAAAGCAGAACAATAACAATTGAAAACAAAAAGGAATTTAGGCGATGAAAACTAAGGTATAGAAAGACAAAAAGAGAGCCGAAGCTCTCTTTTCTAGGTGTAATGGTCGGACTGACTGGATTTGAACCAGCGACCCCCGACACCCCATGACGGTGCGCTACCAAGCTGCGCTACAGTCCGATGAAGACTAATCTAAACAACAAACCCGTAATGGTCAATATTGAATTGACCTAATGCACTGATTTAATTGCTTTTCGCATAAAATCTCTGCAGCTCAGTCAAGCCTTGCATTAATACTGGTAGCGTCGGGTTCTCATCTTTTAAGCGTTTGTATTGGCTGTCGTACAGTTTGTAGTTACCAAACTTATCAATCACTGTCGTGTCTTTGTTGGTGATCAGAGCCAGTTCACGAGAATCACCTGCCAAGATC
This sequence comes from Vibrio sp. TRT 17S01, assembly GCF_050113695.1. Lineage (NCBI taxonomy): Bacteria > Pseudomonadati > Pseudomonadota > Gammaproteobacteria > Vibrionales > Vibrionaceae > Vibrio > Vibrio sp. TRT 17S01. Next base: position 64,573 of record NZ_JBNJOG010000002.1, on the reverse strand, counting down.
CATTTGCGGCTGCGTTCATCAAATAGGTTGCGTCCACTACTAAAGTCATTTGGGTTTGAAGAGACGCCCAACAAATCTTGCAACAAGGTGACAGAAAGATCTAAGTGACTTGTACGGTGGCTGTAAGTCGCGGCAACTTTTCCTGGCCAATGGATAATCATCGGTACTTGTAGTTGATAGCGACTGTAGTTGGTATTTGAGCCCCAGCTGTTTGTCTTCGTTTCATTGAATTCAGTACCGTGATTAGAGGTAATGATGATCACGGTGTTTTCGCTTAATTCAAGCTGAGCGATTTTATCGAATAAGACTTCGAGCTCTTTATCTGCACTTTGTGCAGAGGCTTGATAACCAGCGATAAGCTTATCGGTAGTAGACCCTGTTCCTTTGGCATACTGGCTAAAGTTATCAAGCGTTGTTAGCTCAATAAAACCAAACCACGGTTTGTTGGCGTCTTGAGCCCATTCCGCCCATGCTTCAATCGCTTGCTCGTCTGGTGTTTGTACATCAGTGAATGCGATACCAGTAAACTTCATACCGCGGAACACGGTTTCTGCATAGAGACTTTCTTCAAAGTTGTCGCCACTAAACAAACCAAACTGATAGTCTTGCTTTTCTAAGGTATCAATTAATACTGGCTTAGATGCTTGTGCTTTGATGCTACTCGCATAGCTGCTTGGTAAGCCGTAGAAGAGTCCAAACGCGCCAAAACTGTCGTTACTTGAGCTGTAATGGTTAACGAAGTTTTGATTATTGTTAGCGAAGCCAAAAGTGTTTGGCATTGTTTCTTCAGTTAGGGAATCCGCACGTAGGTTATTCACACTGACCACTAAAACATTGAGTGGGTTTGCACGACGGTCAAACTCAATCTTTTCGAGAGGGTAGCTAACTAAATCAACGTTACTTTCACTTTCTTGTAGGCGCTTGAGGTATTCATCGCGATCAAGTAAACCATGACGCTCCATAAACGATTTCGCAGTCATCGGATAGGAAAGTGGGAAGTTAGCTTTTTGCGCCGTAATTGGATTGTAAAAGTACGCATCGGCCCAAACGTAAATCAGATGGCTGGTAATAAAGCTAACAAAGAAAATAGCAGCGATAGGACGGCCAACGTGCTTGTGTGAAAGTTTGCGTTGTTTGCGCCACACCCATTCGGATAGCGCGAGCTGCAATAAGAAGATGAGCGGAAGTACGACAAATAGGTGCTGAAGATCGGCACTTACCGTGCTGGTTTCATCATTGAATAATACTTCCCATACCACAGGTGTTAAGTGCAGATTTATGGTTTGATAAGCTTGAGTGTCAATGAGTAATAGGGTTAAACCAACGGTGGCAAAACATACCGCCACCAAGCGAAAGAGCTTGCGTGACGGTATTAAGAAGGTAAGCGGGAACAGAACTAACAGGTAAAGTGCAAAAACCAGAAACCCAAAATGCCCGACCCAAGATAGCGCGAGATAAAACTGTCCAAGCAGCGTTTCAGGCCAAGGTGATTGCGTGATATAACGGGTACCGATCAGCATCGCTGCGATAATATTAAAGAAGGCAAACCAGTGCCCCCAACCAACTAAACGGGATACGCGTTCTCCGTATGTGTTTCCGTTATCTACCATGTATTGTTCTGTTATCCGGTTTTAAATTTAGTGGATGTTTTCTTCGATAGAAGAAATCAAAGCCTGTGCAAATTTTTCAGCAATCGCCTTGCGTTGAGAGGCCGCTACGTTTTGGTTTAAAACGTTGGTAGCGATATTACCTGCGATCATCAGCGAAAGATCTGGACCTGCGCCATGCTTTTCAAGAACGGCTGCAATTTCAGTCAGGATCGACTCAACTTTTTCGTCGCTGTATTTAGATGTAATCGGCATAAAGACTCTAATGATGATAGTAAAGCGGCCTATGATAACCTACAATGCCTGACAACTGAAACCTAGAACGACGATAATTTTCATCATGAGCCTTCACTTATCAAACGTTATTCTTCATCAGCTTCGTAAAAATGATTCAGACGAGTTGATGGTTAACTTCCGTGCGGAATCTTTAAGCAATGATACGTCAACTGAAAATCTAGTTGCTGAGCTGCATCGCGTTTTCAACTCAAAGGCTGGTAAAGGCTTTGGTTCTTTCCAGTCTGACAGCGATTTTCAAAACTGGTTGCAAGAACTTCGCCAAGGTAATCAAGATTTTTATGGTTTCTCACAAATGAGCGCTAATCGCTTGAAAGATGAGTTATCTAAATATCCCTTTGCAGACGAAGGTATTTTGGTTTTTGCTGAATATCAGGCATTAGCCACTGATTACTTGTTTGTGGGCATTATTCCTTCAAACCAAAGCCTTAAAGTCACTGAAGGGCTTGAAATTAGTGCGACTGATTACTTGGATTTGAGCAAGATGGATATTGCCGCTCGTATTGACCTGTCCAGTTACGAGAATGATAAAGAGTCAAACCGCTACCTCACCTACATTAAAGGGAGAGTTGGCCGTAAAGTTGCAGACTTTTTCCTCGATTTTCTTCAAGCAGAAGTTGGTTTGGATACCAAACAACAAAACCAAGTATTGATGCAAGCGGTTGAAGATTTTTGCTCTGATGCGAAATTAGAAAAAACAGAAGTCAATGAGTATAAGAAGCAAGTGTTTGACTACTGTAATGAACAGATCAAATCTGGAGAAGAAGTTCAGGTGAGAGAGTTGTCTGGAGAGCTGCCTCCATCACAAGATGGCACGAGCTTTTTAGACTACACACAAGAGCAAGGGTACGAGTTAGAAGAGAGTTTTCCGGGAGACCGCTCTACCGTGAGAAAACTGACTAAGTTTGTTGGTGCTGGTGGTGGACTAACCATTAATTTCGATAGCCTCCTTTTGGGTGAGCGAGTGTTTTACGATCCTGAAACCGATACGTTAACTATTAAAGGAACCCCACCAAACCTTCGTGATCAGCTAACGCGAAATCGCTAATTTTATCCGCATTATCTTTGCAGGGTTTGAAGTGTAACGGCAGTTTTAACGTTTCGACCCTGCATATCCTCAATTTTCATTATATGCTTGTATCAGATGGATTTATCGCAGGTACATAATGGAATCAAAATATCTAAAGCTCAGTTGGTTTGTCTTGCTTATCTGGGTTACCAGTATGAGTATTCTAGGTGCATTGTATTACTCTAATGCGTCAGCGATGCGTTCAGTCGAAGAGTTGGGCAATAGTATTGCTGACTTTCGTTCATCCATGGCATTTGATACCCCTTATCGATCAAGTTCCGCAGATGATCATGAATTACAGCTTCAGTTAATTTATGCGTTGCGCCTTCAAATCGAAAGTGAATACGAAACTAAGTTCCTAGCCCCTGATGTTAATCAGCTAATCTACACCACAGATCGTTTTCTTGAGCAGGCACGCGCTTTTGTTGCCAATGATCTTGCTCTCGTAGAGCTGACGGACGAGGTGAAATTTGTCAGGAAAAAGTATCGCGATGATCCACAACTGCAGCGCGTGTATTTACAATTAAGTGCCTCTGTTTTTGAAGCCATGTTTAGCTCTGTGAAATCTAGCCCGGAAGTCTATCGAGCTTTGGATAGTTTGTTTAATCTTTCACAGACATTACCAGAGTTAGAGAGAAAAGATTTACAACAATTACTTGCGAAAACGTCATCTGTTTTAGGTGGTTTTGCACAAGGGAAATATTTGACAGAGAAGCTAGTGACACACTCTATCCATAAAGAGATGGCGCAGCTCGAAGAAAAATATCACGAGATTCTAGCGCGTTTCCTACTTGCATCATTAGCCGTGAGTCTATTTTGCTTACTCTTACAACTCATTATTAATTACCGTCCCAATGTGTTCACTCAACTGCATACAAGAGCGACATTGAATGAGTCGTCGGAAGAAGAGGTTAAGGTTGATGAACACAAGGATGTGAACAAACAGGAACCGGCAATTGTTACCGCTTTAGAACCTAAGCTTGCTGTTGGAAGACAAATCGATTTTAGCAAGATGTTGGAGTCACTCAATGGTGACACCGATTCAGTGCGCATGTTGTTAGATGTGTTTGTGCAAGACCACAAGTCTGATGTCAGTGATATTGAGATCTTATTGGAGAAAGATCGAGGTTCAGCAGTACGCAAAGCGCATAGTTTAAAAGGCGTGGGTGGCAGTTTAGGCGCCCATCAGCTACGCGATGTTGCTTGTCGACTTGAAAAAGCAATCGAAGATGAGTCTGAGGGTGTTTCTTTATTAATCGCTGAACTTGAAGGCTATTTAAATAAAGCGATTGAAGAAGCTGAACACTTTTTGAACTCGGAAAAAGAAAAAGTTTAATTGCTTTGATGTATTAGTAACTTTTATTGAGACAACGAGCTTATAATTTTCAGGAAAAGCATTCTAAGTGTCTCAATACGTATGCAGTACTTTAATCTTGAATATTTGCACCGGTGTAACGTAAATCTTGTAAGTTGAAACCCAGTTCAATATCCGTTTTTAATGCGGACACCTGCTTACATTTTTGCGCTAACGCAAAATGCTCATCAAATTTCTTACGATACTTAGCCGCAAGTGATGTTGATTCGTTCGCTTGTTCAATGGTATCGAATTGATTCAGTATTTCTTTAGCCGCTTTTGGCCCGACTCCGGGTATCCCAGGTACTTGGCTTGAGCTTACTCCCGTTAAGCCCCAGAAATCAGCGAGTTGTTCTGGCTTAACACCAAATTCTTTTTCGATAAAAGGTTTATCAAGCCAACGATGCTGAAAGTAATCGCGAATTTGTAGTGTTGGAGAAAGAAGCTGACAATACCCTTTATCAGTTGAAATGATGGTGACCTTCTCATTATGACTGGCGACCTTAGCGGCTAATGTTGCAACCAAGTCATCGGCTTCATCCCCATCAGAAAGTAGAGAGTCGATCCCCAATGCCCACCACGCATCTTGAATTGATTCTAAACCGTTAAGTAACGGCTCTGGCATCGGTTTTCGGTTTTGTTTGTACTCAGGTAGGATTTCAACTCGCCAACCTCGATCTTGAAGGTGGTGATCAAAGACAGCGACGATATGGGTCGGCTTGGCTTCTTTAATGATTTTTTTCAGTGTGCGAGAGGTGGTTTCAATCGTACGGGCTATGTCGTTTGGATCTGGTTGAACAGCGTGAACTCGACGAATGAGGTTGAGGGCATCAATAATGACCAGATGTAAAGACATAGTGATAAAAAATAAGGGCTGAATAGCCCTTATTGTAATGAATCAGTAGTAGATTGCTACTGCTAATCGGTGTTGGCGATTTTATAGCACGGCTCGTATTCACTGCCACCTGGAAGCTTCATACGATGTTGTTCAACAAAGTCTTTTAATAGCTTATCCATTTTCTTCATCAAGGTAGCGTCGCCATCTAAAATGAAAGGCCCTTTCCGCTCAATTTCTCGAATACCTTCGGCTTTAACATTACCAGCAACAATGCCCGAGAAGGCTTGACGCAATGCAGCGGCAAGATTTTCTGGGCGTTGATTCATATGTAAATCGAGGCTTGCCATGTTGTCGTGGGTTGGGTCAAATGGCAACTGGAATTCTGGTTCAATTTTGAGTGACCAGTTGAAGCTGTAGGCATCACCACTGTCTTTACGGTGTTGGCGAACTTCACTCATGCCCTGCTTCATTATTTGAGCGACTCGGGCGGGGTCATCGACCACAATTTCATAATGTTTTTGAGCATCTTCCCCTAATGTATCGCCAATAAAACGATCGATTGAACGGAAATACTCTTCACTTTCTTTTGGCCCTGTTAAGACGATAGGCAGAGGTTGCTCTGCGTTGTCTGGATGCATCATGATGCCAAGAATGTACAACAGTTCTTCCGCTGTCCCTGGGCCCCCCGGGAAAATCACAATACCGTGAGCCATGCGCACAAAGGCCTCAAGGCGCTTCTCAATATCAGGCATGATCACCAGTTCGTTGACAATTGGGTTTGGTGGCTCAGCGGCGATAATTGATGGTTCGGTTAAACCTAAATAACGTTGCTCGTCATAGCGTTGCTTCGCATGGCCAATTGCAGCCCCTTTCATCGGGCCTTCCATCGCGCCAGGGCCACATCCCGTACAGATATTGAGTTCACGTAAGCCAAGTTCGTGGCCGACTTCGCGTGTGTATTGATATTCAACGGGGTTGATTGAGTGTCCTCCCCAGCAAACCACTAAATTAGGCTCGATACCGGGAGTTAGTGCGCCAGCATTACGCAAAATACCAAAGACAAGGTTGGTGATATGGATAGCATTGGTGAGGTTTAGACGCTGGTTGTCAGCTAAATGCATGTTGACATAAACAATGTCACGTAACACAGAAAACAGGTGTTCCTGAATGCCTTTGATGATTTGACCATCGACAAACGCATGTTCTGGAGGGTTGCTTAATTCAAGCTTGATCCCGCGTTCACGGCGTACCACGTTAACGTCAAAAGATTTATGTTTATCAAGAAGTTCTTTTGAGTTGTCGGTATGGCTACCGGAATTCAAGACAGCTAATGTACAGTTTCGGTACAGTTGGTACAGATCACTGGAAGCCGTTTTTTTAAGGCGCTCAACTTCAAGTTGAGAAAGCAAATCCATGCTACCGGCAGGACTGATATGAGTGATCATAAAGACCTCCTTATCGAGAGGAAACAAATGAATTAGAAACCGAATAAATTGGTTTCGGTAAAATTAAGATTAGCAGAGATAACGTGGTTAGAAAACTTAACTGTTTGAATTTATTGCATCAATCATATTGTGGGGCGATTGATGCAATAAGAAAAGTCACTATTTCCAGATGAGTTGGCTTGGGCCAATCCGTTTGGCTTCACAGAGTCCGAGGTTAAGCCGCTCAAGAATTTCTTCAGGCGTGTCTGACTCCTTAAAGGCAGTGCTTGCGGCTGATAGAGTGATCGTCAGGTGCTGATCGCGGAATTTAAACGGTAACTTTGAGACTTGGCGTTGAATGCGCTGTATAACGTTGAAGCTTTCTTTATCAGCTTGTTCTGGCAGCAGAATAATAAACTCTTCACCTGAGAACCTTGCCAATGTATCGCTGTCGCGCAGCTCTTTATGAATAGTTCGAGCAATGATTTTTAGGGCTTTATCACCAGCAGTATAGCCAAAGCTGTTGTTGATCTTTTTAAATCCATCGATATCGAGTAAGACAACACGAAGGTTATGTTGAGAGCGTATCCATCGACGATATTCCAGTTCTAGACGATCACCAAAGGCACTGCGGTTATAGACTTTGGTCAGTGGGTCAAGCAACATTCTTTGCGCCTGATCTTCAAGCCGACGGCGATAATCCTGGGTCACTTCATATAACGCTTCCAGCTGATTTTTGCTGTACGCCATTCTTTCAATCAGTGCATGCTCGCGTTGCTCAGCATGATGAAGACGCTCTGCTAAAGAAGAAAGCTGTTCCAATATAGGATGAAGATTGTGTTGCAGAGTGTTGAGTGTTTCCGATTGTTTAACGGTGTGCTGTGTATCGCCAATCAGTGCTTGTAGCTCCTGATTCATTTCCTGACGATGAGAGAAATAGCTTTGGCTTTGATCGACGGTTTGTTCTGAGGCTTTGAGGTTAGAGCATAAGGAAGTATTAATCTGCTCTAGAAACTGTTCTGAAGCTTTACGTTCGTAGTTTGTGCCATCAATCACCAGCTTCAGAGTTTGCAGAGTCAGCTCTAGTAGCATTTTAGTACTGACACCAAGCAAAAGCTTCGCGCGTATATCAATTAATAAATCACCAGACTCTCCTTCAAAATCCAGCTCAGTGATCAAATGCTGTAGCTCTTCTGAAAGGCGGAGCATCAATTCCCGATCAGCGTTGTCGCTGATTTCGCTTAATGAGGTATCTGGATTTGCCGTGATAATTTTGATGGCACGCTCATAAATGGCCAGCAGTTTTAAGGCTTGTTCTGTCTTCGGCTGCTCAATACCGCCGGAATAGCTGAGTAAATCTCTAAGATCACGTTTGATCTTGGCGGGTAGGCCCGTTACACGAAGTAAGGTCTCTCCGCTGTGCTTGATTTGGGAATCAAGGTGGAGCGTCTGTTTTTCCATGGCCAAAGTCTGTTGTTTTAAGAGACGTTCGAGCACCGCAAGTTTGGGTACCAGTGAACTGACATCAGTTTGTTGTTCTATTGATTGACGTAGATCCACCAAGCCTTGTGTCAGCTTTGGGTTGTCACTGGAACATGCCGTGCTCAGAGAAGCGACAATACGCCTCAATACTTCTTGCTCTCGCTTAAACTTGAACGAGGTGTCTCTTTGTGTCAAACGAACCTGCTCTAACTGAGACTTAAGGTTGTGTAGTTGAGACTGGATATCTGTTTCGAGAACGCCCATGAAACCTAAACTTTACGACTAACGGATCCGTGTCGATCTTATTTATTAATCTGTTGATAATATCAAATAAAATAACTACGTCACTGCCTACAACACTCGTTTGATGAGCTTTTATTCATCTTTTAGTAGTTTTTTGATGCTCTCCTCATTCTTATAGGAGGAATGCACCTTGATCAGCCCTTGATTGATCGAGTGTTTACAGGCCTTGCGTATGTTACCAGTAGCAAGACTCGCGGCGGGCGCATTTTCTATTGCTTTGAGATAAACCCACTGACTTGAGTGCTCTTTCATACTTAGTGTTCGCGCCGCGCCAGTCGACATAAGTAGAATATCAACTAGTTCCTTATCATTAATGGCTGTGTAGGCGCGAGGTAGGAATGGATAATCAGCCATACCGATACGAACAATTCTATTGAGTGAGCGTTTTGGTGCAAACTCCAAAATCCAATGCTGAATCTTGTTACAGATGACTTCTGGATCGGTATTGCCGTCTGCATTGGGTTCTACGTAAAGCAAGTTTGCATCCGAGAAGTGATAAATTCTCGCAGGTGCTTCTACACGCTCGTTAAGGTAATCGCCAAATGCTTTCTCTAATTTTAACCCTTCGGCATAGCCAAATTGCAGATACATGTTGCGTAAGAAAGGTACGTCTATCATGACAAAGCGCAATCGGTCATTGAGAGGTTCATGGATCAATTCACCGACATGCCACTTTTCAAACTTATGACTACTTTGTTCCAATGAAGCTGGCAGCTTTGCATTGAGCATACGTAGGTTTCGCAGTCCGGAACGAGAATGGGTAAACAGGTCTTCATTTAGAATCGCGATTTCGTCTTTTTGTACCCGCATTACATGGCCACGTCTCAGTACCCACATAAATAAAACGGCACAGAACAGGAATAGAGCAAAGGAGATTTGTTGGAATTTTTGGAATTCACTTTGCGTCTGGGCAAGTTGCTCTTTCTGGCCAACTAAGTGCAGCGTTTGTTCTACAAATTCTTTTTGTTGCCGGAATGCATCTTCACTGATCAAGTCGAGTTGCCTTTTCTCGATATTGGTTAGTGCATTGAACTTCTTGAGATAAGTTAAGGAGCGATCGTATTTACCACTGAGCTCATAACCTAAGTACAGTAATTGATACGCATCTTTTTGTTTGGATATATCATCGACTTGTTGCGCAATGGCTAAGGCTTGGCGTGCTTTATCTGTCACTAATTCAGGTTTTTTTTGATGATAAGCGAGGCCACTTTCTAACAATAAAGCTTGTGATTTTAAGGAAGGAATATCAGTAAATTCAAGCAAGTCTTGTGCTCGAACGAGGTACTGTTCAGCCAGCGGATAGTTGACCAATTGCAAATAAGTCGCGGCTAATGCAAGGCGAAGTTCGATGACACTTTCTAAGTTTTGCTGGATACGCTCGTGGTCGATAGCGTTAAAATAATGGACCAGTGCTAAATTAAATTTACCCTGATGGTAATAAGTGTCTCCCATCATTTTTAAAATGGTAGGTAGAACAGGGGAGTGCTCATAGTTATCGTAAAAGTCGGCTGCCTGAGAAAGGTGGTCGTTGGCTTTATCAAGGACTCTGCGCTCATAAAACAACTGACCAAGTAACTGGTTTACTTTTGCTAATTCACGGCTAGCATTTTCTTCGATGGCTTTCCAGTAAGCGATTAACAGCTCAAACAACGCACGGTTGTAGCGTTTATTGATGAGATAGTGTTTGCCGACTTGGGTATGGTAATCGATAAGGCGTGTTGCGGAGTTTGATTGGGTCAAATAACTTTTAAGCGACGAATAGAGCTGATTCGCTAAAGCGAGGTCGCCATCTCTTGAAGCCACTTCTGCTTTGAACATGGTTAAGTCATAACGAAGGCCCTTAGCCAGTTGCTCAGGATTTCGGATGTTTTGATATGCTTGTTCTAGTTCATCGATGGCGACATTGGCTTTGAATGCGTCATGATCATTGAGCCAGCGAAGCCGAATTTTAAGCAATTGAACATCAAGGCTTAAGTAGGGGAGCTGGTATTTTTGAGTTAGCTGTTCTGCCTCTTGAATTCTGAGTAATGCGTTTCTTGTATTGCCTAAGTTAAATTCTGCTTGTGCGAGAATTTTTAATGCATCGATGGTGCTACCAGGAGTGCGAAGGCGGCTGTCGGTTTCGTCTCGAGAAATCGAAGAAGGGCTTTTCTCTCCGCGTGCGGAAAGTCTGCGCTGAGTCAGGTAAGTGGTTGTGAGCAATTTGGCTTGATTGGGTACGATTTCAACCAGGTTATCGGCTTCCGTCAACATCTGAGATGAGTAGATGTCGGCCGCCGTAGTAGAGGTTGAAAGTAGTCCAAAGAGCAAACAGAGCCAAAGCTCCCAGCGCAGAATTCGCATTCTTATTTCCTTATTGACGAGCCATGCGTTGATTGTGTTCCGGTTTCACTTGTTCAGTCGAACGGTAAGGGTTGATGTCCAAACCACCTCGACGCGTGTAGCGAGCGTAAACCGTTAAGCTTTCAGGCTGGCAATATTGCATGATATCCGTAAAGATTCGCTCAACGCATTGTTCATGGAATTCATTATGTTCACGGAAAGAAACAATGTACCGTAACAAAGCTTCTCGGTCGATTTTTTTACCGCAGTATTGAATTTCGACACTTCCCCAATCTGGTTGATTGGTGATCAGACAGTTTGATTTTAAAAGGTGGCTATGAAGTGACTCGGTCACTTTTTCATCACTTGTTGAGCCTTCAAGTAAGCTTGCATCGAACTCGTAACCTGTAATGGTGATGTCTTGTTGATCGATACATTCCCCTTGCATTGTAACAATCGGCGTATTGCTGTAATCAGTTACTGGCTTCACTAGTACTTCTACGGTTTCACCTGCGCAGTGGGATAAATCTTTGGTTAAGGTGGCTTGAACCTCTTCCCACGTAGTGAAACGAGTTTGGTTAAAGCTGTTGAGATAGAGCTTAAATGACTTTGATTCAATCAAATTTGCGCTAGTAGCAGGGATCGCGACTTCCCCTACTGCCACTTGAGGTAAGCCATTAGAGTTGAGCCAAGATAGCTCATACAGCGTCCAGATATCACAACCTTTGAAAGGTAGCGTTTCATTTAGGTTGAGGTCGTTCCGGTTTAGGCTACGCGGTACAGGTTGCAGTAGGCTAGGGTCGTATTGATTTGCGTATTCAGTCTTTTGACCCAGCGTTAGGCCAGCAAGTTCTTTAGCGTCAGAATATTTGCTCATTTTTTATCGCGAATTGGATTAGAATACCGAGAATTTTACGCAATCCCATTCAGGCTGTCATTAACTCTTGCCTGAGTGTGTCCGGACAAATCACAGTTGGAGTGTCGAATGGCGCAGCAAGCGATCCAAGCCCTTACCGAATTCAGTCAAAAATTCACAGAAGCGTACCAGAAAACTCATACGTCGCTACCCGTGAGTGAAGAATTGGCTGATCTTATCTCCCCTTGCATTGAAAACAAGCGAGATGAAGGCGTGGAGTGGCAAGCATACGCAAGAGAGCAGCAAGCGGATTTCACTAATGTTGAAAAGGGTATTGAGCTAACCTTGCACGAAGACATTAAAGCGTTCTACGGCTGCCAATATAGTGCCGATATGAACGCGACTTGGCAGGGGAATGAGTTAACCTTATTACAGGTATGGAATGACGACGACTTTGTTCGCTTGCAAGAGAATATACTTGGCCACTTGGTCACTCAGCGTCGCCTTAAACTCAAACCGACGGTCTTTATTGCCGCGACAGATGCGGAGCTCGATGTTATTTCCATCTGTAATATCACAGGAAATGTTGTGCTTGAACGATTAGGCACCGATAAACGTGACGTATTAGCTGAAACACTGGCTGAGTTTTTAACCAAATTAGAGCCAGTGGTGTAATTGGATGTTTGTTGTTGAGCTACAGTTTGAGTGTTTTGATAACACTACCGTGTCTGCAGTTGATAAAGCCATCAATGGTTTGATGGATGCGTTGCGCTATAACGGACAAGTTCTGGGACGTGAATTTCCGGTAGTTATGGGGGATGGGGAGTTTTTTGTTCGTGTGGTTTGCCCAGAACAAGACAGCTTGCACCCACGTTATCACTCCGATTTTGTTAAAGTTTGTCTTAACCGCTTAGCGGATGCGAGTTTATTGGCGCCAAAGGTCCGGTTACTTGGGCGTGACTTAAACTCCGAGCAAGCTGCGGAAGAAGAAACGCCAAGCTGGCAAGTCCTCTATACCACCTATGTTCATACCTGTTCACCACTGCGTAGTGGTGAATCGTTACTACCGATACCGCTTTATCGCAATGCACCGACACTCAATGGTGATCACAAAGCGGTGATCAAGTGGCAAACGGAATGGCAAGCGTGTGACGAGTTACAAATGGCGGGGGCGTGCCGTGCTGAACATGCTGCACTACACGAAATCTGTGATACCGAGAGTGTGCTGTTTCGTCGAGGCTGGGATTTGCGGGGCCGCATTGAATACATTACGAAGATCCCGACGTACTACTATCAATACCGAGTTGGGGGACAGGACTTAGCGACGGAAAAAGCACGTAAGTGCCCTAAGTGTAGTGGAGAGTGGTTACTAGACGCACCACTGCATGATATTTTCCACTTTAAGTGCGACGATTGCCGCTTAGTATCGAATATTTCTTGGGACCACCTTAAATAGCCGTTGTATGCAGGGCTAGATTGTAAAACGGACAAGCCGTTACGGCTTGTCCGTTTTTTGTTGTTCTGTACTTTCACTCTCTTCGGTTGAAGATGAGGTTCGATCTGGCTTTTTGAGTGGAAATTTCATTTTCGCAGTGTATTTGAGCGCGGCGATATTACCGATTAAGACGCTTAATACAATCACAATAATGACCCAAGGATTCGTCAGCAGTTCAATCATTCTGACTCCGGATAGTGAATGTTAGTAATGTAGTGATTGTAGATCGATTCCAGTCGATCCAACACACTTTGCTGACCGCAAATGGGAGATTGGATCAATTCGTCACGTAGCATTGCTAACGAAAAACGTTCCATGGCTTGCTGCGATACGGATTGGTGGCTGATATGCCAAGGTTCTGGTGCAACCCCTCCAAGATCGTTTGCGTAAGGAAAAAAGAAACCAAACTGATTCAGGTTTTCCTGTAACCATTGATAGAACTTACTTTGATGTCCGGATAGGTATTCCCATGGCTCTAATTTTAACTGGGTATCTTGTGGTAAGGCATCGCGATCAAACACATCAAACTCACAACCCCAATGATGTCGGCTGGCCCCCGGAAGCGCAGACCAGCGTAAAATCGCCATGATTTTTTGCTCTTCAGTGAGGGCGCTTTGATCAAGCGGTTGGCTATTGCTGTCAAGTATGGCTGTGTTACCAGCCATCTTATTGTTCCAAATTGCTCTTTGCCGCTCAAAATCGCGAAAGCCGCTGGCAATATTAAGGTTAAAACCTGCGCTTACAGCAGCCGTTCGGAGCGCAAGTAGATCTTGCTCAACATCACGATGTATCAGAAATACTTTTTGACCGAATAGTACTTCAGTGAGGTGTGAGGTGGTTTTTCCGGTGAGCTGCTGTGGGGTCATCACGCGAGTAAATTCTCCAACGTTTTTTCGTACATGTCGGCCAGCTTTTCAATATCTGCAATACTGACGCACTCATTAACTTTATGGATGGTGGCATTCACAGGACCTAACTCCACCACCTGTGAACCCATTTGAGCGATAAAGCGGCCATCAGACGTACCGCCAGTGGTTAAAAGCTCCGGTTCTTTGTGGTTCACATCGGCGACGGCTTTCACCACGGCATCCAATAGCGCCCCTGTGTCGGTTAAGAAAGGCTGACCACTTAGCGTCCAATGTAAATCGTAGTCTAGGCCATGAGCATCCAACGTGGAGTGGACGCGTCGTTTAATTTCTTGATCAGTTAATTCAGTACTGAAACGGAAATTAAATTGAACGTCAAACTTACCTGGGATCACATTGGAAGCGCCTGTACCGGAATGCAAGTTTGGGATTTGAAAGCTAGTCGGAGGGAAGTAATCGTTGCCATCGTCCCATTTAGTTGCTGCAAGCTCAGCGAGCGCAGGCAGAGCTTGGTGCACGGGGTTGTTCGCTAGGTGCGGATACGCGACATGGCCTTGGGTACCTTTCACGTGTAAGTCACCGGTAATAGAGCCACGGCGACCATTTTTTATTACATCTCCAACAGCTAGCGTACTCGACGGTTCACCGACAATACACATATCGATGATTTCCTTACGTGCCATCAAGGTATCGACGACGCGAGTGGTGCCATTGATGAACGGACCTTCTTCATCCGATGTGATAAGAAAGGCAATTGAGCCTTTATGTTCAGGGTTATTGGCAATAAAGCGCTCAACGGCCACCACCATACTGGCTAATGAGCCTTTCATATCTGCGGCACCACGACCATGTAAGTGGCCGTCAATAACTGTCGGTTCAAATGGTGAGGTATGCCATTGCTCGAGTGGACCAGCCGGCACGACATCGGTGTGCCCAGCAAAAGCAAATAAAGGTGCTTCGGTACCACGACGAGCCCAGAAGTTGGTGGTGTCTTCAAACACCATCACCTCAATTTCAAAACCAAGCGCTTTCAAACGATTGATCATGACTTCCTGACAACCGGCATCTTCCGGTGTCACTGACTGTCGGCTAATAAGGTCTTTTGCGAGAGCCAGTACGGGGCTATCTGTCATCCTTGAATTCCTTCCTTTAAGAGAAAATGGTTGAATATTGGTCAGCTTTAAAGCCGATGTGGTACTGGTTTTCGACCAGTAAGATAGGGCGTTTGATCATTGCAGGTTGTTCTACCAGCAAGTCGATAGCAGTTGTTTCGTTGAGGTTGTCTTTTTGTTCCTGAGTCAGCTGACGGAATGTTGTTCCACGCTTGTTAAGCACATTTTCCCAGCCTAACGCTTGGCAAAATGCTTCCACCATTGTTTTGTCGATACCTTGTTTGCGGTAATCGTGAAAATTGTACGCAATGCTTTCTGCTTCCAACCACTTTTTCGCTTTTTTTATTGTGTCGCAGTTCGGGATGCCGAACATAGTGATAGTCATAGGTAACCTTTTGAAGTGACTTTTTATTATTTCAGCATCCTATCAGGAAGCCGAAGCAGAGACAAAAGTGTGACGAGATTATTTTGTTTCGAGAAAAAAATCCCTACAACGAGTGCTGGAATGGAGAGTTATTGATCAAACGCAACAAACTTGGCCGCAAAACAGAAATAATGATTTTAGAATTTTTTAGGAGGTATCAATGGAATTGAGTCCTGTTTTTGCAAGGCGTTTGTATTTGGCGATGTTAGTTGAAAGCCTTGAAAGACCTAATGTGCCCAAGTTGATCGAAAAAACGGGTTGGCCACGTCGTACAATTCAAGACGTCATCAAAGCGCTCCCTGGGATCGGTATCGAGTTAATGTTTGTTCAAGACGGTCGTCGTCATAATGATGGTTATTATCAGCTATCAGACTGGGGACCATTTGACAGTCAGTGGGTATTTGAAAGGGAGGCCGACATCGCAGCCAGCCTAGGTTTCCACGCTTAGTCTAGCCACCGTTGTGGCAGTGGTAGGCGCTGCCCAATACGGTAAACGACGTAACAAAATCTTGTGGGGCAATCATATACACCGTATCTGCCCCAAGTTTTGCCGCATTATTCTTCAGGTTATTGATCGCCCCTTCTATCATCACATCATTAGTAAAGAACAGATAGCTGTACCAATGTCCTTCACTGCCCGTTACTTCCCCGAGCCACTGACATTGATTCGCATCAAAGCCGGAGTCCATTCGTACATGAACTTGCTCAGCATTTGGTGTCAGCTGATTTGTGGGTGAGGTACAGCCTGCTAACACAAGCAGTGTGGTGAGTGCTGCTACGCTACGAAGTTTGAAAGATATAGACGATAAATCCTATCCAACTGATACCAAGCAGTGCCCAAGGTAGCATGTTTGATGAAGTTTTAGGTTCAACCAACACCTCTCTTTCTAACTCGGTATCCGCTTCCGTGACGTTCAACTTGGCTTTTTGCTGTTTCTTTTTCGCCTTGTCTGCTTGGCGCGCTCGCTCTTTTTGTTGCTTTTTATATATCGCAATGCCTTTTTCAATGCCTTGCGCGATCAGCTTTGTCTGTTCTTTTGTTTGGCCGGGCTTTTGAGTCGCTTTGGCGATCTTCATGGCTTCTTGTTGAGTTTGTTCTGATGGTACGTTTTTGTTTTTCATACGGAAGTCAGCTTTGATCAAAGTTCGTTATAGAGTAACACGATATACTTTTTGCGAAATGGAAAGAAGTAAAGGAATAACAAACGCATGAAACGATTGATTGCGGTTGCTTTGGTTGTGTCGGTGCCAGTGTATTGGTTGCTAGTTGGTGACAAGCCTGCTGCACCAGAGCAAAGCTTAGAGCGCAAAACATCAGAGGATTGGATGGCGGAGATCCAGCAAAAGCTTAAAGCCGATCCTAATCAGTCTGAATTGTGGTTTCAGCTTGCGCAAGGATATTTAGCGCAGCAGCAATTCAAATCAGCACTGACTTGTTTTGACTACGCCATTCGTTTATCAACTTTCCCCACTGCAAATCAGCTCGCAGGCAAAGCGACGGCTTTGTATTATCTTAAGTCTCAACGTATGGCGCCAGACGTACAGTCTTTGTTGCAACAGGCGCTCGACAAAGAACCGAATAATCCGACAGCATTAATGCTGCTTGCCAACGACCATTTTATTAGTTTTCGTTATCAACAGGCGATTGATATCTGGATACAGTTGTTGGATTCAGGTCAGCGAGATCTCAATCGGCCACAGATTATTGATTTGTTGAACCAAGCAAAAGAAATGCAAATTAACGAATAGCTACAGAAATACGCGCAATAAAAAAGCCGACCAAGGTCGGCTTTTTTCATCGATTAGGATGGATTAGTAAGTAGCTTCTCTTTCTTTCGCGGCTTTGTCCCAATCAGGAACAACGGTTTCAAGGAAGTTTTTCTTATCTGAGTTCATTTTATCCATATCCATACCCAGTGCTTTTTGAGCCGCTTCTTTGGTTGAAATATCAGGAATTTGGATAGGCTCAACAATACCTTTGGTTGCGAGTAGGCGTGCCAGTTTTGTACGGGCATCCGCTGCGCGGTCTACGGCAGTACCTAGCACTTCCAGTGCCACTTCAGGAGCATGCATATGAACACCATGAGAGGCGATTGCATAATCCCAACGCCATTGTGCGTGACGGATATCTTGTAAGATATCTTTCATTTCTGCTTCGGTAGCGCCTGCATCCCATGCAGCACCAGCTTCAAAGTGTGCGGCGACGATTTGTTTCTCTGCCGTTAGCTTCATGTTCAAAACTTGCGCTTTACGTGTAGAAACGATTTCACGCAACTGATCTTTCGTTTGGGTATGACATTGAGCACAGGTGTCTTCAAAGCGATCAAATGGGTTACCAACTTTATGATCGGTATAGACAGTGCCATCTTCTTTCTTCACTTTTGGCATGTGGCAGTCAACACAAACCACTTTGTTTTTACCATGAATGCCATCACGCCATGTTTCGTAACCTGGGTGCTGTGCTTTTAACATAGGAGCTTTAGACACTTTATGGGTCCAGTCTTTGAAGTTTAGCGCGTCATAGTAGCGTTCCATATCTTCGACTGTGGTCCCCATATCCCAAGGGAACTTCACCGCTTTAGTTGGGCCAGTAAAGTAGTATTCCACGTGGCATTGTGCACAAACAGAGGCTTGTTTATCTAAGCGCGATTGTTCTTCAAAGTTTTTACCGATGGCGTCAAATGCACGCTCAACATAAGGGCGAGTTAGGGCTAATTCAGGCTCGCCGTTTTTGAACTTCTCGCTACGAACATCGTGACAATCGGCGCAACCAATTGGGTTGGCAATTTCCGTTCCTAAACGTGCCCATTTACCGTTGAAGTAGCCATCTTCACCACGCTCATCAATCACACGTGCCACGTCTGGGCTTTTACAGCTCCAGCAGGCCATTGGCATTGGGCCAGATTTTTCATCTTGTGGTGCACCAGTACGTAGCGTTTGACGCACGTCATCTAACGCATAAAAGTGTCCACGTGCTTTGTTGTAATCTTTTGCAAAGCCATAGCCCGCCCATAGGATCACCATGTTTGGATCTTCGGCGAGTGCGTCTTCGATTTCGACACTTTCTGAGGTGGCTTTCCAAGAGTGGTATTGATCAGGATGGTTTTGTTCGAAAGCTTGGTTACGAGGGTCGACAAGATCTTTATTTTCAGATGCAGCTAAGCTCGTGACGCTCCAAGTAGAACTCACGACTAATATTAATGCTGCAACGGAATTGGGAATCCAATGCATATTTTTCACAGTGCTATCTCCATATTCTGTTTGTTATAAACAGCGTTGTGAACTGACTATATTCCAAAGTAAGAATTGGAGAACTAATGTGTATTCTAGATAAGAATTGAAACAAAATGTGTAAGTGAAGAATTAATGCTTGTTTTGGATCAATTTACACCAGTGATCTACTTCAAAGTTAATTTTATATACCCCTAAAGGGTTAGTTGGTGACATGTATGCGTACAAATGAAATTCATTATCATCAATGACTTACAGTAGAGGTGAGGTAAAAAAAGATGGTGATACAGGTCGCTTTTTGTATATTTTTTAACTACCTCTTAAGAGGCATGGGAGTAATATAGTCATCGTAGCGTTGTGGCTAATCCAAAATAAGAATTGATCTCATTTGGTGTGATTTATTGATACCAAAGGAAGTTAATTTTGACCAACTTTTACTATGACCTTGTAAAGGAATAATAAAAGTGGTTTAAGGAAAGGATAATATGGGCAATATAAAGTTGGCCATAGTCATAATGCTGAAATCTCTTCTCGCATTTTGCCTCTATGGTTATTCTCTCCATGCCGTTGCTGATGATTCTGCTGCTGTTGCTAATGAGTCGTCCTCACGTCATGAAGTCGAGCTTATCCGTGACCGGGACTATAAATGTGTCCAATGTCATAAGGATTCAAAAGAAACGTTACTAGGTTCGCATGGTGAAGAGGCACATAAAATCCTCGGACGCGATGTGAACTGTACGGAATGTCACAATAATATCGGACCAGACCACCGCGAGGGTGCGCCTCTTGTCACCAAGTTTTCAAGCGCGCAATCGCAAAAAGGGACTGAGAAAGTCTTTATGGACCCTGATCTGATCCTCAAAGCGAACAGTCAATGTACAGATTGTCATAAGCCTGAATACCTGAGGGATGACAGCTGGACCCATGATGTTCACGCCAATAATCTCACGTGTTCAAACTGCCATAATGTCCATGCTTCTAAAGGCAAGATCCTTGGGCTGGAGCGCAAAGAGAAAATCAAAATGTGCGTGGATTGCCACTCTGACTTTAACCAATTGAAAGAGGAGCGGTGATATGAGTTGTTCTCGACGTAATTTCTTAGCTGGAACCGGTGCTCTGATCTTTACAACTGGTGTTGCTGGAACTGCGGTGATCAGTAGCCGTAAAACGTTAGCCAATGAAGAAGTTGTTGGTGAGGTGCGCTATGGCATGGTGCATGATGAAACTGCCTGCATTGGTTGTACCGCATGTACCGAAGCGTGCCGTGAAGTGAATAAAGTCCCTGAAGGTGTTTCTCGACTTGAAATCATCCGCAGTGAGCCGCAAGGCGAGTACCCCAATATTGATTACCGCTTTACTCGTAAATCTTGCCAGCACTGTGAAAACCCGCCATGTGTCTACGTCTGTCCGACAGGTGCAGCCTATAAAGATGAGAAAACTGGCATTATTGATGTTCACAAAGAGAAATGTGTGGGCTGTGGTTACTGCTTAGCGGCGTGTCCTTATCAAGTGCGTTTCTTTAATCCTGAAGATCACTCTGCGGATAAATGTAATTTCTGCCGTGACACCAATTTGGCCAACGGTAAACAACCTGCGTGTGTGGAGTCTTGTCCAACGAAAGCGCTGATTTTTGGTGACTTAAACGATCCAAATAGTGAGATCAGCCAAGTGTTAAACACTGAAGTGGTTTATCGTGACAAGGCACATCTAGGCACCAAGCCTAAGTTGTACAAAGTACCGCACCAGAAAGGGGAGATTTAATTATGAATGGATGGGAAAGTGCATTCCACTTCGACTCGCTGGTATGGGATTGGATCATTGCTATCTATTTATTCCTTGCTGGGATGTCGGCAGGTGCAGTCATGATTGCGATATATCTAAAACGTAAGGTTATTGAAGGAGATCCGGCGAACAACGGTATTATGAAAGCGATGGCTTGGCTTGCTCCATTTGGCATTATTGCGGGCTTAGTGATCTTAATCTTTCATTTAACCAAGCCACTTGAGTTCTGGAAGATCATGATTTACTACAATCCTAGCTCAGTCATGTCGATGGGGGTGATTTTATTCCAAGTCTACATGATCGTGTTGTTTGTTTGGATTGGGGTTTTATTCCGCCACCCGATCGTTTCTTTCTTTGAAGGAAAACTGCCAAGTGGTTTGCTTGATTTTATTGATGGATTCTTGATCAAGTCTGGCAAGTACACCAATGCGATTGAGTTGTTCCTTGGGTTTTTAGCGGTTGTTTTGGCGGCTTACACGGGCTTCTTATTGTCGGCTCTCAAAACCTACCCAATGCTGAATAATCCGGTGCTACCAATTCTGTTTTTGTTCTCCAGTTTATCTTCAGGCGCAGCTGCCAGTTTGCTGTTTGGCATTTTGGTATTCAAAGAGTCAGCACACAGCCCAAGCGTCAGCTGGGTTCATGGGTTCGAGCGACCAGTTGTGTTATTTGAACTGTTCGTTTTGGTGACCTTCTTTACCGGGCTAATTTTTAGTGGTGGACAAAATGAAGCGGCGGCGTGGAATGCGATTGGCGGTGGGTTCTGGTCCAATTGGTTTTGGATTGGGGTGGTGCTGATTGGTATGTTGCTGCCGCTGACTCTGAATGCAATTGCTCCAAAAGCACTCAAGCATTCTGGTGGTTTTGTGTTTATCGTCACCACATTAAGTCTGGTTGGGGTACTGATGCTGCGTACCTTTATTCTTTACGCTGGACAGATGACGATCGTATAGATGATTGGAGTAGGAGAGGTTGGCCTCGGTGCGTTAATACTTGCAGTGGTGTTGTCATCACTGCAAAGTGTTCACTACGTTTATCACCGTTGGTATTGCAGCAGTAATTCTATCAGTATTGCTGCGAATTCACGTTTGGTGAGCCTCCTCTCTTTACTCAGTTTATTTGCGTTAGGCTACTGCTTTTTCACCGATCAGTTTCGCTTTGATTATGTAATTTCACATTCTAATTCCCAATTGCCAGTTTTTTATAAACTGGCGGCGGTATGGGGAGGGCATCAAGGCTCAATGCTATTTTGGGTGATGACCTTAAGTGGTTGGGCGGCATTGATTAGCTTTGCCAAAGGTTGGCAGAAAACATTTCAATGTGATGTGTTGTGGATCATGGGCTTGCTGGTATCAGCATTTGGTTGGTTCACATTACTAGCTTCTAACCCATTTGAGTACGCATCCGCTTATGTGACTGAAGGTCGTGACTTAAATCCAATGCTGCAAGACATTGGACTCATTTTTCATCCTCCATTGCTTTATCTTGGTTATATCGGCTACTCAACTGTGCTTGCTTTAGCGTGCGCGGCATTATTGCAGTCCCCCGTAATGACCAATTGGGCTGAACTGGCTCGTCCTTGGGCTATTAGCGCGTGGGTATTTCTTACTGCGGGGATCGTGCTTGGTTCGTGGTGGGCTTATTACGAATTAGGCTGGGGTGGCTGGTGGTTTTGGGACCCAGTAGAAAATGCCTCCTTACTGCCATGGTTAACTGGAACGGCTTTGCTACATGCGTTGTTAAGTGCTTCGAAACATCGGATGTTTCCTCAATGGGCTTTTGCATTGGCCTTTATTACATTCAGTTTAAGTATTTTAGGGACCTTTATCGTTCGTTCTGGCGTGTTGACTTCGGTCCATGCGTTTGCCGTCGATCCCGGCAAAGGTATTGCACTGTTGGCTATTCTCGTTGTTGTGCTGCTGTGTAGTTTTTCATTACTGATCCTAAAGTCCGAGCACATTAAAACCGCACCGATCCAAGCACTGTTGAGCCGTAGTTATGTGTTATTACTGGCACTTGGGCTTTTGTCGATTGCCACTTTTACCGTATTTTTAGGCACATTCTATCCCATGGTGTATGAGCTGCTTGGGCTTGGAAATATTTCTGTTGGCGCACCTTATTTTAATTTACTGATCACACCGATGGCACTGTTAGCTCTGCTGGGGATTGGGATAGTGCCGTTATTGAAATGGCGTAGTGGCTGTACGGTCAATCGAAACCAAATTATTACCTTGATGCTGACAGCCATCATTCTTGGTAGCGGTATATATGGTGTGCAGGTTAGTGAATACTCGCTGTTAGTGTGGTTAGTATGGTGTTTAGCCATTTGGGTTTTGTTGACACACGCCAAGCTGTGGCTTAGCGCACCAAGCAAGACGGCCTTTATGGTCTGGGCTCATATTGGTATTGCTGTTTGTTCGGTAGGGGCGGCAATGAATGCGCACCACTCCTATGAACTGAGTCGGAAGCTAGAACCCGGCACTGTTACCCAGTTTAACGACTGGCAAGTGACGTATAAGGAAACTCAGTGGCTAGTCGGCCCCAACTACACTGCTGAGCAAGGTGTGATCGATTTTTACAGTGCTGACACAAACGGATTTACCATTTTACCTCAGCGACGCCATTATCCCGTAAGAGTCATGAACATGAGTGAGCCGGCAATCAAACGGTTTTGGCATGGCGATTACTACGTCACTCTTGGTGAAAAAGTTTCGCAGAATGCCTACGCCGTCAAACTCCAATACAAAGCTTACATTCGTTGGGTGTGGTTTGGTGCACTACTTGGTATGGTAGGTGGTGTCATCCATTTAACCCGTTCATTTAAACTGACTATCCGTAGCTATGAAGCGATCCAAAACTCGTAACCTTTCCCTACTTATTATCGTTGTCGTTTGCATGGCTGCGGTTATCTTATTTGGTTTGTTCTATCAGCAAAGCGATCGAACCCAACAAAGCGTCGTGAAAGTATTTCCTACCTTTTCAGCATCGAGTATAAACGACCCTGATTTGGCACTCTCCACTCAAATATTTCAGCAGCCGTATCAACTTGTGAATGTATGGGCTTCATGGTGTGGCGTGTGCAAACGTGAGCACGATTATTTAATGCAGTTAAGCCAATCTGGTGTGCCGATTATTGGCCTTAACTATCGGGATGAACGTATGGCGGCCTCCAGTTATCTATCAGCTCAAGGTAACCCATATCAGCAGGTCATTTATGATCCCAAAGGGCTTGTCGCATTAGATTTAGGGGTAGTGGGTACACCAGAAACATACCTTGTTGATCAGCAAGGTAAAATCGTCCTTAAATTCTCGGGTTTGCTAAAACCTTCTGTTTGGCAAAGCTCCTTTGCTGCGTACTTTTCGGAATAAGGATGGTTGCTTGTGAAAGGATTTTGGATCGCTTTAGTTTTCACCGTATTGAGCATTGGCAGTGTGAATGGCGCGGTAGACACTGAGTTCGTCGCCGCAGATAAAGCCGTTGTAACTCAAGTAGAACTGTTTGAATTTCAAACACCACAAATTCAACAAAGAGCCATTGCATTGGCAAAAACATTGCGTTGTCCACAATGCCAGAATCAGAACCTCGTTGAATCCAACTCACCTATCGCCAAAGATTTACGCTTGGTGGTGTTTGAAATGATGAACCAAGGCAGCAGTGAGCAAGAAGTTGTTGAGTATATGACGGCGCGCTTTGGGGATTTTGTGCTCTATAAACCGCGCTTTTCTCTATCCAATGCTCTTCTTTGGGGAGCGCCCATCATTTTACTTATCTTGTTTCTTTTCTTCTCTTGGCGTCGAGTTCGATCGACAAAACAAAGTTAGCAGTAGTAATTTCTAATCATTAAGTTACAGTGAGCGTAACTTAATTTTCGACGAATAGATTTGTGCGATACGCGATTGAACAATATGACAGCAATGGCTTTTTGAAAGCGCCTCGCTGGTTATGGCTTGGCTGGATGTTTATGGCTAAGGCTTGGGTGGTATTTGTCGTTGCGGGTGCCAGTAGAGAAAGTGGCAGTAAGATTTTGAGTATCGTTTATCCAGATCATTCGATGCTGTATCTTGGCCTAATGATGGGCGTACCAAGCATTGTATTAATGTGGTTGATCAGCTTGCGTAACCCCGAGCGACGCTGGGTCAATAAAATAGTGAGCTGGGGACGGGGAATTACGTTAATGACGGCGCTAGCTCAATTTGGCCAGACCCTGTACCACATTTATCTTGAGCTTGGTGCATTTAGCTGGGCAAATGCGGCCACCCTTGTTTTATTGCTTTGGTTTATCCTGTATTTACGTAAAAGCAAAACGGTTAGGGATGCACTCGCAATACCTCAGGCATAAGAAAACTCAAAATTACAGCATCGAACACTAGACTGATCATAATCAAAGTGCATAGTGTGAAAGTCACTACACTGAGCAAAAAATAATAATGTGAGGAAATAATATGTCACAACCTCAGAGTGCAATCCTGCCAACCGCAGGCCCATTTGCGTTATACACTCAGATCAAAGTATGTCAGAACCCATCAAAAGTTTTAGCTCAACTGCAAGCATTACCCGCTTTGGTTGAAGAGCTAAACCAAAGCCAGCCAGGTGCGGAACTGACTCTCTCCCTTGCTTTTACCAAGGCTTTTTGGCAGCAACTCAATGCGCCAATGCCAGAAGAGCTGATTGATTTTCCTGTCTTAGGTGAGGGTGATGCTGTTGCACCAGCAAGTGATGTGGATGTGTTGATCCACTGCCACTCTCAACGTCATGATTTGCACTTTTATGTACTACGTAAGCTATTGGCTGAAGTAGCTGAAGATGTGGAAGTCGTGGATGAAACCTATGGTTACCGCTACCTTGATTCGCGTGATATGACAGATTTTGTCGATGGAACTGAAAACCCGAAAGATGAAGCACGTCAAACCGTGGCGATCATTCCTCAAGGGGAACTGGCTGGTGGTAGCTATGTAATGGTGCAGCGTTTTGTACATAACCTTCCTGCTTGGAACCGTTTAAATATCTCTGCACAAGAAAAAGTGGTGGGTCGTACTAAGCCAGATTCTATTGAGCTTGATGATGTGCCAGCCGCTTCACACGTTGGCCGTGTTGATATTAAAGAAGAAGGTAAAGGGCTAAAAATAGTTCGTCACAGCCTACCTTACGGCTCTGCATCGGGTGAACACGGTTTGCTGTTTATTGCTTATTGCAACACACTACATAACTTTAAAGCGATGCTAGAAAGCATGTATGGTGTTACAGACGGTAAAACAGACCAATTGCTGCGATTTTCGAAAGCGGTTACTGGCGCCTATTTCTTTGCACCTTCGGTAGAGCTACTGCTAAACGTCAAGCTAAAGTGATCGTATTTAGATGACTAACTGATTCATTCAGAACAAAAACCGAGCATTATCTGCTCGGTTTTTTCGTTAAAGAAAGCTGTTTTTTTGTCGATATATAAAGATGGAACTCATCAACTAAATTTACGGCATTATGGCAATCACGGTTAATACTAATGTTTCAGCAATGACAGCACAGCGTTACCTAAATAACGCGACGAACATGCTGAACCAGTCTCTGGAGCGTTTGTCTTCAGGGAATCGTATTAATAGTGCAAAGGATGATGCCGCTGGCCTACAAATATCCAATCGACTCGAATCGCAAATGCGAGGTCTTGATGTGGCAATGCGAAATGCGAACGACGGCATTTCAATCATGCAGACCGCAGAAGGGGCAATGAACGAGTCCACCAACATCTTGCAACGGATGCGAGATTTGTCTTTGCAGTCCGCAAATGGCTCCAACAGCAAAGCTGAACGACAAGCCTTACAAGAAGAAATGGCCGCTTTGAATGATGAATTGAACAGAATTGCTGAAACGACCTCTTTTGGTGGTCGAAAATTGCTCAATGGCTCGTTTGGAGAATCTTCATTTCAAATTGGAGCGGCTTCAGGCGAGGCAGTGATGTTGTCTCTGCATAACATGCGTTCGGATACTATCGCTATGGGTGGTTTTAGTTACCAAGCTGCGGCGAAAGCAGGGGCGGATTGGAACGTACAAGCAGGCAGCAATGAGTTAGTGATGAGCTATATCGATGCTGGTGGCCAGTCACAAACCATTCAGATCAACGCTAAAGCAGGCGATGACATCGAACAGCTAGCCACTTATATCAACGGTCAAACGGATGCGGTGTCGGCGTCTGTCAATGAGGAAGGGAAATTGCAGCTCTTTATGGCCGGAAAGGAAACGTCAGGAACGGTGTCGTTCTCCGGCAGCCTAGCCAGTGAATTGCAGCTCGGGTTAGTGGGATATGAAGCGGTTGATAATATTGACATAACCAACGTTGGTGGTGCGCAGCGCGCAGTAGCAATCGTTGATACCGCTTTGCAATACGTGGATAGCCATCGTGCAGATTTAGGTGCTAAGCAAAATCGCTTTAATCATGCGATTAATAACTTGGCCAATGTGAATGAAAACCTTGCTGCATCAAACAGTCGTATTAAAGACACCGATTATGCAAAAGAAACCACGCAAATGGTGAAGCAGCAAATCCTTCAGCAAGTGAGTACATCAATACTTGCTCAGGCAAAGAAACAACCAAACCTTGCTCTAACATTATTAGGATAAGAGTGGGGTATCGACAGCAGTTTCAGAACCTTTAGTAAAAAAAACGACTTTTTTACCTTTTTCTATTAACTCATCACGTTTCACCTTCTAACGGTACTTTTTTCTAAAAAAACTTACTTTTTCCCTAAAGATTTAGAAAAGCATGCCGTTAATAAAAGTAACTTTGAGAGAACTACTTGGTTTTCCGAGACGTCGGAAACCGGATACATCGGAAAATCAATTGGAGAAATCACCATGGCAGTGAATGTAAACACTAACGTATCAGCAATGACAGCGCAGCGTTACCTAAATAGCGCGACAAATGCACAACAGACTTCAATGGAGCGTCTATCTTCTGGCTTCAAAATTAACAGCGCAAAAGATGATGCAGCGGGTCTACAAATTTCAAACCGTTTGAATGTTCAAAGTCGTGGTCTTGATGTAGCGGTACGCAACGCGAATGATGGCATCTCTATTGCTCAAACTGCTGAAGGTGCAATGGATGAAAGTACCAACATCCTACAACGTATGCGTGACTTGTCTCTACAATCAGCAAACGGCTCAAACTCAAAATCAGAGCGTGTTGCGATTCAAGAAGAAATCACAGCATTGAATGATGAACTAAACCGTATCGCAGAAACCACATCTTTTGGTGGTAACAAGCTACTTAACGGCACCTATTCAACGAAGTCTTTCCAAATCGGTGCCGATAATGGTGAAGCAGTAATGTTGACACTAAACAACATGCGCTCAGACACCACAGGTATGGGTGGCTCAAGTTACCAAGCGGCTAATGGAAAAGACAAAGACTGGTCTGTACAAGCGGGTGCGAACGATTTAACTATCAACCTGACAGATAAAGCTGGTGTTGCTCAAACCATCAATATCACTGCGAAAGAAGGTGATGATATTGAAGAGTTAGCAACCTACATCAACGGTCAAACCGATATGGTAAAAGCATCGGTAAACGAAGATGGTCAGCTACAAGTCTTCGCTGGTAACAATAAAGTTGATGGTGCGGTTGCATTCTCTGGTGGTCTAGCGGGTGAGCTGAGCATGGGTGCTGCGCAAGCTGTGACGGTGGATACGATTGATGTAACATCAGTTGGCGGTGCTCAAGAGTCGGTTGCAATTATCGATACTGCACTGAAGTATGTAGATAGCCACCGTGCAGAGTTGGGTGCATTCCAAAACCGCTTCAACCACGCGATTAACAACTTAGATAACATTAACGAAAACGTAAACGCATCGAAGAGCCGTATCAAAGATACCGACTTCGCGAAAGAAACAACGGCGCTAACCAAGTCGCAAATTCTTTCTCAAGCATCAAGCTCTATTTTGGCACAGGCAAAACAAGCGCCAAACTCAGCATTGAGCCTACTTGGTTAATCACATCTAAAGCGAAAAAATCCAGCTTCGGCTGGATTTTTTTATGCCTAAATTTCTCCGTTAGCTCATCTCCTTCTTTTCGCCAATATTTAGCGTTGCCTATTTGAAAGCGATCACGTTTTCTCGCTCAAAACATGAAATTCGGAAAAAAGTTCATTTTTTCTCTAAAGCTATTTTAGGGGCGGCCGTTAAGAGACTGAGAGAAATGAGATGCGTCAAAGTGAGGTGAGAGACACTGCGATGCATCGCCCTCATATGCCTAAGGAGATCAATTATGGCAATTAACGTAAACACGAACGTGTCGGCGATGACCGCACAGCGTTATTTAAACAACGCTGCTGACGGTATGAATAAGTCGATGGAGCGTTTGTCATCGGGCTATAAAATAAATAGTGCCCGTGATGACGCTGCTGGCTTACAAATATCTAACCGTTTGACTTCTCAAAGCCGTGGCTTGGACATGGCGGTGAAGAACGCGAACGATGGTATCTCGATTGCACAAACTGCCGAAGGTGCAATGAACGAGACCACCAACATTCTTCAACGTATGCGTGATCTTTCGTTGCAATCCTCGAACGGTTCGAACTCTCGTTCCGAACGACTTGCAATTCAGGAAGAGGTATCTGCTCTAAATGATGAGCTAAACCGTATCGCAGAAACCACATCTTTTGGTGGTAACAAACTGCTTAATGGCGGTTTTGGTAGCCAATCTTTTCAAATCGGCGCGAGCTCGGGGGAAGCAGTAATGCTGACCATGGGCAACATGCGTTCAGACACTATGGACATGGGTGGTAAATCGTACACTGCTGCTGCGGGTAAAGCCGCAGACTGGACCGTTGAGGCCGGTACGACAGAAATGACGATGAGCTATACTGATAAACATGGTGATGCACAAAATCTGACGATTAACGCGAAAGTCGGTGATGACATAGAACAGCTTGCAACCTATATCAACGGTCAAAGTGAAGATGTGAAAGCTTCCGTTGGTGAAGATGGCAAGCTTCAGCTGTTTGCGGCAACGCAGAAAGTCTCTGGTGATGTAACCATTGGTGGTGCGTTAGGTACAGACATTGGTTTTGGTGCGGCTCAAGATGTGACCGTTGCTGATGTTGATGTGAGTACGGTCGCAGGATCTCAGATGGCTGTTTCAGTGATTGATGGTGCTTTGAAGGCCGTAGATAGCCAACGTGCTGAACTGGGTGCATTCCAGAACCGTTTTGGTCATGCGATTAACAACCTCGATAACATTAACGAGAACGTTAACGCATCTCGAAGCCGTATCTTGGATACTGACTATGCAAAAGAAACGACGCAGATGACAAAATCTCAGATTTTGCAGCAAGCAAGTACTTCGGTTCTGGCGCAAGCGAAACAGTCACCATCGGCAGCTCTTAGCTTATTAGGTTAATCGATAGGTTCGATTGGAGCTTATTGGGAAAAGCAATAGCAATATTGCTCACCTATAAGGTGGAAGGGAGATTGTTATGGAAATACCATCCTACACATCGAACATCCAGCCTTACGGCTCGCAAAGTGGCACTAAAATTGCTTCAGAACATGATGGAAATCAACGTGTTTCCTCTAAATCGGAAGGGAAGCAACCCTCTGAGGTAAGCCAGAAGTCCACGCAAACTGTCGAAAAGGCCATCGAGCTGGCAAAAGAACGCGAGAGGTTAAATAGGGCAGAGCGGGAACGAATGGTGGAGCAAATGAATGATTTCATTGCGTCCATCAATACTGGTTTATCTTTCCGGGTCGATGAAGAAGCCGGAAGAGATGTTGTGACCATTTACGAAGCGAGTACTGGCGATATTATCCGTCAGATACCCGATGAGGAAATGTTGGAAATATTGCGTCGTCTTAGAGCTCAAACAGCCCGTTATTCATCAGGGTTGGTGAACGATAAGGTGTAGTCGACCGTTTTGAGGTGATTGAATGAGTTTTGGCCCACTGGGGATGAACACTGGCATGGATATCAATTCCATGGTTAGCAAAATTGTTGATGCGGAGCGCGTGCCTAAACAGCAGCGTATCGACAACGAGCACGCCAAAATTGATTCCAGTATCAGTGCCTATGGTCGGCTCAGAGAGTCGCTGGATACGATGAAAAACCTGATGACAAATTTTCGTCAGGAGAAAGCCTTTGCCGCGCGTAAAGTGGATACGAGTGATGAAGGCGTTGTGTCGGCGACGGCAACCACTGAAGCTATCGCTGGTAGATACGCTGTCGATGTGTTGCAGCTTGCCCAAAGCCATAAGGTTGCGTCTGATGTTTTAGAAAAAGACGCAAAATTTGGTCCGGGTAAGCTGCAGGTTTCGTTAGGTAGTAAAGAATTTACCATTGATGTTCAGCAAAATTCGAAACTGGTTGATATCGTCCGTGGTATCAATGACAGCAAAAGTAATCCTGGGGTAAGAGCCTCAGTTATCAATGATGTACAAGGTCCACGATTGATCGTGGCATCAAACCTTTCTGGCGAAGATCACCAAATTAAACTCAATGTTGAAGCACAAACCGGTGATCCGCTCAAAAAACTCGAATACAAAACATTAGAGCAGCGCGTACGCGATTTAGAGAAAGCTCGTGCGACAGCGCAAGATCTAATATCTCCCTTAACTCCTGATGAACAAGCTGTTGCCGATAAGATCGCTGAGAAAAATATCGAAGCGGCAAAAGTTGTCGATCAGGAAATTGCCGGTTCTGCTAAACAAGCGGCGATTCAAAAAGACCCGAATGCAGCGAAAGAAGCGACACCAGACAACGAAATGTCTTCAAGCGCGATGACGGCGGCCGCAAATGCAGGAATTGCAGCCTCAAAATACCTCAAGCCAGAAGAGCGAATTCCGGGCTGGAGTGAAACGGCATCAGGGACTTTACTGGATTCATATTGGGAACCAGAGCCTGAACTTGATGGTAAGGCACAAGAAAAAGCACCAGATGTACCCGGGTGGAGCAACACCGCATCAGGCACTTTAACGGATTCTTATGTGACACCAAAAGAAGCGCAAGCGAAGTTGGAACAACAGCTTGCACAAGAACAGGCCGCAATTGATAAAGCCATCGCAAGTGGTGAGCTGACCCCAGAGCAAGCGAAACAGATGGAACGGGCCAAAATGGAGCCCGAAGAGCGTGCTTATTTAGAACGAGTTGATCAAGCTCAGGCCGATCTCAAAGCGGCTCAAGCAGCATTTGATTCCTACCGAGGTATGACAGAGGTTCAAACTGCGCAGGACTCTAAGGTACTTCTTGATGGTGTTGCTGTGCTATCAAGCCACAACAATATTATTGAAGATGCGATAGAAGGGGTCGATTTAACTCTGAAAGGTCGCACCGAACTGGGTAAGCCAGCTTCGGAAATTGATATTGAATATGACCGCCAAGGTGTACGGGAAGACATTGAGCAATTTGTGGCGGCTTATAACCAGTTCTATCAGGTCTCAAATGAATTGTCGGGAGTGGATCCTAGAACGGGCATGTCAGGGCCCTTGTCTGGCGATAGCATTGTTCGCAATGCGGATTCACGTTTAAAAGCAGTCTTTTCTTCATCAATCGAACAAGCGCCAGAGGACTTAAAGTCACTGACGGAGTTTGGCATCACCACTACGCGTCAAGGGACGCTAGAGATCAATTACGACATGCTTGATCGCCAGATCAACAATAACTTCAATAAACTAGAAGACTTCTTTGGTGGTAATCAAGGCTTTGCTAAGCAGGTAGAAGATGCGATCCAAGGAATGACGGGTGTTACGGGGTCAATTCGGACTCGTGAGCGAAGCATGATTGATAAAACGTATCGCCTGCAAGATGACCAAGCGGCACT
Organism: Vibrio sp. TRT 17S01; assembly: GCF_050113695.1. Lineage (NCBI taxonomy): Bacteria > Pseudomonadati > Pseudomonadota > Gammaproteobacteria > Vibrionales > Vibrionaceae > Vibrio > Vibrio sp. TRT 17S01. Next base: position 32,315 of record NZ_JBNJOG010000002.1, on the reverse strand, counting down.
AGACCGAAGAATGGATAGTTTAGAAAAACGTACGCATGCCAAATTTTCGGCGATGCAAGACGCCACGAGCAAAATGCAATCTCAATTGGCAGGGATGATGAATGCGCTGGGCGGATAATAATCAGGCGAAGTTAACTCTTTTAAGTGAATTGGATCACGATATTCGTCTACTGCTTAAGGGTGAGGAAATAAATCCTGAAGAAATTGGCCAATTGGTCGATAGAAGGGAACAGATATTGCAAAGTTTACTAGACTTAATAAAGCAAAGTCCGGAACTGGCAAAGACTTCTCAGTGGCAGCAAGCGATTGAGGAGACACAAAGCATTGTTGCCTTGTTGCAAGAAAAAACTGACCAAGTGGGTCAGGCACTGCACAAATATCGGTACGGCAATAAATCGGTGCAACAATACAAAAAGTTTTTATGAATTTAAGAGGAAAGTTATGCGTGGTTCGTTACAGGCTTACAAGAAGGTATCAGTAGATAGCCAGCTCAGTGCGGCCTCTCCGCATAAAATTGTTCAAATGTTGATGGCTGGTGCGATTGAACGTCTGATTCAAGCTAAAGCAGCGATGCAACAGGGCAATGTCCCTCAAAAAGGAGAGCGCCTCGGTAAAGCATTAGATATTATTATCAGCTTACGCAGTTGCTTATCGATGGACGATGGTGGAGATATTGCACGTAATTTAGATCAACTTTATGAATTTATGATCACGCAAATTACCGCAGCAAACCATCAAAACAACCCTGAAATGCTAGATGACGTTATTGATATCATTCGCGAAATTAAATCAGCGTGGGATCAAATCCCAACAGAATTCCATAACCTCACTGCATCTGATGTTGGTATGTAAGCCAATTCTGATAAATTTAACTTAATATCCATAAGTTTACGTTTTGCTTTTGGTAAAAGGTCACATGGAGTAATTGCTCGGTTGCCTTATTTTTTTTATCAAATAGAATAGAAGCCACTCTTAGCCTAGTGGCTTTTTTTGTTGCTGTTTTTTTGACATTGTCTAATGTTTGACGACCACCTATATTAATTAAACGTCGATTTTAAAAAACGCAGCTACAACGTTTTAAATTAGGGCAAATATTCACACCTATGCAAGGTTTAGCAAAAATACTCGTGATTGAAGATGATGCTGCCGCGCGCATCAATCTGAGTAACATATTAGAATTTGTCGGAGAGCAGTGTGAAGCTATCTCGTCGGATCAAGTTAGTGAACTGGATTGGACAGAAGTATGGGCTGGCTGCATCGTAGGCTCATTACAAAGCAAAAATTTGACTGTTGAGCTAAGTGAGAAACTCAATCACGCAAACCACGTTCCTTTATTGATCGCGGGTAAGCATTCTTATCCTGTTGAAGAATTGCCTAATTACGTAGGTGATTTGGAATACCCTCTCAATTATCCGCAACTTAGTGAAGCACTGCGTCACTGCAAAGATTTTCTTGGCCGTAAAGGCGTAAACGTTCTTGCATCTGCACGTAAAAATACGTTGTTCCGTAGTCTGGTTGGTCAGAGTATGGGGATCAAAGAAGTTCGTCACCTGATTGAGCAAGTCTCAGCGACGGAAGCGAACGTGTTGATTCTTGGTGAATCGGGAACAGGTAAAGAAGTCGTTGCACGAAATATCCACTACCATTCTTCTCGTCGCAGTGGGCCATTTGTGCCGATCAACTGTGGTGCGATACCACCAGACTTACTCGAAAGTGAGTTATTTGGTCACGAGAAAGGGGCGTTCACCGGTGCAATTACAGCCCGTAAAGGTCGCTTTGAGCTGGCTGAAGGTGGCACCTTGTTCTTGGATGAGATTGGCGATATGCCAATGTCGATGCAGGTGAAGTTACTGCGCGTATTGCAAGAGCGCTGCTTTGAGCGTGTTGGTGGTAACACAACCATACGTGCAAATGTTCGTGTCGTGGCGGCAACTCATCGTAATTTGGAAACCATGATTGATGATGAGTCGTTCCGTGAAGACTTGTACTATCGCCTCAATGTGTTCCCGATTGAAATGCCAGCACTGCGTGAGCGAAAACAAGATATCCCGCTACTGCTCCAAGAATTAATGACGCGCTTGGAAGCTGAAGGGGCGCAACCAATTTGCTTTACACCTCGTGCAGTTAACTCGCTGATGGAACATGATTGGCCGGGTAACGTACGAGAATTGGCTAACCTTGTTGAGCGCATGATTATTCTCTATCCGAACAGTTTAGTGGATGTGAACCATCTACCAACAAAGTATCGGTATAGTGATATCCCTGAGTTCCAACCTGAGTATCATGGCTTTGGCTCTGTTGAAGAACAAGAGCGTGAAGTATTACAAGATATCTTCTCAGAGAACTTCAGCTTAGAAAATTCAGAGACATTCCCAGATAGCGGTGAAGGACCTCAAGAACTTCCTGCTGAGGGGGTTAACTTGAAAGAAATGTTAGCTGATCTTGAAGTGAATATGATCAACCAAGCATTAGAAGCGCAAGGCGGTGTGGTCGCAAGAGCGGCTGATATGCTGGGAATGCGTCGGACAACGCTGGTTGAGAAAATGCGTAAGTACAATCTTCAACGTTAGTTTAACCACGCTGTCAAAAAGTCGACTGTAGTATAACTTTCTGAAATATAAAGAAAAATAGCTTGGCATGCTTTCTGCATTCCAAGCTATTGTTGTTTTATAGGCAGAAATACGACATGCATTCAGTTTCGTCACAAGAAAATCAAACTCATCTCGGCTCGTTGGAGCAACAAGTCGAACGGTATCAACAGGTACTCGACGTTATGCCTGCTGGCGTGATTTTGCTGGATACGCAAGGTGTAGTGCGCGAAGCAAACCCTGAAGCACATCGTTTACTTGAAACCCCTTTAGTAGGAGAAAAATGGTTTGCGATCATTCAGCAAGCATTCTCTCCGCGTGAGGACGATGGTCATGAAATCTCGCTCATCAATGGCCGCAAAGTTCGGTTGGCTATTTCTGCCTCTGAAACTGGGCAACTTATTCTCATTACGGATTTAACCGAAACCCGTTTATTGCAGGCCAGAGTGAGCGATCTACAACGCCTTTCATCACTTGGTCGAATGGTAGCGTCACTGGCTCACCAAGTGCGAACACCTTTATCTAGCGCAATGTTGTATGCCTCGAATCTTGCTGCTCCCAACCTTCCTACCGCTACCAAAGATCGCTTTCAAACCAAACTAATGGATCGATTGCATGATCTAGAAAAACAGGTCAATGACATGTTGCTGTTTGCCAAAGGCGGCGACAATAAAGTGGTTAAACCTTTCACTGTTGAAGCGTTGGTATCGGAGTTTTCTCCAATGGTTGAAGCGGCAGTGAAAAACAACAATATCGACTATCACCTTGAAGTTGAACAAGAACAAACCACCTTACTGGGTAACGCGAATGCGATTGCTTCTGCGCTGAGTAACCTTGTTATGAATGCGATACAAATTGCGGGTAAAGCCTCTCAAATTGACGTGTTTTTCCGCCCGGTGAATGGTGAACTGAAAATCTCAGTTCAAGACAGTGGTCCTGGTGTTCCCCCAGAACTGCAAAGCAAAATTATGGAACCTTTCTTCACCACACGCTCACAAGGAACCGGTCTCGGTCTCGCTGTCGTACAGATGGTGTGTCGCGCACATGATGGAAGGTTAGAACTGATTTCAGAAGAAGGGGATGGTGCGTGTTTTACCATCTGCATCCCGCTTGATCGCGAGCAGCAACCAACCCAAGATTTGACTACTGGAGAATAGAAAATGGCTCAAAGCAAAGTACTGATCGTTGAAGATGATGAAGGCTTGCGCGAAGCGCTGGTCGATACTTTAGCTCTAGCGGGCTATGAGTGGCTGGAAGCTGACAGCGCTGAAGATGCGTTGGTTAAACTCAAATCCAATACGGTTGATATCGTGGTATCGGATGTTCAAATGGCGGGGATGGGAGGGTTAGCGTTACTCCGTAATATCAAACAACACTGGCCAAATCTACCGGTTTTATTGATGACGGCTTATGCCAATATTGAAGATGCTGTTTCAGCCATGAAAGACGGTGCGATTGATTACATGGCGAAGCCATTTGCCCCCGAAGTCTTGCTGAATATGGTAAGCCGATATGCTCCAGTTAAGTCAGATGATAATGGTGATGCTGTCGTCGCTGATCAGAAAAGTATCAAGTTGCTTTCACTGGCTGATAAAGTCGCAAAAACCGATGCAAACGTGATGGTGCTTGGCCCAAGTGGTTCAGGTAAAGAAGTGATGTCGCGTTATATTCATAACGCATCGAATCGTAAAGATGGCCCTTTTGTAGCGATTAATTGTGCCGCTATTCCCGACAACATGCTGGAAGCGACACTGTTTGGCTACGAGAAAGGCGCCTTTACAGGTGCGGTTCAAGCTTGTCCTGGTAAATTTGAACAAGCACAAGGCGGTACCATTTTGCTTGATGAAATCAGTGAAATGGACTTAAACCTGCAAGCCAAATTGCTGCGTGTATTGCAAGAGCGTGAAGTTGAGCGTCTTGGCAGCCGTAAAAGTATCAAGTTAGACGTTCGGGTGTTAGCAACCAGTAACCGAGATCTGAAGCAATATGTGCAAGAAGGGAATTTCCGAGAAGACCTTTATTATCGCCTCAATGTTTTCCCAATTGCATGGCCAGCGCTTTGTGAGCGTAAGGGAGATATTGAACCATTAGCAAACCACTTGATTGAACGCCACTGTAAAAAACTAGGTATGCCAGTACCAAGTGTGAGTCCAGACGCGGTCAATAAACTTCTAGCGTACGGTTGGCCAGGTAATGTGCGTGAGCTTGATAATGTGGTTCAGCGTGCCTTGATCCTCAGTGAGAACAGCCATGTGAGTAGTGAGCATATCTTACTTGAAGGCATTGATTGGCAAGACGCTTCAAGCTTGCAACACGTTGTTGAAGGGCAGGGGACGATCGTTCCTGATGTTAGACCTATTGCTGAGCCAGATTTATCTCGAAATATGGGCGGAGCTGGCTTAGGTGGAGAACTGAGAGATCAAGAGTACGCTATTATTCTGGATACATTGAGCGAATGTAATGGCCGGCGTAAAGAAATGGCTGAGAAGCTTGGGATTAGCCCAAGAACGCTGCGCTACAAGCTCGCCAAGATGCGCGATGCAGGCATTGAAATTCCTAACTAATTCTAACGTATGAAATGGCATGCTCTTTGCAGCGTCATGTTTATAACTAACGTTTGGTCAAAGAGTTGACATCTGAGGTAGCGATGAGAATTGATGGATTACAAGGCGAAATGCAAGCAATGATGCTTGAAGCTGCAAATTCAAAGCCAGCAGCGACTGGGCAGAAAGTAGGTGCTGACTTTGGAGCGATGCTCAACAATGCCATTAATAACGTCAATGGGTTACAAAAGACGTCTGGCAACCTTCAGATGCGTTTTGATCGTGGCGATGAGAATGTTTCATTGTCGGATGTCATGATTGCACGTAACAAATCTAGCGTGGCATTTGATGCCACCATTCAGGTACGCAACAAGTTAGTTGAATCGTACAAAGAACTGATGAACATGCCAGTGTAAGTTAGGTGACGTCTGTGTCTGAACAAAACCAATCAACCGACCTCGCTGTAACCGATACGCCAACCGATACCGCTATGGTCGCGCATTCGGATGCCGATCTTGGTATGGATGCGCAAAACCCCGATATCGATGAGCAAAGTAGCTCAAAGTTTGATATGGCCGTTGGCGATCTTGATCTGCTACGTCAGGTCGTCTTGGTGCTTTCCATATCCATCTGTGTTGCGTTAATCGTCATGCTGTTTTTCTGGGTCAAAGAGCCAGAAATGCGTCCATTGGGCGCCTATGAAACCGAAGAGCTGATCCCTGTTTTAGACTACCTTGATCAGCAAAAACAAGACTATAAGCTTGATGGCAACACCATCATGGTGCCAGTGAGCGACTACAACAGCCTCAAACTCAATATGGTTCGTGCGGGGCTGAACCAGCAAACCAATGCTGGCGATGAAATCCTATTACAAGACATGGGTTTTGGTGTTTCTCAGCGACTAGAGCAAGAACGTTTGAAACTCAGTCGTGAGCGTCAGCTGTCAAAAGCAATTGAAGAGATGAAGCAAGTTCGCAAAGCGCGTGTTTTATTGGCCTTGCCGAAACAGAGTGTTTTTGTACGTCATAACCAAGAGGCATCAGCTTCTGTGTTCTTGACGTTGAGTATGGGGACATCACTGAAACAAGAAGAAGTAGATTCAATTGTTGATATGGTGGCCAGTGCGGTTCCTGGCATGAAGCCAAACCGCGTCACGGTAACGGATCAACATGGCCGTTTGCTAAGCTCTGGCTCACAAGACCCAGCATCTGCTGCAAGGCGCAAAGAACATGAACTGGAACGCAAGCAAGAACAAGCCTTGCGTGAAAAAATTGACTCCGTACTTATCCCTATCCTCGGTTTTGGCAACTATACCGCGCAAGTTGATATTCAGTTAGATTTCAGTGCCATTGAGCAGACTCGTAAACAGTTTGACCCGAATACCCCTTCAACTCGAAGTGAATACACGCTGGAAGACTATAATAACGGTAATGTTGTTGCTGGTGTTCCCGGAGCGCTTAGCAATCAGCCACCTACTGATGCATCGATACCTCAAGACGTGGCACAAATGAAGGATGGCACGTTGCTTGGTCAGGGTTCTGTTCATAAAGAAGCGACACGCAACTTTGAGTTAGACACAACCATTAGCCATGAACGACGTCAGTCTGGTGTAGTGAATCGCCAAACGGTTGCCGTTGCTATTAAGAATCGCGCGGTAGTCAATCCTGATAGTGGAGAAACGACTTATACCCCACTTACGGATGCAGAGCTGAATTCGATCCGTCAGGTGCTGATTGGTGCGGTGGGCTTTGATCAGAATCGTGGTGATTTGCTGAATGTACTGAGTATGCAATTTGCTGAGCCTGAACTTGAAGTGGTTCAAGATGTACCGATTTGGGAACACCCGAACTTCAACGACTGGATTCGTTGGTTTGCCAGTGCGTTGGTCATCATTGTTGTGGTTTTGGTTCTTGTTCGCCCTGCGATGAAGAAACTGCTCAACCCTGCTGCGGATGAAGACGATGATCAACTCTACGGACCGGATGGGTTACCAATTGGTGCCGATGGTGAAACCAGTTTAATTGGTGCAGATATGGACGGAGGTGAATTGTTTGAATTTGGTTCAACAATCGACCTGCCAAATCTGCATAAAGATGAAGATGTGCTGAAAGCGGTTCGTGCGCTCGTTGCGAACGAGCCAGAGCTGGCGGCACAAGTAGTGAAGAATTGGATGCAAGATGCCTAATGAAATAGTACCTCAGGGAGAGAGCGGTGAGGATGTAGAGAACGCCGTGGATATATCAGCGATCCCGGGTGAAGAACGTGCTGCAATTCTGCTTCTTAGTCTTAATGAAGAAGATGCAGCGGGTATCATTCGCCATTTAGAACCAAAACAGGTGCAGCGAGTAGGTAGTGCCATGGCTCGCGCAGCAGATTTAAGTCAAGAAAAGGTCGGTGCCGTTCATCGAGCTTTTCTAGAAGATATTCAGAAATACACCAACATTGGTATGGGCAGCGAAGACTTCATGCGTAATGCCTTGGTGGCGGCGCTGGGTGAAGATAAAGCAAACAACCTTGTGGACCAGATCTTATTGGGTACTGGCTCGAAGGGCTTAGACTCATTGAAATGGATGGACCCACGTCAGGTTGCCAGCATCATTATTAACGAGCACCCTCAGATCCAAACCATTGTATTGTCGTATCTAGAGCCTGATCAGTCTGCTGAAATTCTTACTCAGTTTGCTGAACGTGACCGTCTCGATTTGGTAATGCGTATTGCAAACCTAGAAGAAGTTCAACCTTCAGCTCTTGCTGAATTGAACGAAATCATGGAGAAGCAGTTTGCAGGTCAAGCTGGTGCACAAGCCGCCAAAATTGGTGGCCTAAAAGCTGCTGCCGAAATCATGAACTACATGGACAACAACATGGAAGGCGTCCTGATGGAGCAAATTCGCGATCAGGACGAAGACATGGCCACTCAAATTCAAGATCTCATGTTTGTGTTCGAAAACCTTATCGAAGTGGACGACGGCGGTATTCAGAAATTGCTGCGTGATGTGCCGCAAGATGTACTGCAGAAAGCCCTTAAAGGCGCTGATGATCCATTGCGAGATAAAGTCTTCAAGAACATGTCTAAGCGTGCAGCTGAGATGATGCGTGATGATCTCGAAGCGATGCCACCGATTAAAGTTTCGGATGTGGAGGCTGCTCAGAAAGAAGTACTGGCCATTGCACGACGCATGGCAGATGCTGGTGAGCTGATGTTGTCTGGTGGTGCAGACGAATTCTTGTAATGCAGTTAATAGAGAGTTGAAATTCAATGTCAGGTGAAAGAAAGCGTGGTTTTTTACGTTTATCAGACGATGAAATAGTTGAGCAACAGCCTACGCGCTGGGGCTTGCCTGACTACGGTAAAGAAATCCATCAGCAGGCCAAAGAAACTGCCCTCAATTATGATCCAAGTTGGATGCCTGACTTTGAAGAACCTGCTGAAGAAGTACCGACCGAACTGACAGAACAAGAAATTGAACTGATCAAGCAACAAGCGTATCAGGAAGGTTTACACCAAGGTCAAGAAGCCGGTTTTAAGCAAGGTTACGATAAAGGCAAAGAACAAGGTTACTCGGAAGGTCATCAAGAAGGACTTGAAGCCGGGAAACTGGAAGGCGTTGCTGCAGGGCAAGAATTTATTCAACAACAAGTTGAAACCTTCGTGGGGTTAGCAAATCAGTTTGCTCAACCGCTTGAGTTGATGAATGCTCAAGTTGAAAAACAGTTGGTTGAGATGGTGCTGACGCTGGTGAAAGAAGTTGTGCATGTTGAAGTTCAAACCAACCCTCAGATCATATTAGATACCATCAAAGAATCAGTAGAGTCATTACCGATTTCAGGCCACGCGATCACCTTAAAACTGCATCCTGACGATGTGGAGATCATTCGCTCTGCATACGGTGAAAAAGAATTGGATTTCCGCAACTGGACGTTGCTTAGCGAGCCTGCGCTAAATCGCGGTGACGTTCAGATTGAAGCGGGTGAGTCGAGCGTTAATTATCGTATGGAAGATCGCATACGTAGCGTTATCCAGACGTTTTGTGGTGTTAATCGCCATCAAGGTGGTGAGTAATGCTGGCGCTGGCAGAGCGACTTGGACAGTACAAAACGGAAGGACTGACTTGTCGTCCGGTCGCTTCGGGAAAGCTGGTCCGTGTCGTGGGTTTAACACTCGAGGCGACAGGTTGTCGTGCGCCAATTGGTAGTTTGTGTAAAGTTGAAACCATGCACGGAGAAACAGAAGCTGAAGTTGTTGGTTTCTCCGGTGAAAACCTATTCCTTATGCCATCAGAGCAAATTACTGGTGTCCTTCCAGGCGCCAAAGTTACACCACTTACCAGTGAAACGGGTCTTCCTGTTGGTATGGAATTGCTTGGCCGTGTTATTGATGGCGTGGGTAATCCGCTCGATGGACTTGGTCCTATCTACACTGAAAAACGTGCTTCCTTTAATGCCGAGCCAATCAACCCGCTTGCACGTAAACCTATCTCAGAACCTCTAGATGTCGGGATCAAAGCGATTAATGGTCTACTTACCGTCGGCAAAGGACAGCGTATTGGTCTTTTTGCTGGTTCTGGTGTCGGTAAATCGGTCACGCTTGGCATGATGACCCGAGGGACAACAGCACAAGTGGTTGTGGTTGGCCTAATTGGTGAACGTGGACGAGAAGTTAAAGAGTTTATTGAAGAAATTTTGGGAGTAGATGGCCGTCAACGTTCTGTCGTAGTGGCCGCTCCGGCTGATTCTTCACCTTTAATGCGTTTGAAAGGTTGTCAAACCGCATTGACGATTGCTGAATACTTTCGCGATCAAGGCTTAGACGTCTTACTGTTGATGGATTCACTGACCCGTTTTGCCCAAGCGCAACGTGAAATTGCGCTTTCTGTTGGCGAACCGCCAGCGACAAAAGGCTATCCACCTTCTGTATTTGCCAAATTACCTGCACTGGTTGAACGGGCGGGTAATGGTAGCCCAGAGCAAGGTTCGATCACTGCGTTTTTCACCGTATTAACGGAAGGGGATGATTTACAAGATCCGATTGCTGATGCTTCCCGTGCAATTTTGGATGGTCATATTGTACTCTCGCGTGAAATGGCAGATGCCGGACATTACCCTGCGATTGATGTAGAGAAATCTGTGAGTCGTGTAATGCCACAAATTACGACCGACGAGCACGTCCTGATGTCCAAAGCCGTGCGACAAGTCTTGTCGGTTTGTCGTAAGAATCAAGATTTAGTTTCAATTGGCGCTTATAAACCCGGTTCAGATCCGGCCATTGATAGTGCCTTTACCTTGAAGCCGCAATTGGATGGTTTCTTACAACAAAGTATGAAAGAAAGTGTTCCTTACGATATGTGTGTCAATATGCTCGGTCGTTTACTGAAAGGTGAGTAATAGCACGTGGAAAATGCATTAGAGTTTTTGTTAGAGCAATCTAAAGAGCGTGAGAATCAAGCGGTACTTGCGCTCAATAAAGCGCGTACGGAACTTGATGGCTATTACCAACAATTGCAGCAGATTGAACAGTACCGCCTCGATTACTGCCAGCAATTGGTTGACCGAGGAAAAAATGGCCTGACTGCCAGTCAATATACCCATTTGAATCGATTTCTTACCACGCTCGACGAAACACTTTCTAAGCAGAAACAAGCCGAATCCCACTTTCAACAGCAGGTCGAGTCTTGTGAACAAAATTGGCTTGAGACACGCAAGCAGCGCCGTTCTTACGAATGGCTGATCGACAAAAAAAAGACAGAGAAACAGCGGTTACAGGAACAAAGAGAACAAAAACAGTTGGATGAGTTTTCCACATTACAGTTCTCACGTCGCCGATCTGTGTGATCGTCACGACCGCTGACATTGGCGCGTATTTTGCAGTTGCTACTCATATTATTGTGCAACTAAGTTGAAGATACGGATTATCCGTCAACTCCATTAAGTGAGTAGCCTTTATGAACGTGAACCTAACTCCGACCACGGAAACACCCAAAGTGGGTAAAGTCGCGATAGAGAGCGGTGAAACTAGTGCTGAACCTACTGAAGAACAAGGTTTTTTTGCCAAACTTTCTGCCTTTATTAAAGGGGAAACCACAGCAAAAGGTGAGGTGTCTGAAGACTCTAAAATTGAGGCTGATACCGCATCTCAAACCAACGAGTCTGAAGAAAGCACGGATGCCTTGCTCAAACAAGCACAGGCGGAAGGCGAAGATTTGCCTGTTGAGACCGATGGCGACGCCGAAAGCATCGATGTTGACAGTGCTAAACGCTTAACGAATGAGAACAAAAGTGAAGCGGTTGATGAAAACATTGATGACATTATGTCTGAAGGCGATGAATTACTTGGTCGGCTCAATGAAGCGAATCAGGCTCTGAAATCAAAAGACGGCAAAGCGTTGCCTCCTGAAGATGTCCAGCAGCTTGATAATGAAGCCATTCCAACGGAAGACGTAACGAAGAATACTCGCAGTAAAACGGTTGACGTAGATGACGATACCCTACGTCCTCTGAAAGATGTCGAAGGCGTTGAGTCCTCCGATTTAGTGTCAGATTCAAAAGAGGCTCAAGTCAAAGAGCAACCTGTGATCCCGGAATCAGCTAAGCGCTTTGTTCAACAATCTGACTTAGAAGTCGTCAATGCTGAAGAATCAAGCTCAAAGGTTGAAGAAGAGGTGGAACAGCAAGTTCGTGTGATGCCTGCGACGGCATCCGTCGATGAGGGAGAGCCAGTTGAACAGGTATCGATGGCTTCGACCTCAGAAGTGGAGAAGGGAAAGCCACTTGAGCAACAACTGGATACGCCAGTAACTGAGCAAGAGCAATCAAGCGATGTCCCTGATATGGTCACGGTAGCGAGCCCTGTAGCTCAAAAACAATTGGATGCTGAATCTGCGGAAACAACGCCTGAAGAAGTCAGTGTAGCGATGGCGCATTCTGATGCTGCTCTCAATACAGTGGCACAACCGATCCAGCAAGCCGCAGAAAGTGTTACTCCTGCCGTGGCAGCAACAGCGGTTACTGCAACTGCTATTCCGTGGAGTAGTAGCTCAAATGAGAAGATAGAACTTGATGGTGATGATGCTGTGGCGCTTGATGGTAAAAATAAGCATAATCAAATGGTTGCACAGCAGGCGGCATTAAACCAGCAAAGCAATCAACAAGCTTATGCGCAGCTTGCAGCAATCGACAAAGCCGCAATAACAACGCAGAACCTTGCACCCGTTGAGCATACCGCGACAAATGCAGTATCACAAATGATGGCAGGGCAAACCTCACCATTAGTAAACGAGCAAGCTGCATTACAAGCGGCTATGGGAGCCAAAGCGGCAGCTAGCATTGGTAAGTTAGCGCATAAAGAGGGGGGGCAGATAGGTCAAGTCCAGCAAGAACATGGTTTGGCGCAGCAACTCTCTCAACTAACGGGTCAGCAAACAACAAGTAACAGCATTCAGGCACGTGCAGAACAAGCGGCTGCTCAGACACCAATGCAGTTAAACCGTGAAATGGCGAGTGATCAGGTTGCTGAGCGAGTGCAGATGATGATGTCTAAGAACTTAAAGAACATCGATATTCGTTTAGATCCACCAGAACTTGGTCGCTTACAGATTCGAATGAATATGAATGGAGATGGTGCGGCGGTTCACTTTACGGTCGCTAACCAGCAAGCTCGTGACATCATTGAACAATCGATGCCGAGGCTGCGTGAGATGCTTGCTCAGCAGGGAGTTCAATTGGGGGACACCTCAGTTCAGCAACAATCTTCAGGGCAACAAAACCGATATGCTGCTGGTAATCAGGGGGAAAGCGGTCAAGGTGGCGGCAATCAATCGTTTAGTGGCGATGAAAATCTTGAACCAGACGTCAAACTTGATTTGAATGTCAGCTCAAAGCGTGATGGAATCAGTTATTACGCTTAAACTATAAAAAAATGAAACAAATAGAGAAAGTTAGTTATGGCCGAAGACATGGAACCGGAAGCGCCGCAAGGGAAAAGTAAGCTTCTGATTATCATTATTGCTGTCGTTGTTCTTTTATTAGGTGGTGGCGGTGCCGCATTTTTCTTAATGGGATCAGATGAGGCAGCAGATGAACAGCAAGTTGCCGAACAGGAAGTGATGGCACCTACGGACCCAGTTTCCTATGTGAACCTTGCACAGCCTTTCCTGTTTAATGTGACAGGGGATAAGCGAAACCGCATGGTTCAAATTAAAGTCCAGCTAATGGTGCGCGGCATTGATAATGAAAACCTTGCCAAATACCACTCGCCACTTATCGAAAGCTCATTGATAAGTACCTTTGCTTCAGCCACTGTAGAACAATTGCGAACCACCAATGGGCGTGTTGAGCTACGTGATAAAGCAACAGAAGACATTAAAGCTGCACTAAATCGTGCGATAGGTAATCCGGTGATAGAACGTGTTCTATTCACGGATTTTGTAATTCAGTAGGTGAAGAGTGACCGATCTATTAAGCCAAGATGAAATCGATGCGTTGCTTCATGGCGTTGATGATGTCGACGAGGTAGAGGAAGATTCCTCCCCCGTCGATACAAGTGCGGTGGATTTTGACTTTTCCTCGCAAGACCGCATTGTCCGTGGTCGAATGCCAACGCTTGAGTTAATTAATGAGCGTTTTGCACGTCATATGCGAATCAGTCTGTTCAATATGTTGAGAAAAACGGCAGAAGTGTCGATCAACGGTGTCCAGATGATGAAGTTTGGCGAATACCAAAATACCTTGTATGTACCGACCAGCTTGAACATGGTGCGTTTCCGTCCTCTTAAAGGGACTGCACTTATTACCATGGAAGCTAGGTTGGTATTTATCCTAGTAGAGAACTTTTTTGGTGGTGATGGTCGTTTTCATGCGCGAATTGAAGGGCGTGAATTTACCCCAACGGAACGTCGAATCGTTCAATTACTATTAAAGATTGTTTTTGAAGACTACAAAGAAGCTTGGTCACCTGTCATGGGTGTTGAGTTTGAATATCTTGACTCCGAAGTAAACCCAAGCATGGCAAACATTGTTAGCCCGACAGAAGTGATTGTGGTGAGCTCATTCCATATTGAAGTGGATGGTGGCGGTGGCGACTTCCATGTCGTGATGCCTTACTCGATGGTTGAGCCGATTCGTGAGTTACTCGATGCGGGTGTTCAGTCCGATAAGATGGAAACGGATGTCCGCTGGAGTAGTGCACTGCGTGAAGAGATCATGGATGTGCCGGTGAACTTTCGTGTCAATTTACTGGAACAAGATATTTCATTGCGTGATTTGATGGAGCTTCAGCCCGGAGACATCATTCCAATCACCATGCCAGAACACGCTGTTATGTTTGTTGAAGAGCTGCCGACTTTCCGTGTGAAGATGGGTCGCTCTGGCGAAAACTTGGCAGTGCAAGTATCAGAGAAGATTAAGCGCCCAGATGTGGTGAAAACTGACATCGCCTTCTTAGGCAAAGATGTTATATCAGAATTAGAAGAAGATGCAGGCGAGATCGAAGATTAACGCCAAACGCAACAAAGGTAGGATTACAAGATGGAACCAACTGACGATCAAAAGTTAGCTGACGAATGGGCAGCCGCATTGGGAGAAGACCCGGATGCACCGGAGGTTGATGTTGATGAAGTAATGTCAGCACAGTTGGACGAGTTGCAAGATACTTCGTCCCCAATTTCTGATGACGAAAGACGTAAGCTGGATACGATCCTCGATATTCCTGTGACCATCTCGATGGAGGTCGGGCGCTCGCAGATCAGCATTCGTAACTTATTGCAGTTAAACCAAGGCTCAGTGGTTGAGTTGGAACGCCTAGCAGGTGAGTCGTTAGACGTGTTAGTTAATGGCACCTTAATCGCTCATGGTGAAGTGGTGGTGGTTAACGATAAGTTTGGTATTCGTCTCACTGACGTGATCAGTCAGACTGAGCGCATCAAAAAGCTAAGGTAGCGCATGAAGTATCTACCGCTGACTTTTTTGCTGTACTTTCCTTGTATTGCTTTGGCTGCAGAACCTGGCAGCCAATTGGATATAGCGACCACTTTCGGGTCGCTTTTGTTCGTTATCGTCTTTATTTTACTGCTTGCTTGGTTACTAAAACGAATGCGAGTCCCGACGATGGTGAATCAGAAAGGGCTCAGTGTGATTAGACAAATTCCAGTAGGCACGCGTGAGCGTCTTATGATTGTGCAAGCTGGGGAAGAGCAATTCTTAGTAGGTGTCACCGCACAAAATATCCAGCTAATTTCTAAGCTGGAAAAGCCATTATCTCAGGAGGAGCTGCAAGCCAGCCCATTTGCCAGCCAGCTGACGCAGCTATTAAAAAAGAATGATAAAAGCTAACCTCTTTCGCCGTGTATTTTTAATGCTTGTGCTCTGGACTTTTACTTCGGTTGCCTTTGCTCAGCAAGAAAAAATTGCAACGACTATCCCTGCAAATACAGCAGGTGCCTCGGCTGTGACAGTGACTGCCATGGAAAAAGATCAGGGCGCGTCAAAAACAGTTTCAACAGGTACACTCACGGGGAGTGGCGGCGGCATTCCTGCATTTACCATGACCACCAATCCTAATGGTGGGGAAGATTACTCGATCAGCCTTCAAATTCTGGCATTGATGACCATGCTTGGCTTTTTGCCAGCCATGGTTATTTTGATGACCTCTTTTACGCGAATTGTCGTGGTGATGTCGATACTCCGACAAGCAATGGGTTTGCAACAAACCCCATCGAATCAGGTCATTATCGGTATTGCCATTTTCCTTACTTTTTTCATTATGTCCCCCGTGCTTGGTAAGATAAATGACAATGCAATTCAACCGTACTTGAATGAGCAAATTACTGCTAGGGCAGCGTTTGATGCGGCACAAGGCCCGATGAAAGACTTTATGCTGAAGCAGACACGAGTCAAAGATCTGGAAACGTTCGTTAATATTTCCGGCTCGAACGCCACTGCACCAGAAGATGTGTCTATGGCGGTATTGATCCCGGCCTTTATTACTTCGGAGCTTAAGACTGCGTTCCAAATTGGTTTTATGCTATTCCTGCCATTCTTAATCATTGATTTAGTTGTGGCATCGGTCTTGATGGCAATGGGTATGATGATGTTGTCACCAATGATTGTCTCGTTGCCATTTAAATTGATGTTGTTTGTACTGGTTGATGGGTGGAACCTAATTTTGTCCACCTTAGCCGGTAGCTTCGCGTTGTAGCAGGAGGAAATCCATGACTCCAGAAATGTTTGTAGAACTGTTTCGCGAAGCGTTATGGATGGTGCTTTTGATGGTTTGTGCCATCATCATCCCCAGCTTGCTTATCGGTTTGGTTGTTGCGATTTTTCAAGCCGCAACGTCCATCAACGAACAGACCTTAAGCTTTTTACCTCGTTTGATCGTGACTTTGTTGGCGTTAATGTTGTTTGCGCACTGGATGACGCAGATTCTGATGGAGTATTTCTTCTCCATGGTTGAACGCATGCCGCAGGTTTTATACTAGGTCTGGCTATGGAATACCCAACCAGCGTTGTACTAGAGTGGTTAGCAAACTACTTTTGGCCATACACACGCATCGCAGCAATGCTGATGGTGATGTCCGTCACGGGAGCCCGTTTTGTTTCGCCGCGTATTCGTCTTTACCTTGGCTTAGCCATTACTTTTGCTGTTATGCCAATGCTTCCTGCGGTCCCAAAAGATATCCAGCTACTTTCATTTCAAGGTTTTATGGTCCTGTTAGAGCAAATCATTATTGGTGTTGCAATGGGGACCGTTACTCAGTTTATGATCCAGACCTTTGTCATTCTGGGACAAATTCTGGGTATGCAATCAAGCTTGGGTTTTGCTTCTATGGTTGACCCAGCCAACGGGCAAAATACACCTTTGCTTGGTCAGCTTTTTATGTTTTTGGCAACCATGTTTTTTTTGGCGACCGATGGTCATCTAAAGATGATTCAGCTGGTGGTCATGAGTTTTAAAAGTTTACCCATTGGTACTGGGCAGCTTAATACCATTGACTTTCGTGAGCTCGCTCTTTGGTTAGGGATCATGTTTAAAGTTGCACTCAGCATGTCGCTCTCAGGCATTATTGCTTTGTTGACGATCAATTTGTCGTTTGGTGTCATGACGCGTGCAGCGCCGCAGCTTAACATCTTCTCTTTGGGTTTTGCGTTTGCACTGATCGTGGGTTTGCTGTTGTGTTGGTACATCCTTGGCGGTTTGTTTAGTCATTATGAGCTATTCTGGCAACAAGGGGAGCAGCAGATATGTCGCTTTATTCGATTAAATTGCTAATGGCGGAGGACTGATTTGGCAGAGTCAGACGGTCAAGAACGCACCGAAGATGCCACGCCCAGGCGCTTGCAACAGGCTCGTGAAAAAGGGCAGGTTGCAAGGTCTAAAGAATTGGCATCGGTGTCGGTATTAGTGATAGGCGCGGTCGCCCTGATGTGGTTTGGCGAGGGGTTAGCTCGTGGGCTATTTACGGTGATGGGGCGCTTGTTCGATCTCAGCCGAGAAGAAGTGTTTGATCAAGCTAAGCTGTTTGATATTGCATTGGGGTCGTTGACCAGCTTAATACTTCCGCTATTACTCATTCTTTTGACCTTATTCATTGCCGCTCTTATTGGTGCTGCTGGGGTCGGTGGGATCAGTTTTTCCGCTCAGGCTGCAATGCCAAAGCTGTCCAAGATGAACCCTCTTAGTGGCATCAAACGGATGTTTGGTTTGCAAAGTTGGGTTGAGCTACTGAAGTCGATTTTAAAAGTGGCACTGGTTTCAGGTGTTGCGTTTTATTTGATCAATGCAGCGAAAGCAGATTTGTTCCAGCTCAGCATGGATGTGTATCCACAAAATATTTTTCATGCACTCGACATCTTACTAAACTTTGTTTTGCTCATTAGTTGCTCGCTACTCATTGTAGTTGCTATCGATATTCCATTTCAGATTTGGCAGCACGCAGACCAACTGAAAATGACGAAACAAGAAGTTAAAGACGAATACAAAGAAACGGAAGGTAAGCCCGAGGTTAAAGGTCGTATTCGTATGCTCCAGCGTGAAGCGGCGCAGCGTCGGATGATGGCGGAAGTTCCGCAGGCCGATGTGATTGTGACTAACCCAGAGCATTTCTCAGTAGCACTGCGTTATAAGCAAGATAAAGATCGTGCGCCTATTGTTGTTGCGAAAGGCACCGACCATATGGCATTAAAAATTCGTGAAATCGCCCGCGAGCATGATATTTATGTTGTTCCGGCTCCTCCATTGGCTCGTGCGCTATACCATACAACAGAGCTTGAGCAGGAAATCCCAGATGGTTTGTTTACTGCGGTGGCGCAGATTTTGGCTTATGTTTTCCAACTTAAGCAATACCGAAAACGGGGCGGTCAACGCCCGAACCTCAAAACATCCGATTTACCCATTCCACCAGAACTCAGACATTAAAAAGGAGCCATTCGGCTCCTTTTTTGTCTACATTACTTCTCTGGAATGGAGAGTAGAACGAGTAATGCGCCATCTCCGCCAAATTCGAGTGGCGCTTGGTGAAAGGCCATCACATCAGGGTGCTGTGCTAACCAGAGTGGGGCTTTTTGTTTGAGAATATGTTTACCAATACCATGCTGAACACAGGCACAGTGGACATTATTTTTTACACAATACGCAATCATCGCGCCGAGCTCCCGCTTAGCTTCTTGCTGCGTCATTCCGTGCATATCTAAGAAAACATCCGGTACATAAACACCACGGCGTAGACGTTTAACCTCATAAGTTGATACGTCATCACGGGCATAGCGAGTTGGGCCTTCCTCATTTAAAAGTGGCATAAACTCATCAGAGAAATAAAACTCTGTATCACTGGCTTCACGGGCCGTACGGGTGATTTCTTTTTGCTTAGTATTTCTTTTTGGTTGCTGGACTATGGTATCCTGTTGCAACTTTTTTACGCCTTGTACTGCATCCTTAAAAAGGGCGAAGTCATCATCTAGGTCGGTGTCTTTCTTGCTCATAAGGTTATAACTACGTATTTCGATACAACTAGCAGTATTGTAGCGCTTTTCGGAGGCAATTTTGGATAAGATTTTTGTAGAAGAAGCAGTTTCAGAGCTTCATACGCTTCAGGACATGATTCGTTGGACGGTTAGCCGCTTTAATGCCGCTAATTTGTTTTATGGTCATGGTACTGATAATGCGTGGGATGAAGCGGTACAACTCATTTTGCCAACCCTTTATTTACCGATTGATGTGCCTCCGCATGTACTCAATTCTCGTTTGACGACAAGCGAACGCCTTCGCATTGTTGAGCGTGTCGTGAAACGCATCAACGATCGTACGCCAACGTCATACTTAACCAACAAAGCGTGGTTCTGTGGCCTTGAATTCTTTGTGGATGAGCGCGTATTGGTGCCTCGTTCACCAATTGGTGAGCTGATCCAGAATGAATTTCAACCTTGGTTGGTAGAAGAGCCTGTTCGTATTATGGATCTATGTACGGGTTCTGGTTGTATCGCAATTGCTTGTGCACACGCATTCCCTGACGCAGAAGTAGACGCGATCGATATCTCAACCGACGCTCTTCAAGTTGCTGAGCAAAACGTACAAGACCACGGTATGGAGCAGCAAGTGTTCCCAATCCGTTCTGACTTGTTCCGTGATTTACCAAAAGAGAAATACAACCTGATCGTGTCTAACCCACCTTACGTGGACGAAGAAGACATGAACAGCCTACCAGACGAATTCACGCACGAGCCTGAGTTAGGCCTTGCTGCTGGTACTGACGGTCTAAAACTGGTTCGTCGTATTCTAGCAAACGCGCCAGACTACCTAACGGATAGCGGTATTCTTGTATGTGAAGTTGGTAACTCAATGGTTCACATGATGGAACAGTACCCACAAATTCCATTCACTTGGATTGAGTTCGAGAACGGCGGTCATGGCGTATTCATGCTAACGCGTGACCAGCTGGTTGAATGTGCAGAAGAGTTCAAACTGTACAAAGACTAATTGAATCACTAATAAATGATGAGAACACCGAGCCTTTTGCTCGGTGTTTTTTTATGCGCTTTTCCTCTCGATTAAGTGATTATTTACTCTTTACATCAAAACATAATAAAGCCACTATGATTCTACGAAGAACTGGAAAGCAGTTACGCTCAAGGAGAGCGTGGCGACAATAATTTGAGGAAGTAATGGCAGGAAACAGTATCGGACAACATTTTCGAGTGACTACATTCGGAGAAAGTCACGGTATCGCACTAGGATGTATCGTAGACGGATGCCCTCCAGGTCTAGAAATTACAGAAGCGGACCTACAAACGGATCTCGACCGTCGCCGTCCTGGCACGTCACGTTACACCACCCAACGTCGTGAACCGGACGAAGTAAAAATACTTTCTGGCGTATTTGAAGGTAAAACCACAGGTACTTCAATTGGTCTGTTGATCGAAAACACCGATCAACGTTCTAAAGACTACTCAGACATCAAAGACAAGTTCCGCCCAGGACACGCTGATTATACCTACCACCAAAAATACGGTATCCGTGATTATCGCGGTGGCGGTCGTTCGTCTGCTCGTGAAACAGCAATGCGTGTGGCTGCGGGTGCAATTGCTAAGAAATACCTAAAAGACGAGTTTGGTGTTGAAATACGTGCTTACTTGTCACAAATGGGTGATGTTTCCATCGATAAAGTCGATTGGAATGAAATCGAGAATAACGCGTTCTTCTGCCCAGATGCGGACAAAGTCGAAGCGTTTGATCAGCTTATCCGTGACCTGAAAAAACAAGGCGACTCTATTGGCGCTAAAATTCAGGTTGTGGCAACCAACGTGCCAGTTGGTCTTGGTGAGCCAGTCTTTGACCGTTTGGATGCAGATATCGCGCATGCATTAATGAGCATCAACGCGGTGAAAGGTGTGGAAATCGGTGACGGCTTTGATGTCGTGAACCAAAAAGGCAGCGAGCACCGTGACCCGCTTTCTCCAGAAGGCTTTGGTAGTAATCATGCCGGCGGTATTCTGGGTGGTATTTCAACAGGTCAAGACATCGTTGCAAACATCGCACTGAAGCCAACATCAAGCATTACTGTACCGGGTGAAACCATCACTAAAGACGGTGAGCCAACTCAGCTGATCACTAAAGGTCGTCACGACCCATGTGTGGGTATTCGCGCCGTACCTATCGCAGAAGCGATGCTGGCAATTGTAGTGATGGATCACTTGTTGCGTCATCGTGGTCAAAACCATGGCGTAACAACAGAAACACCAAAGATTTAAGCTTGATTCTTTGCTTGATAAGAATATAAAAGGCTGCTCAATGAGCAGCCTTTTTCATACATTTCTAGTTACGCTTTGACTCTAACTAGTGAATCGAACTTTCTGTTTCCAAGTGGAATGAAGGCAAACGCCATTTAAAGCGCACTGCTGCCATGCGTAGTGTATAACCAGTCACTAGGGTAATGATAGTTGCCGTTACGTCTGGTACGTTGAATTCAAGCAGGGCAAGATATAAGCCGGAAGCAATAAGCGCGACAGAAGCATAAAGCTCTTCATGCAAAACAAGTGGTGTTTGACGACAAATCAAATCACGTAATAGACCACCAAATACACCAGTCACCAATGCAGATACCATACAGATACCCGGGTGCAAGCCCATGCCGATTGCTACTTTGGTCCCGATGATACTAAATACAATAAGGCCAAGTGCATCTAAGCGAATGAACAAGCCTTTAAACTTGATCACCCACTTGGCGAGTCCTGTTGTAAGTACCCCAGCCAAGCAAGTAATGGCGAGAAATTCTGGGTTCTTTACCCAACCTAGTGGGTAATGCCCAAGTAAAATATCACGTACGGTACCACCACCAATGGCAGTGGCACTCGCGACCAACATTACACCAAACCAATCCATTTTTCTTCGGCCAGCGCTTAATGCGCCAGTCA
Source organism: Vibrio sp. TRT 17S01 (assembly GCF_050113695.1). Taxonomy (NCBI): domain Bacteria; kingdom Pseudomonadati; phylum Pseudomonadota; class Gammaproteobacteria; order Vibrionales; family Vibrionaceae; genus Vibrio; species Vibrio sp. TRT 17S01. The sequence goes on along the minus strand of NZ_JBNJOG010000002.1, from coordinate 10,282 downwards.
TAGCTTCCGCTGTAATTCCAATAATATAGAGAACACTCAACAACATAGCGAAACCCGTACTAATCTGGAGGACGATAAAATAAGGCGTGAGTGTAGTAGGAAAACCCACAGCTGACGAATGAGATTTTGTATTTACGAAAACGTTTTTCACATAATTAAATCTAATAGCAGCACATGATTTGTAGGTTTACCTCAAAGTTAAAAAAAGCGAAAATGCGAGCGCACGTAAAAACTCTACAAGAAATATATGACGCACCAATACCAAGATCTGATCTCGATTTTTAATAAGACTTTTTTTGATGAATTTAATACTCGCCTCGAGTTGGGCGGTGATGAACCGATCTACCTGCCAGCAGATGAGAAAGTACCCTATCATCGCATTATTTTTGCCAGAGGCTTTTATGCGTCGGCATTACATGAGATTGCTCACTGGTGTGTAGCAGGGCCAAAGCGTCGGTTGCTAGAAGATTTTGGGTATTGGTATGAGCCGGATGGACGCACAGCGGCGGTTCAGGCTGAGTTTGAGAAAGTTGAGATTCGTCCTCAAGCCTATGAGTGGATCTTGGCAACAAGTGCTGGGTTTCCTTTTACTGTCAGTTGTGACAATCTACACGGCGATTTTGAGCCCGATCGTTTGGCTTTTATGGCAAAAGTTCATCAAGAAGTGATGGATATATTACAAAAAGGCATCCCACCAAGAGTGAAAATGCTGGCTGACGCTTTAGCGCAGTTTTACACCACTAAGGCTTTAGAGCCGAGCGACTTTATCGTTAAGTAAAAGAGATCAGAATGATTATCGAATTTGAAGAAAAACTATTAGAGCTAATTGATGCACGTATTGAGACAGCTTCAGACGACGAACTGTTTGCTGGAGGCTATTTACGTGGTCATATTTCTCTGTCAGCCGCCGCTTGTGAGGAAGAAGGGGTAAATGATATTGGTGAACTCACCAATCGAATAGAACAAAGCTTAGAAGGCGCTCGCTCTGAGTTAACACCTGCAGATCGTACTATTGTGAATGACCTCTGGAAAACACTACTTAGTCAGGCGTAATGAGCCATTGAAAGATATTCGAAAAATTTGAATGACTCTGTATCCGTTTTGTAATTGTTGCGCTTTAACCTGTGGGATATTCTTATCTCAACTAAGAAGAACAGAGGGTTAAAACATGAAAATCGTCGCTTTTGGAGCATCAACCAGCTCAACATCGATCAATAAGGCATTGGCAACTTACAGCGCAGGGTTGGTCGAAAATGCTGAAGTAACAGTACTGGATATCAATAATTACAACGTACCTATGTTCAGCGAAGACACTGAAAAAGAGATTGGTCAGGCTGAAGGCGCACAGGCATTTTTACGTGATTTATCTGAAGCAGATGCATTTGTCATCTCATTTGCAGAGCACAACGGTCACTTCCCAGCAGCATATAAAAACCTATTTGATTGGGCGAGTCGTATTGAGCGTGCTGTATTTCAGGATAAACCAGCTGTTTACTTAGCGACATCTCCCGGTCCTGGTGGCGCTCAAACGGTATTAGCTGCCGCTACTAATTCTGCGCCTTATTTTGGTGGCAATGTTAAAGCGTCAGTTTCTGTACCAAGTTTCTACGATAACTTCGACTTTGAGACTGGTGAAATCACAAATGCTGGTATTATGAATGAAATCAAGGCAGCGGTTGCACAGCTAGTCTAATTGATTACTCAAAAAAACGCCTCGTAACTACGAGGCGTTTTTTTATTAAAGCTCAGTGATGGCTTTTCCTTTCCTCAATTTCCTTACCCACATTCGGCTCGGATGCAGCTCTTCCAAAACATCAACAGGCAACGGTAATGGATCTCCACAAATTTGTGATGCGAGTACTTCGGCTAAAAGGGGAGCAGAGCTTAAACCTCGAGAACCAAGCCCTAACATACAGAATAGATTTGGATAAACTGGTGCTTTGGCAGCATTCTCTTCTGTTTGTGTTGGCAAGTCTTGATAGGCATGCTTAGTGGCTTCGAAGTCGCCTACATGACCAATAAAGGGTAAATGGTCTCGGCTGACACAACGAACGCCTTGTCTTGCATGGTTTTCACTGGTGTCTACTTCACTTGGCCAATCTTGATCAGATATGCATTTACTCAGTTTTAAACCATTTTCTTTCTGAGCTGCAGGGTCAAATTTGGTATCGATATTTTCTCGATCGTAGCTTGCTCCAATGCAATGGTGGCCATTGTTTGGATTCACCGGGGTCATATAACCGTCGTAACAAAGGACCGTTTTCAGTTTTTGCAAAGAATCGGTGGTTGGAATATGACTAACTTGGCCTTTTACTTGCCCCAGAGGAATGGCTCGAGTTTGTGTTAATTTAGCGAATTCGTGGCCATTGGCAACAATAACAATCGAGTGCTGAAAAGTGCCTTGTTCCGTATGAACGGCCCATTTGCTTTCATTTTCATGCCAAGTAAGTTTATTGACCTGATGGTTGAACTTCGCGCTAAAAGAATCGCTTTGCTCAAGGTTATTCAATATACCTTGGGTTAACTGAGCCGGACATAACCAACCGCCAAGTGGATAATGAACGCTTGATGTGCTGATAGGTAAACCAATCTTTTCAGTGGTTTGCTGTGCGTTCAGTTTATGGATCAGTGCTTCAGAAAGGCCGCTTTCAAGCATGCGGTTAAGCTTGGTTTCCGCTTTTTCATCCCACATTAATTGGGTAACACCACACCAGCTGTGATCAAATGAAATAGATTGAGCTGCCATCTGTTCAACAAATTGACGCGCATATAGGAATGCAGGGGCAAAGACACGTGACACACCAGTGTGGGAGCCATTGATCAATGGATAAACGGCGCCTTGACGATTACCTGAAGCACCTTGAGCTGCTTCTGAATCTTTACAATACAGGGTTACCTTTTGACCACGACGAATAAGGGCTTTCGCGAGCGTTGCACTAGCAATACCGCCGCCGATAATGGCGATGTCATCAGAAGCAGTGGCCGATTCTCGTGCAAACCAAGGCTTATGATTGGTGAAACCTTTTAGATTTGAAAGGGTTCCTGCTATCATTTCGCGCTTGGTGCCAAAGCCTTTTACTTTCTTCATGTCAAAGCCGGCTTCTATTAAGCCTCGGCGAACAAAACCAGCGGCAGTAAAGGTGGCACAATGACAGTTCTGTTTCGCTAGCATTGCCATGCCATCAAACAGATTTTGATTCCACATTTCAGGGTTTTTACTTGGTGCAAAGCCGTCAAGAAACCACGTATCGATAAGCCCACTCTCAGTGGTAGGGACTTTTGGCATACAATCTTTGATGTCACCAAACCAAAGGTCGAGCGTTACTGCGCCATCGGCTAAGACAATACGATGACATTCTGGCACCGCAATCGGGTAATGCTTTTGCAACTGCTCAGCATATGTCTTCAGTTCTGGCCATGCTTGATGAGCTTTTATTAAGTCATCTTTACTTAAGGGGTACTTCTCAAAGCTAATAAAATGGAGCTCTTTTAATGGCGCATCTGGGTTTTGCTGTCTAAAGTCATCAAACCACTGCCATACGGCAAGAAAATTGAGTCCTGTACCAAAACCGGTTTCACCGATTGTAAAGCGACGTTGATCAAAATCATTCCATCGATGGGGCAGTTGGTTTTGATGCAGGAAAACATAGCGGGTCTCTTCGAGCCCATTTACGTTAGAGAAATAGACGTCATCAAATTGGTCTGAAACGGGGGTACCAGCTTCATTCCAGTCGAGCTGAGCGTTAGTGATTGAAGTCATAATGTCAGAAATGTGCGATATAAGGCGGTAAACTAATAGGGATTGTACGGATTTCTGGGAAAGCTGACCACTTTTGATGGTCAACTTCGTTATTATTCAGAGCGTGTTAATGCTGCCAGATAGTATATGCTGCATAATTGAGCGCTCTGAAACTGACAACCGCTCAAACCATGTCATCATCATGGTAGCGATACAATTTTTTGATTTATAGGAATTGCATAATGAAACGAGTCGTCATCACCGGTATGGGTATCGTATCGAGTATCGGTAACAACGTCGAAGAAGTACTAGCGTCTCTTAAAGCAGGTAAATCTGGTATTACTGCATCTGAGCAGTTTAAAGAGCAAGGTCTACGTTCTCAGGTGTGGGGCGATCTAAAAATCAACCCAGCTGAACACATCGATCGTAAGCAAATGCGCTTTATGGGTGATGCAGCGGCGTACGCATTCCTGTCAATGCAGCAAGCAATTGAAGATGCTGGTCTAACTGAGGACCAAGTTTCAAATGAGCGCACAGGTATTGTTGCTGGTTCTGGTGGTGCATCGGCACTAAACCAAACCATTGCAACAGATACAATGCGTGCAAAAGGTGTAAAACGTGTAGGTCCATACATGGTACCTCGTACTATGTCTTCAACGGTTTCTGCTTGTTTGGCTACGCCATTCAAAATCCGTGGCGTGAACTACTCAATGAGTTCAGCTTGTGCAACGTCAGCACACTGTATTGGCCATGCGATGGAGCTTATTCAACTTGGTAAACAAGACGTTGTCTTTGCTGGTGGTGGTGAAGAGCTAGATTGGTCTCAAACTATGATGTTTGATGCGATGGGCGCACTATCAACGAAATACAATGAGACTCCAGAAAAAGCTTCTCGTACCTACGATGCAGACCGTGACGGTTTTGTCATCTCTGGTGGTGGCGGCATGCTAGTTATCGAAGAGCTTGAGCACGCTCTAGCTCGTGGCGCAAAAATCTATGGTGAGATCGTAGGTTACGGTGCGACATCTGATGGCTACGATATGGTAGCGCCATCTGGTGAAGGTGCTGTACGTTGTATGAAGATGGCAATGCAAGACGTTGACGGTGTGGATTACGTGAACACTCATGGCACTTCAACACCGGTTGGTGACGTTAAAGAGCTGGGCGCGATCCAAGAAGTATTTGGTGGTAACAGCCCAGCAATTTCTGCAACGAAAGCAATGACTGGCCACGCACTAGGTGCGGCTGGTGTACATGAAGCGATTTACTCAACGCTTATGTTGCACCACAGCTTTATTGCACCAAGCATCAACGTAGCAAACTTGGATGAAGCGGCTCAAGGTCTAGACATCGTGACAGAAACTCGCGAAGCAGAATTGAACACCGTTATGTCAAACAGCTTTGGTTTTGGTGGTACTAACGCAACACTCGTTATTAAGAAGTACCAAGGCTAATAACTGTATTTGCCTGTTGGCAAAACCAGTTTCCAGAGCTTGACCGACTTAATCGGTCGAACAGACGCAGACTCTGTCCCATGGAGAGCGGGACAGGATCCTTTTGTTCTGGAACGTTGCCCGGCTATATGCCGGGCATTTTTCTTTCTGCGAAAAGGAATGAGAGGAAAACTTATCTTTCCCTCGACACGTCACGGCCTTTTCTGCACAATCTCACTCTATTTAGTCATACGCTGAACCTACCGATATGAAAATCCTTATTGATGAAAACATGCCATATGCAGAATCTCTATTCAGCCAATTAGGCGAAGTGATTCTAAAGCCGGGTCGAACGTTGACGGCTGATGATTTAATTGATGTTGATGCGCTAATGATTCGCTCCGTCACGAAAGTGAATGCAGACCTTATTGCAAAGGCTAACAAGCTTAAGTTTGTCGGTACGGCTACTGCAGGTATGGATCACGTCGATCAAGCCTTACTGAGTGAAAAAGGCATTTTCTTCACAGCAGCACCGGGCTGTAACAAAGTGGGTGTTGCAGAGTATGTATTCAGTGTCATGATGGTTCTGGCGCAGCAACATGGCTTCTCTGTGTTCGATAAGACGGTTGGAATTATTGGCGCAGGTCAAGTTGGCAGTTATTTAGAGCAATGCTTGAAAGGCATTGGCATCAATGTGTTGATTAATGACCCTCCTAAAGAGGCGCAAGGGGATAGCCGCTCATTTACGCCACTCACTGAGCTACTTGAGCGTTCAGATATTATTACCTTGCATACGCCAATCACACGCGATGGCGATCATCCAACTCATCATCTTATTGATGAGCAAGTATTGAATGGGTTTCGTGAGGATCAAATTCTCATTAATGCCGCCCGTGGTCCTGTGGTTGATAACGATGCGCTCAAGCAACGTTTGTTGAAGCAAGATGGTTTTATTGCTGCGCTTGATGTCTTCGAGTTTGAACCAGAAGTTGATATGGAGCTTCTGCCTCTGTTAGCATTCGCCACCCCTCATGTCGCGGGCTACGGCCTTGAGGGCAAAGCGCGTGGCACGACCATGATCTTTAATAGCTACTGCGAATTTTTAGGTAAACCGCTCGCTGCCATGGCGAGCGAGTTATTACCCGTGGCTCCAGTCCCAGAGCTAACGCTGAATAGAGCGTGGGATGAGGCGACTTTGCATAACTTGACGCAAATCATCTACGATGTGCGTAAGGATGATGCGTTGTTCCGTCGTGAAATCCATAACTCTGGCGCGTTTGACATGATGCGTAAACAATATTGGGACAGACGAGAGTACAGTTCTGTGAGACTATATGGCGACCAACACTGTAATCTTGAACCATTGGAAAAATTAGGTTTTCAAATTGAGGTAAGTTAATGAGCCAACAATTTAATGTTGCTGTATTGGGCGCGACCGGTGCTGTCGGTGAAACCATCATCGAAGTTCTTCAAGAACGTAAGTTTCCAGTCGGCGAAATTTATCTGCTAGCCAGTGAACGCAGTGAAGGAAAGACTTACCGTTTCAATGGTAAAACAATACAAGTACAAAATGTCGAAGACTTTGATTGGTCACAAGCGCACATTGGTTTGTTTTCTGCTGGTGGTTCACTCTCTGAGAAGTGGGCTCCGATTGCAGCTGATGCAGGCGTGGTTGTGATCGACAATACGTCCCACTACCGTTACGAGTATGATGTTCCTTTGGTTGTTCCTGAAGTAAACCCAGAAGCCATTGCTGAGTTTCGTAACCGCAATATTATTGCGAATCCAAACTGTTCAACCATTCAAATGCTTGTTGCACTTAAACCGATCCATGATGCAGTGGGCATTGACCGCATTAACGTATCGACCTATCAATCTGTTGCAGGTGCGGGTAAAGCGGGGATTGATGAATTAGCAGGGCAAACAGCAAAATTACTGAACGGCATTCCTGCTGAGCCAGAACAGTTTGCACAACAGATTGCGTTCAACTGTATCCCGCAGATCGATCAGTTTATGGACAATGGCTACACCAAAGAAGAAATGAAAATGGTGTGGGAAACTCAAAAAATCTTTAATGATCCTTCGATTACCGTGAACCCAACGTGCGTCCGTGTTCCAGTATTCTATGGTCATGCAGAAGCGGTACATATTGAAACGCGAGCACCAATTGACGCTCAGGAAGTGATTCAATTGTTAGAGCAGACTGATGGGGTTGAAGTGTTCCACGGACAAGATTTCCCAACTCAAGTTCGTGATGCTGGTGGTAAAGATCACGTGATGGTTGGTCGTATCCGTAATGACATCAGCCACCATAGCGGTATTAACCTATGGGTTGTGGCAGATAATGTGCGCAAAGGTGCAGCTACAAACGCGGTTCAAATTGCAGAAGTTCTGATCCGAGATTACTACTAAAGTCCAATTTATAAGCAGTGAAAGCCCCAGCATGCTGGGGCTTTTTTATTCGCACGCACATTCACATTGCCATTTTTGTGTGAGATTACTGCGATTATTGTGTTTGACACACATTTTTTGTCTCGGCTTCTATAGTTTTGAGCGATTTATCCGATATATTTAACAGATCAACACATTTTAATTTTTTGAGCACATAGCTGAGCCTTATATGCGTCGACTTTTAAAGCGTCTCCTTTTGCCTGTAGCAATGGTAGCCGTGACTCAAACTTCAATCGTTAGTGCAGAAAGCATTCGCCTAAAAGGACCAAATGGTGAGATCCAGTCCTCGCCACAGTATTCCGAATCGTTTTCCAGAAATTCTGCATCGCAAAGTGAACCCTCCCGTTTTTACGGTCCAACTACCGGGCGTGAAACGTTGTGGAGTATTGCCTCTCGTTTGCGCCCGTCAAACAATGTCACGGTTCAGCAAACGCTATTAGCTATCTTTCAGCTCAACCCGCAAGCTTTTGACCAGCAAAATATTCATGAATTGATTCCAGGAAGTACACTACGCGTGCCTTCCTTGGCTCAGGTGCGCAGCGTATCAACGGAAGAAGCTGTCCGTGTTATGACAGTGCACCAAGCACGCTTGGATGGAGCAAGCCGCCCAAGCGCGCGTCCACAGCCAAAAGTAAATACACAACAAGCAAGTAAACCTACTTCTCCTGCGGTAAAACCTGCTGAGACCCCAAAAGTCACAGTGACGACTTCTTCGAAACAGGATGATATGAAAGATATCGCTAAATCGGAGAACAAAACACAAGTTAAGGTGTTAGAAAAGCAGCTAGAAAACTCGGAAACGGAATTGTCCGCTCTGGAAGAGAAGAATCATCGTTTGCGCTTAATGCTGGCGCAGGTGCAGTCCGAAGTGGACGTACTGAAAGATGAGTTGGGTGATGAATCTCGTATTCGCACTGAAGTTGAAAAACTCTTGGATGCTGAAAGACAGCGTCTTGCGGAAGAACAAAAAATGGCACCGACAGCCATGGATCAGCTGCTTGGTAATACATGGCTTGTGGCTGCTTTGGCGATAATTCCAGGCTTATTGATTGGCCTTATTATTGTCATGTTGTTAGGTCGTCGTTCTACTAAACCTGAAGATGTACAGCCAGAGGTTCAGCCGCAGCCTGAAGTCGCTCCAATCATCCCACCCGAAGCGATGAACAATGAAGAAGTCGAAGATGATTTGTTACTAGACGATGATTTGTTCGGCGATTCCGAAGAGTCTGAGCCAGAGTTATTTGGCGATGAGACTGAACTGGAAGGTGAAGACGGTGAGCCAGACGTGTTTGCTGATTTGGATGATAGCGACCTCGACTTCAATCTGGAAGGTGAGGATGGTGAAGATCCATTCGCAGGCATTGGCGAAGATGGTGACTTAGATGCTGAGCTAGCGGATCTGGACGGTAGCAACAGTGGTATTAGCGTCAATAGCGAAGACAAAGCGCTTGGCCTCGAAGAAATGGAGCGCGCGCTAGATGAAGTTGTTATTGAAGATGACGCCGAGCTTGAAGGGTTCGACTTATCGGATGAAAGCTCTCTTTCCCAAGATGATTTTGATTCATTATTGGAAGGTGATGAAGAGACAGAAGAATTAGGTAGTGATGGGTTGGACCAATCACTTCTCGATGATCTTCTTAACGACATTGATGAGGGCCCCGAAGAGCAGGGTAGTCAAGGCTTCGAGACGGTACTTGATGAAAGTGAGGATGATTTTGACTTAAGTACTGAAGAGCCAGCAGCGTTGAGTGAAGATAATCTGGCTTCTGATGAAGAGTTGGACGACCTATTTGCACAAGTTGAAGCCCAGGCTGACCTAGAAAAACTTGAAGCAGAATCCATCGATGAGACAGCGCTTCTTGATGAGCTTCTAGATGAGGAAAGCGTCGAATTAAGCACTGATAGCTCAGATTTACTTGATGAACTTATCGATGAAAATAGCATCGATGATAGTGACCATCATGTTGAGCTCAATGAAGACAGTATTGACTTGCTGGATGAGCTTCTTGAAGAAGCTTCTGAAAGCGAATCCGAAGAGTTGAATCAAGATTCAACTGAGATGCTGGATGAATTGTTAGAAAGCGGCCAGACAGAACAAGATAAAGTTTCTGTTGATGACGACAGCACTGAGCTATTGGATGAGCTACTTGGTGAGCCAGAAGCTGAAGCGACTGAGTCAAATGACACTCAAGAAGACTATGGTGATGAAGGTACCGATCTGTTTGAAGAACTATTAGAGATCGAAAAACAAGCACAATCTGAAGAACCAGAACCAGAACCAGAACCAGAACCAGAACCAGAACCAGAACCAGAACCAGAACCAGAACCAGAACTCGACTTCGATGCTCTGATGGATGAGCAAGCTGAAGAAGAAAACGATGAACACGATGATGAGCTCTTAGCTGAAAGTGAAGCATCTCAGGATGAGTCTGAGAAAGAGTTTTCAAGTAATGATTTCATTGATGACATGCTTAATGTGGCACCGGAAGCGGATCCATTGCTTGATGAGCTGAATTTTGATGATCTCAAAGAATCAGACGAAGCACTTGCATCAGAGCAACGTACGGATAGTGTTCTTGCAAAGCCAGAGCCAGAGCCAGAGCCAGAGCCAGAGCCAGAGCCAGAGCCAGAGCCAGAGCCAGAGCCAGAGCCAGAGCCA